>JAFGDM010000199.1 GCA_016932115.1 Deltaproteobacteria bacterium | reverse complement strand
AATCTTATTACCAACATTTCCTCCCAGGAATTATACCGGTTTCTCGGCTCCGGGCGACCCCGGATCGAGGTGGGAAAACTGGTGATACCGAAGCTATCCCGGACCTATTCAGACGAAGAAAAAGGGACACCCCTGGCCCTCATTAACAGCTCGGATCTGCTCGAAATCGCCGTTAATCTTGCAAGAGCTTCAGACTACATCGGCCTCAAAGCGAAGGATACGCTCGGCGCCTTAGTCAGAGTCCTTAGGGATTAAAGCGTTTTATTCCAGGGACTGTTCATCCTGCAAGGTTTTCAGGTATTCCTCCCATTCGATGGGGAGAAGGTATTTTTTCTTATTGTTACAGCTCTTGCATGCCGGCACGATGTTGCCCTTAGTGCTCTTTCCTCCTCTGCTCAACGGAACCACATGGTCCATAGTAAGACCATTCCGCCCCACCTCGCCGTGGCAGTAATAGCAGACGCCTGGCTGGATTTTCCTCATCCACCATGTCGTTTGCCTAAGGCGTCTCGCCTTTTCCTTCTCCCTTCGTAGGTACTCTTGGTCGACAATTAAATATTCCATTTTATTTTATCTTACTGTCTCTTTTCTCAAATATTTTTAATTTAGCATTTCCGGGATAAAAAACCAAAGACGAATTGGGGAAAATAGACATCTCTGAAACGGTTGACGGGCATTATCATAAAATGTTAAAAATTAATAATGAAGCCTATTGACTTCTTCTCCTTTATGGAAGAGGCTTTGAGTGAAGCGTTAAAAGGTTTCGCAGAGGGCGAAGTACCGGTCGGAGCTGTTTTAGCCGATCCGGACGGTGCGATTGTGGCAAGAGCCCACAATCAATCCATCGCCTTGAACGATCCCTCGGCACACGCAGAAATCCTGACCCTGAGGAAGGCCGGAACTGTTTACGGAAATTACCGAATTCAGGGGGCTACGTTGGTGGTCACGATGGAGCCTTGCCTCATGTGCATCGGCGCAGCCCTTCACGCCAGGGTTTCCCGCATTGTGTTCGGTGCCTTTGACCCAAAGTGGGGCGCCGCCGGCTCCCTTTACAGCATCCATACCGATGATCGCTTTAACCACCGCTTGGAGGTCGTGTCCGGCATTCGTGGCGACGAATGCATCAAGCTGATGCAGAAATTTTTTCATTCGAGGAGGTAAAAAGGCAGGGAGAGGTACCGAAGTGGTCGTAACGGGGTCGACTCGAAATCGACTTGTCCCGTGAAAAGCGGGGCACGTGGGTTCGAATCCCACCCTCTCCGCCAAGAACCGGGAAACAGGATTTGGTTGGCCGTGAAGATCAGGTAACCGCAAAGAGCGCAGAGATCGCGGAGTTATCTTCGGTGGGAACCGGATAATCCTCGGCCTTTTCCTTGTGTTTTGCGGCGATCAGTGAGTTTTATTGCGGAGAGATGTCCGAGATGGCCGAAGGAGCGCGACTGGAAATCGCGTGTACCGCCTTCAAAGCGGTACCGAGGGTTCGAATCCCTCTCTCTCCGCCACGTTTTTCGTTCTTTCTAAGGCCGGCTGTCCTCTCTTGGAAGAATATCCTACCTCGTGAACTGTCCAAAAGACAAGAATGACGCCTTTCTGAGAAGCCGTTAGGAGTCAAGCATAAGGTTTTTCCATGGCTTATGAAGTGTTGGCGAGAAAGTGGAGGCCTCAGGTTTTCGAAGATGTCATCGGTCAGGATCACGTTACACGAACCCTGATCAACGCCTTTAAAATGGATAGGCTAGCCCACGCTTATCTTTTCAGCGGACCCAGAGGCGTCGGGAAGACCTCCGTAGCCAGGATTCTCGCCAAAGCTATGAATTGCAAGGGGGGAAAACCCGGAATTCCCTGCAACCGTTGTCATTCCTGCGTGGAAATCACACAGGGTTCCTCTGTGGATGTCCAGGAAATCGATGGGGCATCCAACCGCGGCATCGATGAAATCAGGGAACTCAGAGAAAACATCCGCTATATGCCTTCATCAAGCCCCTTTCGAATTTATATCATTGATGAAGTTCATATGCTCACAATGCAGGCCTTTAATGCACTTCTAAAGACCCTCGAAGAACCGCCCACCCACGTTAAATTTATTTTCGCCACCACTGAAGCCCATAAGGTTCCCGTAACCATCCTTTCGCGGTGCCAGAAATTTGACTTTAAACGGATTCCTCTGCAGATGATCATTAAACAGATTGAGAAGGTCACCCGGGAAGAGGGGATTGAAATAAGCAAGTCCGGCCTCTCCCTCATAGCCGGAGAGGCGGACGGAAGCATGAGGGATGCTCAGAGCCTCCTTGACCAGGTGATTTCCTACACAGGTTTAAAGGTGGAAGACAGGCATATCATTGAAATCCTTGGAATCATCGACCGGCGCCTCATTTTTGAAGCATCCCAGGCTGTGCTGGACGGGTCCGTGAAAAAATGCGTCCAAATAGTAGAGCAGATCTATAGCTTCGGCTACGATTTGAAGGAGTTTTATCGGGCTCTGATGGATCAGTTCCGAAATCTGCTGGTAACACTGGCGGCACCGGACGAAGTTCTTCTTGATATCATTGATAATGAAAGTGATGAGCTTAAGAGACAGGCCCTGCAAGCAGGTTCAGAAAAACTTCAACACATCCTCAGTCTTCTTATCGCCCGTGAAGAAAATCTCAGGATGACGAGCCACCCCAGATTGGTTCTGGAAATTATCATGGTTAAGCTTTGTAGGTTAGGTGAGTATCTCTCGTTTGAGCAGCTTTTCCAGAAACTGGAGTCCCTTGAAAAGAAACTCTCTTCTACCGCCCTCGTGGAAGCTCCCATGGCTGCCGGGCGGCTTTCCGACCCGGGAACGGGTTGGCAACCCAAAAGCGCGCCTGACCTCCCTTCGGTCGACTCCTCCGGAGGAATCAACAAAAAGGACTGGGAGCGTTTCCTGGAATTCCTGACATCCAAGAACCCGGCAATGGTCCATGTAATCAAAGACTGGCCTCTCTTACACACGAGCGGCGACTTGATAGAGATCGGCAAAGGAGGCACTCAATTCACCTCCGCATACCTTGATGAGCCTGAAAGGTTTCAAAAACTCACGGAGCTTTGTCGCGACTTTTTCAAGAGAGACGTACAAATCAAAATTACCCCTCAAAGGGATCACGACATGGGAGGGAACAAACCTCCTCAGGCGAAACCGAAGCACTCCAATCTACCTCCACCGATTCAGGATGTTCTGGATATCTTTCAGGGGGAGTTAAAGGGGGAAATCGCCGTCAAACCGAACCAGGGGGAAAATACGAGGAGGGACGAATGATGAAAGGCATCCCAAACATGGGAAATCTCCTTAAGCAGGCACAGCAGTTTCAGGCTAAGATGGCCAAGCTCCAGGAAGAATTGGGGGACAGGACGGTGGAAGCTTCGTCAGGAGGAGGAATGATCACCGTCATGGCCAACGGCAGACAGGAAATCCTAACAGTGAAAATCGACCCTGAGGTCATTGACCCGAATGACAGAGAAATGCTCCAGGACCTGATCATGGCTGCAGTGAATGATGCACTGACAAAGGCCAAAACCATGGTTCAGGAAGAAATGGGAAAATTGACCCACGGCCTCAACGTTCCGAACATTCCGGGACTTTTTGGATAAGCATGGGCATCTACCCTCCTCCTCTCGAAAATCTCATCCGGCACCTCTCCAAGTTGCCCGGCATAGGTCAAAAATCTGCTACCAGGGTGGCCCTCCATATCTTAAAGAAGCCCAAGGGTTTGGCTGAAGATCTTTCCCGCAGTCTTCTTGAGGTGAAAGAAAAAATCACCTTTTGTTCTGTTTGCTTTAATTTTACAGATCAAGATCCTTGCCCAATTTGCCGAGATGATACCAGAGGCAACGGCGTCATTTGCATTGTGGAAGGGCCGGGCGACCAACTTGCCATTGAAGAGTCGGGGTTTTTCAAAGGAAGGTACCATGTGCTTCATGGCGTTCTTTCTCCCTTGGACGGAATCGGGCCCGACGATTTGAAAATTGCGGAGCTCCTTATGCGTCTCGACAGAGAAAAAATCTCTGAAGTGATCATGGCAATGAATCCAACCACCGAGGGCGAAGCAACGGCGTCGTTTCTCGGCAAACTCCTCTCGAACAAACAGATTGCCTTATCCCGAATCGCCCTCGGCATTCCTATGGGAGGAGATCTTAAATACATGGATGCCATGACACTACTTCACGCACTCAAGAGTAGGACGCCGCTCCGCCCATGATATCCAAACAAGCTCTTAGGAAACTTTCCCGTATTCTGGGTCCCGAGGCTATCAGCACTTGCCGGGATGTGTTGGACCACTACGGCACGGATGCAACCAAGCTGGCCTATTCACCGGACGCAGTCGCTTTCCCCGGTCACATACGAGAGATTGCCGATATTCTCCGCCTGGCCAACCACGAGGGTTTCCCTGTAGTCCCGAGAGGTGCGGGGAGCGGTAAAAGTGGTGGGGCCCTCCCTGTTCAAGGTGGTCTTATCCTCGCTATGGACCGCTTCGACCGCATACTCGAAATCGATGAATCCAACCACATCGCTAAGGTGGAAAGCGGTGTGATCACCGCCCGGCTTCAGGAAGAGGTGGAAAAGGTAGGGCTCTTCTACCCTCCAGACCCGGCAAGCATCCACATCTCCACTATCGGCGGCAACGTGGCAGAGTGCGCTGGGGGGCTTAGAGCGGTAAAATACGGGGTAACCCGGGACTATGTCTTGGGACTCACCGTTGTTCTTCCCACGGGAAACATCATCAAGACGGGCGTGGAAACAGCGAAAGGCGTTGTCGGTTATGACCTTACCCGCCTTCTCATCGGCTCGGAAGGGACCCTCGCCGTCATCGTAGGCGTTACATTGCGCCTGATTCCAAAACCCGTCTTCACGAGAAGCATGATGGTTTTTTTTAAAGACCCTTGCACCACAGTAAAGGCGGTCTCGGAGATCATGCGAAGCAAGGTGGTTCCTACCGCCCTGGAGTTCATGGACAGAAACTGCATCGAATGCGTCCGGAATGAAATCGGGCTGTCTATCCCTAAGTCGACGGGCGCGCTTTTGCTCATTGAGTTGGATGGGGATAGGGCCCTCACGCGCAGGGAAACCGACACCGTCAAAGAAATCTGTTCCCAAATGGGCGCTATCGATTTCCAGGCCGCCTCCACGAAGAAAAAGAGAGAAAGGCTCTGGGAAGCGAGGAGGAATGTATCCCCTGCTGTTTATAAACTGAAGCCCGACAAGGTGAGTGAGGATGTGGTCGTACCAAGGAATCGAATGGCCGATTTGGTCTCCTATGTAAACAGATTGAGCCAAAAATATGGACTGCCTATGCCGGTTTACGGCCATGCCGGCGATGGGAACATCCACGTAAACATGATGTTGGACAAAAAGAACCCGGACGAATTGACGAAAGTTGACAAGGCAGTTAGAGAACTGTTTCAAAAGGTTCTGGATATGAAAGGAACCCTTTCCGGAGAACATGGGATCGGAATCACGAAAGCCCCCTATCTGAGCATGGAGATCTCTAAGCCGGCACAAGAGCTAATGATCCGGGTGAAAAAGGCCTTTGATCCGAACGGCATCCTCAACCCCGGTAAAATTTTCCCTCAAAGAATTTGATCCTTGCTCCTGTAATACATTGTGTTGTAAAACTTCTCCACATCCACCAGACTCAGTTGATCCAGTGCTTTCTTCATAGGCACCGTGGTGATCTCCCCTTGCTTGAGGCTCACCATCCGCCCGAAATCCTCATTGGCAATCATGTCCACAGCGGCAATGCCGTATTTCCGGCCCATCCGGCGGTCATAGGCTGTGGGAGATCCTCCCCTTTGCAGATGCCGGAGCGCTACATATCTCACTTCCAGGTTCGTGTGCTTCTCCAGGTTTTCTGCAATGAATCCGCCGATGCCTCCCAAATACACACGGCCGAATCCATCCTGCCCGCGCCGCTCCAGCACCTCGTGCATGCCCCTTGGCTTGGCCCCTTCCGCCACCAGCACGATGCTGTACCGTTTCCCCTCCTTTTTCCTTTTCACCAAAAGTTCAGCGACTCGCTCCATGACGAAGTCGTGCTCGGGAATGAGCGTAACGGCCGCCCCCGAGGCTTCCCCCCCTTCCAAGGCCAACCACCCGGCCTTTCTGCCCATCGTCTCCACAACGAAAACCCGGCTGTGCGAACCGGCGGTAACCCGGATTCTGTCGATATCTTCAGTAATCCAGTTAACCGCCGAATCAAACCCGAGAGTGTAATCCGTTTCAGAAAGATCCTTGTCTATGGTTTTGGGAATACCGACAACCTTAACCCCCTCACGGAAAAGCTTATAAGCAGCTCCTAGATTGTCGATACCTCCAATGACCACCAAGGCCTCCAAGCCTAATTTTTTCATGTTTTCGATTATTAGGCCCGCCTGATCTTTTTTGGGGTCAAAGGGGTTAATCACGCTGGTGCCGAGCCGGGTTCCCCCCGATCGGTCCCAGGTGCGGACGAGATTTGAATCTAAAGACACGGTCCAGCGTTTCAAGCTCTCCTTCTTCTCAGGTTTGACTTCGATCAGCCCTTTCCAACCGTCAAGGATGCCGATCACCTCAAACATCATCCCCCGAACAGGCACAAGATCCTTGTCCAGAGCAGAGTAAGTGATCCACTGAATAGCGCTGTTGATTCCCGCACAGTCCCGGCCCGCTGTCAGGACACCGATCCTTGTCTTCATATCCTGCCTCCCCTCTGTTCATAGTGCCTGCAAAATCTATCATAGATCAACGCCCTGTGAGTGTCAAGACACACGGATCAGCGAATTCGTAACAATTTAGGTGAATTCATTATCCAGTTTTCAACCAAGAAAGCATCGGGCTTGATTTGTCTTGTCAGGATAAGGGTTTTTCCTATATTAGACCGACAGGGGGAATAGCAAACCATGGACATCTCCTCATCCGTCCTTTTGGGCATACTCCAAGGCCTGACGGAGTTTCTGCCTATCAGCAGCTCAGGCCACCTGGTCCTTTCCCAGAATCTCTTAGGTCTTAAAGAGCCGCAACTCCTCTTTGATATCGGCCTTCATCTGGGTACGCTTGTCGCCGTTTGTCTTTTTTTTCGTCGCGACCTCAAGCGCATGTTTTTGGAAACGAGAGACTTCTTCGCTCTGCTCATCAGACGCGAAAAAGGATTACGAAAAATCAGGGAATACCCTCACGCCTCTATGGTCTTATGGGTCGTAATCGGGACAATCCCAACAGGATTAATCGGTCTATGGTTTAAATCTCCTTTGGAAGCTCTATTCGGCTCCTTGCCGGTGGTCGGTTGCATGCTCATCGTCACAGGGTTTATTGTTTTTGTGAGCAGGAAACTTTCGGCAAACGATTCGACCCGGACCTCTGTAGGGTTTTTTGCCGCTATGGCCGTGGGCATCGCTCAGGGAGTCGCCATCATTCCGGGAATTTCCAGATCAGGTTCGACCATTGTCTGCGGCATGGCTTGTAAACTCTCAAAAGAAACAGCAGCCAAATTTTCTTTCCTACTCTCCATCCCGGCGACACTGGGAGCCATGACGCTTCAGCTCGGCTCGGAGGGGTTGACCCGGGAAGCGGTGCCCGTGCTGGCAACCGGATTCATTGCCTCAGCTTTTGTCGGGTTCTTTGCGCTTAAAGTCCTGATGGGTATGCTGAGAAAAGGCCATCTTTACTACTTTGCCCCCTACTGCTGGGCAGTGGGCCTCCTTTCTCTACTTATATCCTATTTTGAAAGCTGAAACCTTCTTAACAATTCAGCTTTTTGAAAAATATCGGAAGCATCGAGCATGGGGATCCCTCTTAAAACTGAAAAACGAAGAGTATTCGGGGTGGAGCGTGAAAATACCCCGGTGGCAAAGGCGGGCGGCAAGTATGAATCTTAACGTAGCGGATGGATTTTTTATCTAGCCGTCAACACTCAATCTTTGGCAATTGCCGTGCTCATTTGGCTCCGAATTCTCCCAACCCGAGAAGCCTGAAAATCACCATGACGCTGTCTTTTCCGTCCAAGCGCTCTGCGGTGACTCTTACGCCCCAGCACTGAGATTCATAGTCCAGGTAAAACCTCTCTTCGACGCTTTCTTTTCGGCTCATATCCCGGTAGAAGAATGCACCTGCGGAAAACCCTCCGGCAAGATTAACGTGGGCGGCAAGGTTGAGTCCGTCTTCCCCGGTCTCCTTCACATGCCGGTAGTCTAAACTAATGCTGTCTTGTTTTCCCCGGGATCTTTCTATTGACCATCGAAAACCTATATCTGCAAAGGCAATCTCCTTCTCGTAATGGTCCCACCCGGCCGTGGCGTCTAAATAGATTGATTTATAGGGGTTAACCGTTAAATCCGCTTCCAAGGGCAAAAATGGTCTTTTCTCCACTCCTTGCTCTTCCGACCTTCTCTCCTCGCTTATGTCATAAGCCTGCGCCAGGCTGAAGGCCACCCACTGCCGGTAGTTCGCCTCTCCTTTCTTGTTATCATGTCTGGCATCCAAAAAGTTTTCAAAGGCAAGAATTAGCAAATTATTGTTACCTTCCCTATCCATGGGTTCAAACCAAGGCTGGTCGAGGTTATTGTCCCGGTTTACCCGATAGCGATAGGTCAAGGAAGGAGAGATCTTATGCTTCAATTTTGTGGCCTCGCCCCATGCCACATCAAAGGTCTTCTCCAACGCCGTGGAGAACCTGGTCTGGAAGAAATATGCATCCTTCGTTTGTCGGCGTCTGCCATCTTCCGAATGATCAAACCTTTGAGCCGCCAGGGTGTATCCCAACGACGGTTCCACCTCTATGATCTTACCGAACCACATGGGGTAAGCCAGTTGCGGCGTAAGAGACGTCCGCGCTCCCTTTTGCCCGTCCTCGCGCCAGATGGTGTTAAAATCCGTGTCAAACTGAAAAAATAGTGGGGAACTTAAAAAAGGCTTCGGTAGAAAAGAGAAGTTCAAGCCTGCAGGAGATTGAGGTGTAGAATCCTTTGTTGGATTCTCCGGTCTCTGGTAGTAGGACGAAAAAGCCTGAATGCTGTAATCCTCCCGGTCCCGATCCAGCCTGAGAGCCGATCGCCTGGTGGGCGACCGTATATCCTCCAGTGGCCTTTCGAATGTGCTCTCTAAATCGGGTTTCCCATAATACCCAAAAAGGCTCCCCCCGAATTCCTTCAAATAGTCCTGGTCACTTACATAATCCATATCCAGTTTAGCCCGGATCCCCAAAGGGAGTTGCTGATCGGTTCTGCTTCTGAACCAGTAACGGGTGTCGTTTGTTCTCGGAAAAGGGCTGAGATCCACTTCATCCGGATCGGTGAGATCCTTCTCTTGGACTTTGTCGGAAAGAATGTCCAGAATAAAGGTGCCTTTTGAGTCGCCTTCGGCCACGTAACGGTATTCCAGGCCCTGCATGTAACCCCGATCGGTCATATATCGTTCGTAAAAAGTAGCATCCATCTGATCCGAAATCGCCCAGAAAAAGGGGATCTCCAGTTCAGCGCCTCTTCGGCTTGAGTATCCCGCACTGGGTGGCAGAAGGCCTGTTTGGCGTTTTGTTTTTGCCGGAAAAATCAGGTAGGGGAAGAAAAGGGCCGGGTAGCCCCTGATTCTGAAAACTGCATTTTTAACCGTGCCGTAACCTTCAAGAGTAATTTTCACCTCGGAGCCGGTAATGCTCCAGTCCGTTCTCTCTCCATCGCAGGTCGTGACACGGCATTTCCGGACCGCATAGGTATTGGGGCCGGTCTTCTCTATGGTTTCGCCGCTGATATAATAATGGTTCTCTTTGAGGAAGATATGACCCCCTGCTATTCGACCTGTTTGGCTCTGAAGATTAAACACCGCCTCCCTGGCTCTCAGCATGTCGCCCTTTGACTCCAGAAAAACGTTTCCTTGCACTTCGATCATGCCCGTTCTTTCGTTATACCTGGCTCGATCTGCTGAAAGGACCTCCGTCCCTCTCCTCACCACCACCTGTCCTTCCCCCACATAAAGACCTTCTTCCTGCAGGTAGATCATTTTTTCGGCTCTAATCTCCCAGGGCCCGCTTTCATTGTCGATAACCCTGTCTTTTAAGTTGTGATCCATCGTCCATGAGGGATGACTCCAAAGAACCAGCGATATTATCATCAGTAGAAGGAAAGCCGCGTTTCTGCAGCCGGCAGGGCCTGGCTTCCGACTCTTCTCTTCTCTCCCCGTCGTCTGCACTGCGAATTTTCGATTGCCCGAAATTGCACTAACCTCTTTGGTGCCCATGTTTTATCTTTTTGTTCTCAGCGGATCTTGTCAGGATGGTACGTATCGGGATCGAGACAGGCCATGGCTTCGCCCACCGTGAAAAGAGACCCTGTCACCAGGATCAAGTCATTGGGACCGGCTTTGTCTATCGCCCTTTTGAGAGCAACCGAGAGAGTGGGACTGACTTCCCCTTCTTTCCAAATGGGAAGGGCCGCCTTCATCAATGTTTCGGGCGGGGCAGCCCTGTAATACTCGGGCCTCGTGCATATCACAAAATCAGCGGCGGGGACAATGGTTCTGATGATACCTGCTATGTCCTTGTCCGCCATGACCCCAAGCACCAGGATCAGGCGATCGTAGTTTAAATCTCGGGTAACGCTTCTCATGAGGCTCTTCATAGCCGCAGGGTTGTGAGCCCCATCAAGAACCACGAGGGGATTGCGGGAAACGGTGTGCAGTCTTCCCGGCCAACGGGGGCTCTTCAACCCCTCTCGCATATCCCTTTCCGAGATCCGGTAGCCCTTTCTTTTGAGCACTTCAATGACCCCGAGAGCCAGCGCTGCGTTTCTGTACTGGTGCCTTCCAAAAAGCGCCACCTCAAGACCTCTCAGACACTGATCCAAGCCATAGTAGTAAAGTTTCGAATCTTTCACCCTGATTCGGATGTCTTTTCCGAGCCTCAGGAGAGACGCTCCTCTCTCCTCGCACACCTTCTCAAAAAACCGGAGAATCGCCGGCTGCGTTGCACCCGTCACTAAGTCGACCCCACGCTTGATGATGCCGGCCTTCTCGCCTGCAATATCACTCAGCCTCCGGCCCAAGAAAGCCTGGTGATCCAATGAAATGTTGGTGATCACACAAACCTTGGGCCGGATCACATTGGTGGCGTCGAGGCGTCCGCCCATACCCACCTCCATGATGGAGACATCCGTTTTCTCCCGGGCAAAGTAAATCAATCCCATGGCTGTGGTGAATTCGAAGAAGGTAGGCGGCTCAACGGGATCGACATGTTCCTTAACTTCGCTAACCAGGTCGGCCACATGCTCCGGCGATATCTCTTGCCCATTCACTCTGAAACGCTCGGTGAATCTTACAAGATGAGGAGAGCAATAAAATCCCACCTTGAAACCTGAGCGCATCAAGATTGATTCGATCATAGCGGCCACAGACCCTTTGCCGTTGGTTCCTGCGATATGAAGGTAGGCGGCACCCCGGTGCGGATTGCCGAACGCCTTTAATAGATTGGACGTTTTGGAAAGACCGAATTTAATGCCGTACTTCTGAAGACTGTAGAGATAAGCAACAGCCTCCTCGTATGAAATTCTTTTCTTCTTTGTATTTCGATACATTAATTGCTGCAGGAGCCTCTAATATCTATGCCGAATTTCTTGATCCCGGATCCTGAAAGCTCTGTTGCATATTATACGATTTAGGAAACATCCTCCCTTTTTACATTCGAAACAATGAAATTCACAATAGATTCCGAAGTGCTTTGAGGGGGAAAAATTTCCGCTACGCCTTTTTTCTTGAGTTCATCCATCTGATGGTTCGGGATTGTCCCTCCGCAGATGACACAGACATCCCTTAAGTTGTTTTTTTTCAGCAATTCCAACAATTCAATAATTTGGCCGTAGTTTGAGGCATGGCTGCTTATCCCGATCACATCCACATCCTCTTGAACGGCCGCGCGGACAATCATCTCCGGCGTCTGATAGATTCCCAGATAGACCACTTCCATTCCTGCGTCCATAAGAATCCTGCATACCACCTCAGCGCCTATACTGTGTCCGTCAAGGCCGATAACAGAAACGAGCACCTTGATTCGCTCCCTTTTATCCATATCCCGCACACCTCGTTCAAATAATGCTGCTTTGTGAAAATCACTCAGTTGAACTCAAAAGGACAATCAATGACTCCAAGAGAGTCGTAGCTCAGGCCGCGCGCTTTACGAATCACTCCCATGATTTCACCTGCCGTGCCGTAAGCCTTGACCGCCTCAATAATGGACGGCATCAAATTATATCTATCCTCCTTTTTTGCATCCGAATAGAGCTCCCCCATCTTTTCTTTCAGCAAAGACTTATCCCTCGTCTTCTTCCATTCCTCCATGCGTCTTGCAATGTCTTCCGAATCTCCCGATTTCAGCTCCTGTATAGGAATCGGATAATCCTCTTCAAGGGGTATTACCAACTCATTGACGCCTACGATTAATCGGTCGCCCCTCTCCACTTCCCTGTGTTTTTCCTGGGCCGACTTCTTCATCATCTCCTGAACATAACCCTTCTTCACTGCGGCAATCATGCCTCCTTGTTCCTCTAGCTTGTTCCATATTTTATACGCTTCTTCCTCCACCTTGTTGGTCAGGTACTCTACAAAGTAAGAACCGGCAAGGGGGTCCGCCACATCCGTTATCCCCGTCTCATCCGCAACAATGTGTTGGGTATTTAAAGACATCCTCGCTGCCAGCGCAGAGGGCTCCGCTTGGGCATTGTCAAGACAAGCATTGTCGATGGCCGTGCAACCCGCAATGGCTCCCGCCAGGGTCTGGATGGCGCATCGCGCTATGTTGTTGAGAGGCTGTTGATAGGTCATCGTTCGACCCGATGTGTGAACGGATATGAGCAACTGACATGACTTCTCCTTCTTGGCCTTGAAGGTCTCTTTAGCCATTTTCGCCCACATCCTCCGAAGAGCCCGGATTTTGGCTACCTCCTCGAAGAACCGCGACCCGACGCTCACCAGTTCATAAGGTAAGAGAGCGACGTCATCAAAATCCAGACCCCGTTCATTCACCAACAATGTGCAAAGCTCTTTAAGCATTGCCATCTCCACGGCAAGGGCCTGCGCATTGTTGCCGCCTGACTCCTGAAAATGTTGACTGAGAATCCCCGATCTCATATGGATGTTGTTTCGAACAATATATTCGGAAGAATCCAGCCAAAGTTTCAAATCCAAATCCAAAGGCTGAGCGTCGGTCTGCCCGAAGGTGGTGCAGAAGGGGTATTCCGTGACGCTGCCGTGGACTTCCTTTAAATTCACTCCTCGCTTTTCTGCAAGAGCGACAATATAGGCCAAACGTATGGAAGACATCGCGCATGAACCCAACAGGGTTATGGATTGTCCCGTCAGGGGAATACCGTCCATGAGTTCCTCAAATTCCAAAAGTGACGCCCCCGGCCAACCCAATACCCCTGCCTCTTTCCTGCCGATTGGGTGATCTGGGTCAATCGGCATCGCATTCGTCCTGTCGCAAATGACCAGCATACCCCCCCTTTGGCCCATCTCACGATATCGCTTGAGCACTTCGTTGGTTTGCCGGGAAGACCCAAGCCCGGCAGTCATTCTCTGGGTCCATATTCGACTGCGATATCCATCCGGATAATAGCCCCTGGTGTAAGGATATGAACCAGGATCACCCAGATCCCTTTTGTAATCTAGGTTTCCTATATCTTCAGGCGTGTATAGAGCCTTAATCGGGTGCCCGTAATCGGTCTCTCGTTTCATTCTTTTTCTCCTCGATTAATCCATCTCACTAATAGAAAATACCCGTCATTCCTGTCAAGCGGTTTCCAGGAACTCATTATCCTGTTGAGCGCAAGGGGTGCTTGGCCTTTTCGACAAGAATATCGCTCCCTTTTATCTTGACTTAAACTGGATCGGATAGTATACAGTATGCATACGGTTAAATATCAAGAAATGGGACGGGACGGAGAGCACGAACCTGTGCAGGAGACGATACGTTGACCATAGAATGCGAACTTTCGCGATTTATCTCCCACACCTCCTATGACGGTGTTGCGCCGGAAGTCCTTGAGACGATCAAGAACCAGTTGCTGACGGTTTTCGGTACGACCATAGCCGGTTCAACACAAGCCGGCTGTCGGACACTAATTGATCTTTACCTGTCTCAGGGTGGGAGAGAAGAGGCCTCCATCCTCGTTCACGGCGGCCGTATCCCCGCCCAAAATGCAGCCCTTGTAAACGCGGTTATGGCTCGGGCCCTCGATTTCGATGACGCGCTTACGCCCGGTGTCCATATCGGTGCCTCAACCGTGCCCGCCGCCCTGGCAGCCGCGGAACTGCGGGGCGGGCTTACCGGCCGAGAGTTTCTAAATGCCCTTCTCGTAGGCGCCGAGGTAGGAGTCCGTCTGAACCTGACGGAGGCCGCTTACAACGGCCTCGATCCGACTGGTATTTGCACGGTGTTTGCGTCCGCCGCCACCGCTTCGCGGGTGCTCGGGCTCAGTGATGAGGAGACCGGAAACGCTCTGGCGCTGGCCTTCAACCGAGCAGGTGGGAGTTTCCAAAGCAATGTCGACGGCTCACTGGCTGTTCGAGTCATCCAGGGATGGGTTGCAGAATCGGGCGTGATGTGTGCCAGGTTGGCGCGGGCGGGGATCACCGGCCCGAAAAACTTCCTCCAGGGCGTTTACGGTTATTATAACCTATATGGAAGGGGTCTTGTCGATCCGAGGTATGCGCTGGCTGATATGGGCAGTCGCTTCGAGTGTAAAAATATCCTCTTTAAAAAGTATCCGAGCTGTGGACTCACCCTGGGCAGCACCGAGGTTATCTTAAACCTGTTGCGTGAAACGGAGGGGAGAAGTATCTCGGCCGACAACGTGGACAGGGTTGAGGTAAAGGTGCCCCCTTACGCCTACAAGCTTGTCGGCCACCCCTTTGAAATGGGCGCCACACCTCGGGTAAACGCCCAGTTCAGTATTCGCTACTGTGTTGCAAATGCGATCCTTCGCGGCAGCTCCAAGTTGGCCCACTTTGAAGAAGAGGCTGTCCGCGATCCCAAGGTGTCGGAGCTCGTTCGCCGGGTGGAGGTCGTGATGGATCCGGCAATGGAACCACGGGGTCACACGCCCGTTGACATGACCGTGCGGACAAAGGACGGAAGGGAGTTCTTTCGCGGGATCGATATCGCCCCCGGTTTTCCCGGCAACCCACTCACGAAGGAGGAGCACGAAGCCCGTTTCCGCGACTGTATCGCCTATGCAAAGAACCCGCCCAAGGAAGAAAAAGTGCAAGAGATAGTTGACGGCGTAGCTCAAATCGAGCAACTGAGCGATGCACGCGCATTGATTCCGCTTTTTCTCCCGTAGTCAAAACCTCTCAATCAGGAGGTCCCGTGAATCTGATCGACGTTATTGAAAAGTTCGCTCGCCTGAGTCCGCAAAGCCCGGTTTTCGTCGAAGTCCGACCCCTATCGGGTCTTCGGCATGAGATCAGATGGGAGGAGTTCCGATCCAGAATCAACAGGATTGCAAACAGCCTTATCGAAAAAGGCATCAAAAGACATGATAAGATTTTTCTCCTCGGCCGGAATTCGATCCCCTGGCTAGAGGCCTACTTCGCCATACTGAAGACAGGAGCATGGGCGGTTCCCCTCAACTTCCGGTTCACGGATGACGACCTTCTCTATTGCGCCCGTGTGGCAGAGCCCTCGGTCTTCATCTTTGATAAAGAATATGCGGAAAGGTTAAAAAGGATTCGAGAAAAACTCGACACGGTGCGCCACTATAGCGTGATAGCAGCCGAGCAGGCGGAGGGGTTCCCAACTCTGGAAGACCTCGCCGGAAAGGGCTCACCAAACCCCGTTCCGGTTGTTCTGTCGGACAAAGACGAATGCGCCCTTTATTTCACCTCAGGAACAACAGGGGCTCCCAAACCGGTTCTTCTTAGACAGAAAAGTCTTATGAGTGTCGCCGCAACCGAGGCCACCAATCACGGCTTTGTTTCATCCGACCGGTTTTTGATGATGCCCCCCATGTACCATCTCGCCATAGGACACCTGTTGGCCGTCATGCTTGCGGGAGGGTGTTCTGTGCTACTCACCGAGCAAATCTCCCCTCGGCACATCATTGAAACTGTAGCGAAAGAGCGTCTAACGGCGGTTTTTTTGCTGGTACCATGGGCCGTGGACCTTCTCAACGCCCTTGACAGAAGGGAGATTAGAATTGAGGAGTACGATTTAAGCTGCTGGCGGCGCACTTTCATGGGTGCTCAACCGATACCACCGGTTTTGGTGCACCGACTAAAGGGGCACTTTCCTCAAATGCAATATGATACCGTATATGGGTTGAGTGAGACCGCCGGACCCGGCATCATTCATTTGGGGACCGAAAACGAGAGAAAGGTCGGTGCCATCGGTAAGCCGAGTCTTTTTTGGGATGCAAAGATAATCGGTGATACGGGTGAAGAAGTGTCCCGGGGCGAGGTTGGCGAGATCGTCGTAAAAGGCGACGGGTTGATGAAGGAATATTATAGAAATCCAGAACTCACGAAAACGGTGCTGCGTAACGGCTGGCTCTATACGGGTGATCTGGGGAGAATGGACGAGGAGGGGTTCATCTATCTTGTCGACAGAAAAAAGGATCTCGTCATCAGCGGCGGCGAAAACATTTATCCTGTGGAACTGGAGGCGGCTATCCAGAAGCATCCAAAGGTGCACGATGTGGCTGTGATAGGGGCTCCCGACGACCGTCTGGGGGAGATCGTTGTCGCAGTAATACAACCGAAGGAAGGCGAAGTTTTGACAGAAGAGGAGATCGTATCCTTTTTTGAGCAGCATTTGCCGCGTTTTAAGCGGCCGAGACGGGTTATTTTCGATGAAGTGCCGAGAAGCCTAACCGGCAAAATCGAGAAGCCGAAGCTTAGGGCGAAACACACCGAGAAGAACCCGAACACTTGACGTATGGACTTTCAGAAAATGATTTTGGCAAGGCCGGAGGGAGGAGAATCCGCGCTGGTGTGCGGGCACTACGCCGCACAAGGAATTCCGGATGATAACACAGTCAAAAATCTTTTCATGGAAGTCTGAAAAAGAAAGGCGAACCTTATACCGGAGCCCAACCCATTGAGAGGTACGAGTACATTTTTTAAGTCCCATGCCCTCAGGTGTGATCTATTGGTGATCGGCGGAGGCGGGGCCGCCCTTCGGGCCGCTATTGCCGGTAGGGATACGGGCGCGGACGTCCTTGTGGTTTCCAAAACCAGAGTGGGGTTCGGAAACAACACCTACCTTTCGAAGGCCTCTTGGGCCGTTCCCGGCATGGGACACCCGGAGGACAGCCTTGACGTGTATGTGAAGGATACCTTGCAGAGCGGCCGCTTCCTGAACGACAAGAGAATGCTGGAACGGGTGGCAAGAGGCGCTGACAGTGTTATTCCTTTCATGGAGAAGTGTGGCGTCTCATTCGCAACGAAGGATGGTCGTATGGTTTTCGATCACGTTCCGGGACATACCTTCCCACGCCACGTCCGGGGAGAAAATCGGACCGGGAGCGACTTGATCCTACCCATCAAGAACTATGCAAAACGCATCGGGGTTCGCTTCCTCGACAAGGTTTCCGTGACGGCGCTCATTCGACAAGGGGATCGGGTAAGTGCGGCCACAGGTATTTCTCAGGACGGTGCATTCTATTCCATGGGATTTCGAAGTGCCGTACTGGCTTCCGGAGGATATGCCGGGATCTATCTTCACAACAACAATGCACCCGGGATCCAGGGAGACGGACAGGCCATTGCTTTCGAGCTTGGGGTGCCGTTGAAGGATATGGAATTTGTTCAGTTTTATCCCACTGCATTGGGAAATCTGGGCAGCAGGCTCCTTCTTTACGAGGTGATGATCTTCCGAGCCGGTGCAAGGCTCAAGAATGCCTCAGGCGAAGATGTTTTGACCAAACACGGGTTGGACGAACCCGTGAGAATTACAAGAGATCGCCTTGCCAGGGCCATCATGGAAGAGGTCAAACAAGGTCTCGGGGTCCGCGGGGGAGTCGTAATGGATATTACCAACATCCCGGAAGAAAAGACGGCAACCTTTTCTTCGTTGCTCCCCGCAGGGTGGTCGCCCGCCATCAAGGAGTTTGTGGTTTCTCCTACGGCACACTTTTCTATGGGAGGCATCGTGGCCGATTTGGAGGCCGAGACAGAGATGAAGGGACTGTTTGCCGCCGGCGAGGTGTGTGCCGGCCTACACGGCGCGAATCGGCTGGCTGGAAACGCCCTCTTGGAGGTCTTCGTCACGGGTGAAACGGCAGGGACAAACGCGGGGCTGAGGGCAAGGGAAACGGCTCCTTCACAGATCCCGGAGAGAGAAATTCGTGGTGAAAGAGCTCTACTGGAGTCCCTTTTCGCGGAAACCGGTCAGGACCCGAAGGAATTGTGCCGCACACTCCGATCAATCATGTGGGAAAATGCAGGAATTATCCGAAGCGCCGATGGTCTCAGCAGAGCTTTGGGCCAAATCGAAGAGCTGCAGGTTCTCAGCAAGAAATGCCGGGCACAGAATCCGGTTCAGATCATGAGACGGATCGATTTCCAAAACATGTTGCTCGTTTCTAAGATGGTTTGTAAGGCAGCGCTTTTGAGAGCCGAGAGCAGAGGCGCCCATTACCGCACCGACTGCCCGGAGGAGAAAAATCCCGAATGGCAGAAAAACATCCTCATCAGGAAGGAAGACGGCCGGGAGATTACCCTGAGAAAAGACAGTCTTCCTTTTTGTGATTAAAAACAATAGTGTCTGCTCCAGCCCATGAAAGGAGCTTCACATCGCCATGAAAGTTCCCTTTTTCGATAAAGCGGTTACAGGGTTAAGTTCATTATTCAACAAGGTAGCGTCTGCCTCGCTTGTAGCCATGATGCTGCTGACCAGTACGGATATCTGCATGAGGTATTTCTTCAACAATCCCATAACCGGGACATATGACGTTGTAAGCCTTCTGGGCGCCGTACTGGCCGCCTTTGCCATGCCCTATACTATGTTGAAAAAAGGTCATGTGGCCGTTGAAATTCTGGTACAGAACCTATCAAGAGGCAAGCAACTGTTTATTGAAACCCTGACCCATCTCCTCGGTATTTCACTTTTTCTTGTTCTGGTCTGGCAGGCTATTCTTCTCTCCGGGGACATGAAAGCGGCAGGCGAGGTCACGCCGACTTTGCTCCTCCCCTTCTATCCCATCCTCTACTGCATGGCTATTTGTTTTTTCGGCCTCTGCCTTGCAATTCTGGTCAATCTTCTTCACGTTTGGACGAAGAGAGGAGCTTCATGAATCCTACACACATCGGCATCATCGGCGTTTTACTCCTCATTGCCCTTTTGTTTACGAGGTTTCCTGTAGCCTTCTGTATGGCCCTCGTGGGCCTGCTGGGTTTTGGATACCTGGTGTCACCTGCAGCGGCACTCAATATCACGATCAAAGATTTTTACACGGTATTCAGTTCTTACGATTTGACGGTTGTTCCCCTATTCGTCTTCATGGGACAGATCCTTTTTTACTCCGGCATCAGCCGCAAGCTTTACGATGCCGCATTCACCTGGTTCGGACATTATAAGGGAGGCCTTGCCATGGCAACCGTCGGCGCCTGTGCCGCCTTTTCCGCCATCTGCGGTTCCACAAACGCAACAGCGGCCACCATGGCATCGGTCGCCCTGCCGGAGATGAAAAGACTCAAGTATAGCGATGAACTGGCCACAGGGGTGGTCGCAGCCGGGGGAAGCCTGGGCATTCTCATACCACCCAGCGTGATCTTTATCGTTTACGGAATCCAGACTCAGCAATCCATAGGAAAGCTTTTTATGGCAGGGATCCTTCCCGGCATCCTTCTTTCCCTGCTTTTCATCCTGACCATCTATATTTGGGTTTCCCTGAAACCTGACATCGCGCCCCGCGTAGAAAAGCAGAGCTTCAAAAAAAGGTTGAGTGCCGTTGCCGGTCTTACTGAAGTCCTTCTTCTGTTTGTTTTGGTTATGGGAGGACTCTTCATCGGCATTTTTACGCCCACTGAGGCGGGGGCCATAGGGGCTTTAGGGGGAGTCGTAATTCCCCTCGTACGCGGACAGCTTTCGTGGCGAGGTTTTCTGGAGGGGCTTTATTCTTCAACACGAACCACCTGTATGATCTTGATGATCGTCGCAGGCGCCACGGTTTTCGGCCACTTCCTGGCGGTGACCACCATCCCCAACACCTTGTCCGGCTGGGTTGCGGGCCTCCCTCTTCCCTCCTGGGCCATTATGCTCGTGATCATGCTTTTCTTTCTCATAGGGGGGCTTTTTATGGACGCTTTGGGGATGATCCTGCTGACTATCCCCATCTTTTACCCGGTTGCCCTTGCTATCGGTTACGATCCCATATGGTTCGGAGTGGTGGTTGTCCTCGTGACCGAACTGGGCGTAATAACACCGCCGGTCGGGATCAATGTCTATGTAGTCAGCGGAATTGCCAGAGACGTGCCGTTGGAAGTCATCTTCAAAGGGGCCTTTCCCTTTGTGCTGACCTTGGTCACATACCTTGTGATCATGATTCTTTTCCCCCAAATCGCCCTATTTCTTCCGAAGTTTGTGGCATATTAGTTTCATCGGCGGCACAGGCCGAGGTATAGGGTTTTTGGAGGCGTTTTAAACAAGAAAGGTTTTCGCACCGTGTATAAGAAGGCGGAGTTTATAGACACAACAACCACTAAATAAAGAGGAGGCAGAGAAATGAAAAAAGTGTTTACTTCGGCAAGTTTGGTTTTCTTTGGGGCATTCGTCGTGCTTTCTGCGGCGATCTTCGTCCCAACAGTCCAAGCGGCAACCTACAACTTCACCTACAGCACCTTCTTCCCCCCCACTCACATTCAAACCAAGGTTCCCGAAGCCTGGGCCAAGGAGATAGAGGAGCTCTCCAAAGGTCAAATCAAGATACAAATATTCACCGGAGGATCTTTGACACCGGCCCCCCAGATCTACGATGGAGTCGTTAAAGGCATCTCGGATTTCGGCCTGTCCGTATTAGCCTATTCTCCGGGGCGTTTCCCCGTCCTATCGGCGGTTGACAACCCCTTCGGATACCCGAACGCCTTTGTAGCGACAAGGGTCATCAATGAGCTCAACAGGAAGTTTCAGCCCAAGGAACTGAGCGATGTCCATGTGTGCTACCTCTTCGCCCATGGCCCCGGTTTGCTGCACACGGTCAACAAGCCGGTGAGCAAGCTGGAACAGGTAAAAGGGTTGAAGATTCGATCAACCGGAACAAGCCAATTGATCGTCAGGGCATTTGGAGCCACCCCCGTGGCTATGTCCCAGGGTGAAACCTATGATGCCCTTAAGAAAAACATCGCAGACGGCACCTTGGTCCCCATAGAGGCGCTGGAGGGCTTCAAGCAGGGCGAGGTCCTCAAGTATACCACGCTGAACTACAGCAGCTCCTATTCTCAGGGGTTCTTTGTCGCTATGAATCTCAAAAAATGGGAAAGCCTTCCGCCGGACCTCCAAAAAATCATTACCGAGGTCAGTAAGAAATATGAAGACATCACGGCCAAGGCGTGGGGGGACAGTGATGAGTCGGGACGCCAATTCTGCCTGAAGCTGGGCCATGAATTCATTCAACTTTCGGAAGAAGAATCCGCAAAGTTCAAGAATGCAGTGAAACCGGTCTTCGACGAATACATCAAGCAGGCGAACGAGAAGGGTGTTGATGGAGAAGCCGTGTTCAAGGCAACGGTAGAGATGGTTGAAAAGTACAGCAAGGAATACAAGTAGGCTTTTTTCATCTGAAGGCCTGGATAGAAAAAACCGACCTCACAGATACCGGGGCTGAGACATCCTTCTCACCCCGGTATGAGGCGTTTTCATTCAATTCACCCGGCGCTTGCCGCCTCGCATAACCCCTCTTGATCGCAAAGGGGGCCCTCGAGGAGACAACGCTGTCGATCTGCAACGGGGGAGCAATGGATAACAGCAAGGCATTAAAGGGAAAGTGGATCCTCGTCGTGGACGACGAAGAAGATATCCTCCAAATGATTTATGAACTTTTGGACATGTGCAAAATCGATACCGCCTCAAGCTATGAGGACGCCAAGGTGCTTCTTGAGAAAAACCGATACCATGCCGCTATCCTGGACATCATGGGTGTCCGAGGCTACGATTTGCTTGACATAGCCACCCGAAGAGACATCCCTGCACTGATGCTGACGGCCCACGCACTCACCAAAGAAGATTTGAAGAAGTCCGCAGAAAGGGGCGCAGCGTTTTACGCCCCGAAGGACGAGATCAGCAACATTGCTCTCTACTTAGCGGATGTGCTTGAAGCGAGGGCTAAAAAGCAAAACTCCTGGACAAAATGGTACGAGAGGCTAAGCGGGTTCTGCGATAGGAGGTTTGGAAAAAATTGGAAGGATCAAGATCCCGATTTTTGGGATGACCTCATAAAGTATTAAAACCTTTCGCTGTTTTCTTCATCACTTTCTGAGTCTAGGATCATCTCATCGCAGTCAGGTTTGATGAATCAGCATCATATGGAAACAAGAAATATATCATGAAAATCAGACTTTTTCCAAAATGGTATATCCCAGGTGGAGCAGTTTTCTACCCGCATTTTTGAAAAGGACTTCAACTTTTTCCTCGCCCACGAGCTTGGCAACAACCCCTTGGCCGAAAGCTGGGTGTCGAACCCTGTCCCCCTTTTTTAACCCTTCGGGTTTTTCGGTTGTAGCGATGAACCTGCTTTCGCGCTTTCCGAGAGGCATGACTCTCTCCCACACGCTCGCTCTAACTCCCCGTCCCCTCGATGAAGCATGTTCCACCACGCCATGAGGAAGAGCTTGAATAAAAGAGGAAAGTCCTCTCGCCTCAGAGGAAAACCAACTCCGACCCGTCTCCCGGCCGGGATAGCATAGAATCAACCTGTCTTTAGCCCTTGTGGCGGCAACGTACATGAGCCGCCTTTCTTCTTCAATGGCTTCTTCATGAGCATTGGCCCTGGCAGGCGGGAAATAACCTTCCATGACCCAGATAACGAAAACCACAGGCCACTCCAGTCCCTTTGCCGAATGCACGGTGGACAAGGTCAGACAGTCTCCCTTATGGACGACGCCCATTTCTGCGGCGCTGTTCGGCGGTTCCAGAAGGAGATCGTCGAGGAACGTGCTGATCTTCCGGTAGCGTTCCGCCATCAGGACCAGTTGCTCCAGGTCCTTTTCCCTACGGGGAAAGTCATCGAACTTCTCCTGAAGAATGGGTTTATAGTATTTCACAACCTGTTCCACAACCGCGGTCGGTGCAAAATCCCTAGCGGACAGTGCCCCCAAGAGACTTGCCAGACCCTTCAAACCTTCACCTGCTTTGCCGGCACCAGGCCATGCGGCAATTTCAGAAGCAGAGCATGCGCTCTCCTTCATCCAGGCGATGATGGCTTGACTCTTTCCAGGACCGATGTTTTTCAACATCCTCAAGATCCGTCCCCAACTCACGCCGTCGTCCCGATTGACGATGACCCGCAAATAAGCGAGAACATCTTTGATATGGGCCGCTTCCATGAATTTGAATCCGCCGTATTTGACAAATGGAATGCCCTGACGTGCCAGCTCCACCTCCAGTTCAAAAGAATGATAGCCGGCCCGGAAAAGCACGGCAAAGTCTCTAATGGAGCGCCCTCTGGACATCTCTTCCTTGATCTTTGTGCTGACAAAGAAGGCTTGTTCCGGCTCTGTTCCAGTATCCACCACCCTGGGAATCTCACCGTCCTTTCTTTCTGTGAACAGACACTTGGTGTATTTTTCTTGCGCTTGCCCCATCAGCGCGTTGGTCAGGTTAAGGATAGGTTGGGTTGAACGATAGTTTTGTTCCAGTTTGATAAGCTTCGCCTCCGGGAAAAGCATTGGGAACTCGAACATATTCCTATAGTTTGCTCCTCGGAAAGAATAGATCGACTGAGCATCATCACCTACCGCCATGATATTGTGATGGTCCCTGGAAAGCCATTTAATGATGTCGGCTTGGATCTTGTTGGTATCCTGGTATTCGTCGACCATAACAAAGCGATACTGATCGCTTAGAACCATGCGGGTTTGCTCATGAGTGGAAAGAAGTTCTCTCAAAAAGACAATCAGGTCGTCATAATCCATGAGCTGATTATCTCTCTTGTATTCTGCGTAAAGGCCCTGAAGCTTCTTAATTTGGGGCGCATATTCCAGGAACTGGCCGTATTCCTCGCCCATGAGGGTCTCTATGCCGCACTCGAGGTTTGCCGCCTTGCTGACTATGTTGGTTAAGGTGGAACGCTTCGGAAAACGAATTGCCCCTCTTCCTATAGTCATATCCTGAACAAGAGATTGAATCACTTCCTCCATATCTGAGCGGTCAAGGATCGTAAAGTTGTTATCAAATCCAAGGAAATGGGCGGCCCCTCGAAGGACTTTATGGGCAAGAGAATGGAAAGTTCCTCCTGATACGAACCGGCATCTTTCATCTGCCAGGCTTGCCGCTCTTTCCAGCATTTCAGCGGCGGCCTTTCGCGTGAAGGTGAGAAGCAGAATGCTTTCCGGCGGTACTCCCGTTTCCACCAGACGGGCCACCCTGTAGACCAAGGTCCTTGTTTTTCCGCTTCCTGCCCCGGCAATAACCAGCAGCGGACCTTCTTGGGTCATCACCGCTTCGAGTTGCGAAGCGTTAAGAACCTCTTTATAGTTGATGCAATTTGCCAACCCCCCGCCATCCTTTCCAGGCTCTTAGAGTAATATAAAAAACTGCAACATTAGGCTTTTTTAAAAACCCGCAAGCATCAGGCGCGGGGTTATTTCATAAAATGTTACGAAGAATGAAATCAGACCTGCTGCGATCGTCATCACAACGACGACAAAAGGGATAAGTAGCGCTAAAATCACTCTGGCATAGGTGGTATTATGGATCTCCTTTAGACTTACGACAGTGACCGCCATAAGCCAAATTCCTGCTAGAAAGCTTCCCAAAAAAGGGATGACAGCCCAAATCTGAGTTGCCTGCGAATAGCACACAGCTCTCAGAGTTGCCTCAAAACCGCTTTTTCCAGCCCTTAGAAGCGTGAGCAAGAAATGGAGCACGAGACCGGCGGTGCAGATAAAGATGGTTGAGATCACCGGACATAACAACACTATCCCCATAATAAGAAAACCAAATCTGAAATCCCCAAAATATTCTTGACTTAGAGACGGTAGATCTCTGAAGCGCATCACTCCCTGCCATGATATCTCAAACATCATTCCCAGAGAGCCCATCATGATTCCAAAGGCAAGGGGCTCTTTGATGCCGCCGTTCACCGCCGTTTTCCTGAAAAACCTGGAAGGAGAAAAAAGAACACCCTTTAGAGATTCAAGAATACTCTTTCCGATTCCGAGTTCCGACCGCATCTCCCAGGCGGGAGCCGTCCTTCTTTGGTCTCCGCCGGCCCTTATTCTTCTAAGATTTTCCAAGTCCGGTATTTCAAAGCGCTGCCTGCACCGAGGGCAGATAGCGGTCTTTGCGCCCAAAGGAATTTTATCCTCGGGCACAGACTTGGAAAAACTACAATGAGGGCAAACGATGTCAACGGTCATTTTTACCTCCGTGAGTCTGACGGCTCATGTGTTTTTTTTGCGACCACCTCTGAAATTTTCCTATAAAACCTCCCCGCTCTGCCCTCACCAGAAGCTGAGTCCGCATTTCTAATCCTTCCTTTGTGCTGACCGCTTTCCTAAGGCAGGAAACTCTATCCGGGCATTCAAAACACTCTGGAGGTACCTGCCGGAACCCTCGCACTCCTACAGGAAAAACTCGATCCAGAATACCGTAGCATGCTTTTTTTCCGTTCATGATTGGATCATCATTCTTGATCATTGGCTGATGTAGCTCTTGATTCCCCGTCGTTGCTTTGAGCGCACGCCACTTGGCTTTTCGTACGGCCCCTTCTAAAAATCACCCGCACCCTGCGCCCCGAACCACTCTACTCTCATATTTTATTTATACAACATTTGCCTATCTTATATAAAGTGCAAATATGGTAACAATTTGGCTGTTTGAAATGCTGATGCCGGCGGCCCTGAGCTTGGGTTCTCTCTTAAAACTGCAAAACGAAGAAGCCACATCGCTATGTCATGCACCGGGCAACGGGTGAGGCGGACGGAGGACGTCCGGGGAATCGCCAGGAATGATCAATCCTCGAAGTGCCTGTGAAGCCTCGCCGCCCGCCTTCTCTTTTATTGACTTCAAAGCCCGCTTCCTCTAGGATGCTTCCCCATGGAAAAAGGCGCCCGGCTATATCTCGTCAGACATGGACAAGTGGAAGGTTATGAGAGAGTCCCTATTTACGGTCATACCGATGTTCTCCTGACCGAGATGGGGATCCTCCAGTCTGAAAAAATCGCCGAACGGTTGCGTTTTACAAAGATTCAGGCCGTTTACTCAAGCGACCTCATGAGAGGCGTCATGGGTGCCCGCATAATCGGCCGTCACCATAACGTTCCTCATCATGTTTTTGCAGAGCTCCGGGAAATTCATTTTGGTGATTGGGAAGGCCTTGGGCTACAGGACGTTCGATTACGCTTTCCCGAAGAAATCCGACGCCGCATGACCGATCCTGTGAACTTCAGATCTCCTGGAGAGGGGGAGACGATTGCGGAGCTTTCACAAAGGGTGATGTCTTGTTTCCAAGATATTCTTTGTCGCCAAGAGGGACGAGAATTCCTCATTGTAGGCCACGCGGCGGTTAATCGTGTCATTCTATGCAATGCCCTTGGACTCGATCTTGCACACATGTTTCGCCTGCACCAAAATTACGGCTGTCTGAATGTCATTGATTATTTGGAGGATTCCACCGTCGTCCGTCTCATCAATGGATGAGAGGACAGAACCCTTAAGAAATGCCAAATCCCGAAGTTCAAATATAAAACTTGATGGGCTTGCAAAAACACCAATTTCGGATTTAAAAGGAAGTTCTCGGAGGCCACGCGTCTTGTGACCATTCTACGGGCGATCGCCCACATCCCTCTTTTTGAGGGGCTTCCCGCCGACCAGTTGGAAGACCTCGCCATGATTCTGGCAGATCAGGTTTTCCGGAGAGGCGCAGTGATTTTCTCCGAAGGGGAGGAAGGAAAAGGGTTCTACGTTGTGATCCAAGGCCGTGTAAAGGTCTATAAGCTCTCTGCTGATGGAAAGGAGCAAATCCTACACATTTTCGGGCCGGGAGAACCTTTTGGGGAAGTGCCGGTCTTTACGGGCCAGAACTTTCCCGCCCACGCGGAAGCCATGGAAGAAAGCAGGGTCTTCTTCTTTCCAAAACAATCCTTTGTGAATCTCATCAAGCAAAATCCGGCCCTGGCGCTAAACATGCTTGGAATCCTTTCTAAACGTCTGCGGAGATTCACTGCGCTTATCGACGACCTCTCCCTTAAGGAGGTCCCAGGCCGCCTGGCTGCCTACCTCCTCTACTTGAGCAAACAAAAAAAAGGTTCCCCTGACCTTGAGCTCTCCATCACCAAGGCCCAGTTGGCCGGTCTTCTCGGCACCATTCCTGAAACCCTCTCCCGCATCTTGGCGAAAATGGCGGCCCAAGGTTTGATTGAAACCCAAGGCCGCCGCATCAAGATCTTAGACGGCCGATCCCTCCAAGAGCTTGCCGAATCAGGGGGTCGCTAATGCTTTGTCATCATGTGGGTAACAGCTTTTTCCAGGCCGTCGAGGGTGAGTTCGAACATTGGAAAAATATCACGGATGATCTGAATGGTTCGGGTGTAGGGCCATTCTATTTCCAGCTTCGGGTTGACCCATAAGGCATAGCGAAAGGTCTTGGCAATGAATTTAAGCCTCTCATAGCTTGCTTTATACGTCCTTTCCTCAATATGGATGGAGCCGTCCGTGGCCATCAATTCATAGGGCGCCATGCTCGCATCTCCCACGAGAATGAACCGCGTGTCGGGATCCAGGCGAACCAGTTCATTGACGGAAAAAGGCTTGGAGCGACGAGGCGGATCCTCCCATAGGTTATCATAAATAGTGTTGTGGAAGAAAAAGGTCTTGAGGTCTTTGAACTGGTCTCTTGCGTAGTTGAAAAGCGTCTGGACCATGTCGATGTAAGGATCCATGGACCACCCGCCGTTGTCGATCGCCAGGATCACCTTAAGCCGATCTTTAAGGCTTCGATCAAAGACAATCTCGATCTCACCTGCGTTTTTCATGGTCTGATATATGGTTTCATCGATGTTGATTTGATCTTTCGGGCCCACTGGAACCATGTGCCGCAGTCTCTTGAGGGCTTCGGCCATTTGGCTGGGAGTCAAGGGGCCCTCCTGAGAGTAGTCCCTGTAGCGTCGGTCAAGTGCCACCTTGACGGCCGACTTATGCCCTGACACCCCGCCAACCCTCATTCCACCCGGATGGTATCCGGAATGACCGACCGGCGAAGTGCCGTGGGTGCCGATCCACTTGCTCCCTCCATGATGGGCCTCCGTCTGCTCCTTGAGACGGTCAAGAAAATACTTGATCAGTTCCTCGGGACTGAGCTTTGAAATTTCCTCTTCATCCACCCCAAGGGCTTGAGCCAGGCCCTCCGGGTCCTTCAGCCACTCAGCCAGCAAAGTCCTCGCCATATCGGTGAGTTCCACCTCACTGGGATCTTTCAGCTCGACCCCTTTAAAATGATGGGCGAAGACTTGGTCGTAGAGATCAAAGTATTTTTCGCTCTTCACAAGGATGGATCGTGCGGCGGTGTAGAAATCTTCTACGGAATTGACGAGCCCAAGGCTGAGGGCTTTCTGTAGCCTTAAAAAAGAAGTCGGGGTAACAGGGATGCCCACCTTGCGCAACGTATAGAAAAATTCGGTAAACATGTTCTAAAGCCTGAATCGGGACACAGCACCCTGGGCTACCGTGTAGTCCGGGCTTTTTTTGAACAAAACCCCGAGGTAAGGCACCTCCCCTTTGGTAAGATCTTTGACTTTGAAATCAAGATCAGCCTTGAGAGCCCGAATCCAGTTTATGAGCTCCCTGGTTGCAGGCTTTTTCTCAACCCCCCGCACATCTCTCAACCGGTAAAAAGCTCTAACGGAATTCTCCAGCAGTTCCTTGCTGATGTCCGGGAAGTGTACGGAAAGAATCGTCCTCATCATATCCGGGTCGGGAAATGCTATATGATGAAAATTACACCTTCCCAGAAATGGATCGGAAAGGTCTTTTTTTGCATTGGAAGTAATGATGACTACAGGCCGGTTTTTGGCTTTGATTGTCTTGTCGATTTCAATGATGTCAAAAGACATCTGATCCAGCACATCCAGCATGTCGTCTTGAAAGTCAGTGTCCGCCTTATCGATTTCATCGATGAGAAGAACAACACGGATGTCTGAAACAAAGGACTGACCGATCTTTCCCATACGAATATAGTTTTCAATATTGCTCACATCCCTTTTTGAATCTCCGAATCGGCTGTCGTTGAGTCGAGTCAAAGTGTCGTACTGGTAAAGGGCCTCCACCAACTTCATGCTGGATTTCACATTGAGAACGATCAGGGGCATGCTCAGCGCCTCTGCAATCGCATATGCGAGCATGGTCTTACCGGTGCCCGGTTCCCCTTTCAAGAGAAGAGGCATCTCAAGGGCCATCGAGATATTGACGATCTTGGCTAGTTCCTCATCGAGCACATATTTTGAGGCGCCGGCAAACCGGATCAACGAGTTTTCGTCGTGCATTTTTTCACTCCTTCTTGTAGCATGATTTAATTGATTTCTAAATCAAAGGTTTTTTTGGACGGTTGTAAAACCATCATTCCAAAGTAAACTAGTCACTAATCAAAATTCTGAGTATATCAATGCAACTTCACGATGGCAATGAAATAATGATAAAAAGCGGGACTCGACAATGCCTCTTGCTTTCCCTTCTTTGAATCACGGCACCATCGCTTTCGGGTTCTTTAACATTGACACGGATCTTCTCCTTCTGGAGCATTACTTTGTCTTTGCAAAAGATCTCTGCTCTTCCCTTTCCCGGATGGCGCATCAATCCATAAAAGGGTCTTTTGAAACGTCCTGGGATGTCTATTCCATTGACCGCCGCGAAGACATAGGCGACCTTATGGCCGCCATTCACGGGGTCCGCTTTACCGGCTTTATCGGGAAGGTTTACAAGCTTTTCCCCTTTCCCCGAAAAGAGGAAGACTTCAAACAAAAACCTGAGGGCTGCAAGCATAGAGAAGTAATGGAAGCACTGATCGGCGGATACGGCATGAGAAGGCAAATTGCGATTAGCGCCAATGCCGAAAATGAGACCATCACAGTGGCCGAGTATCTTTTCACAAAAGAGGTCTTTCAACGGCTTGTTGAATACCTGTGGCTCGGCGGCTATCCCCGCTGGAGAGGAGGTGTTCGGCCTTGCTATGTGCTGGATATGAAGAAAATTCTGGAAAAAACCGCCGGGTGGCTATTCCGGGGGCTAACCCTCCGGTATTCGTGATTCACCTTTCAAACACCTTCACAACCTCGGTGCCTAAAGCCCCCGAATCCAACCCTTTTGCTTTTCCGTGAGGGAGCCAACGGATTTTTCGATCCAAGGGATGTCTCCTGTCAGAAGTGCCAGTTTTTCCGCATTGTTCAGATTGTACTCATCAAGAGCGTCCGCCCCATGGTGTGCGAGCTCTTTATTGAAATCAGCATCTGTTGCCGCCCGCTCAAGAACCCGAAGAATTCCCTCCCTGTGAACCAAGGCTTGCTCATCCGGAGGACGGGATGCCGATTTTTCGATGGCCAGGTCCACGGCCTTAATGAGCTCATCCGGCGCAAAAGGCTTTTCGATGTAGTCGGCGGCCCCCAACTTCATGGCTTGAACCGCCGAATTCACCGAAGCGTAACCCGTCATCATCATGACAGGCAACATAGGCTTGGCCCTCTTGATATCTCGAAGCACATGCATACCACCCTTCTCGGGCATCCGAATATCCGTCAACACAACGTCATAGTCTTTTTGAACGGCCCATTCGAGGCCTTGCTTACCGCTCAGGGTAACTTCAATATCATAGCTTCCCTCAAGGATTTTTTTCACGCTCTCGAGAACAATCCTCTCATCGTCTATCACCAGCGCTTTCTTTTTTCCCATGCCCCTTCTCCTTTTTGAGGACCTTCTCTAGAGCTTCCAACAATTCATCGGGTGTGAAGGGTTTAGCCAGGAACGTGGCTGCATCGGTCCTGGCAACTTCTTCTATGGTCTCGTGGGTCACGTATCCGCTCATGATGATCACAGGGATTTCCGGCCATGTTTTTTTGACCTGTCGCATAAGCGTCATTCCGTCCTTGTAAGGCATCTTGATGTCCACGAGAATCAGTGAAAAAGCCTCCCCGCCTATCAGCTCAAGGGCGCGATCGGAGGATTCTGCAAGGCTCACATCAAATCGTTCCCCCAGAACCCTCTTGCAACTCTCAAGCACGATCCGTTCATCATCGACGACAAGGATCTTCATTGCCTTACACGACTCGTCCATCAAGAGGCACCCGGATGGTAAACGTGCTGCCTTTGCCGACCTCGCTCTGGACCCGAATGCTCCCCCCGTGTCTTTGGACGATCCCGAGAGAAACTGCGAGGCCGAGTCCCGTGCCCCGGCCGACCTCTTTGGTGGTGAAAAAGGGGTCAAACAGCTTATTGAGGTTTTCAGGCGGTATACCACAGCCCGTGTCGCTTACGGATATTTCCACGCCCTTTTGCCCTGCTTCATTTACCCAATCGCTGTCTTTTGTCGTCACGGTGATCCCTTCGCCCGACTTCGTCGCATCCAGCCCGTTGATCAGGATGTTTAGCAACACACTTTGGAACTGGCTGCGGTCCATGTTCACAGGAGAAAGATTCTCGCCTGGTTTGAATTTGACCTTGACTCCTTTGACCAGGGCCTGATTCTCCATGAGAGCGAGGGTGGAGTTCACCAGGGCATTGACATTCACCATTTCCCTGTTCGGTGGGGTCTGGCGGGAAAAATCCAGAAGACCTTTTACTATTTTTCTGACCCGTTCCGTGGCTTCTGCAACGGTTCGCAAATCAGCTCGCACGTCCTCGTTCAGATCTTTGCGCTTCAGAAGCATGTGGGTATAGGTCAGGACACCGGTAAGGGGATTGTTGATCTCATGGGCCACCCCTGCGGCAAGCCTACCCACGCTGGCCTGTTTCTCGGAGAAGATGAGCCGGTTTTGGCTCTCCATTCTTCTCCGGCCCATGGCTGACACCATTTCCCTGAAGGCCTTCTGCAAGAGCCCGATCTCGCCGCCCGACACCGGGCCGATATCTGGAGTAAGGCTTCCTTCCGTCACCTGCTCGCTGGCACTGACCAAGCGTTCTATAGGGCGAATGATTCTTTCAGCGACAAAACAGCCCAAGCAGGCGGCCACGAGCATGCCGAGAGCTGTGATAAAGATAAAAACGGAAAGGACTTTCCACCGCACATCCTCGTATTTTTCATTCAGAACCCCCACTCCGAGAATGCCCACGGTGTGACCGTGCACGTCTTTGATCGGTTCATAGGCCGTGATATACCAATCGCCAATGACCGGGGCTCGTCTGGTCCATCGCTCGCCATTTTCAAGAACATGCTCCCGGACTTCTTCCGCAACCCGGGTGCCGATGGCCCGACCGCCGTCCTGGGCAGGCACGTTCGTGGCGATCCGGACATCTCCTAGGAAAATCGATGCCCGTCCCACACTGCGCCCTTTGTACTCCTCGTTGTGGAAAACGGTCCCCTTCACCGTATCCACGAGCTTCTCGTCACGATTCAGCAAGACCCCGCCGTAGAGGACACCCAGGACTTCTCCTTCATTAACCACAGGAACTGCGGCTCCCAGGGCAAGGCCGGCGGTCACAGCCCTTTCCGACTTGGACTGGATACCCGGCGTGGGAATTACATCCACTCTGGCTTTCTCCGCCAGTTGAGGATTCTCCTCCATCAGAAATTCGCGGCTCAGCGCAAAGGTTCCCGAAACAGAGCCCCCTTTTTCCAGTGCAAAGCAAGCAATAGGATTGGAAGAGGGCTTCCTCCGACCGAGAACCGCATCTGGCCGGTTGCGGCACAATGGCCTCCCTTTGCCGTCCACAATCCCTGCAAAATCCAAGCTTGCATAATCGGTCATCCGTTCCAGTCGGGAAATGAGGTCAGAGCTATCCTGCTCTTTCAGAGCGACAATGAACCCGTACCCTAGAGTGGTGACGTTGAGGGCGACTTCGATGGTATGGGTTCGAACCCTATAAAGCTCACTCGCGGAATTTAGGTCCAGGCTCACACGCATGGACGCCTCGTTGCGCACGGTCCGATCCAGGAGATGAGTTCCCACAACAAGCGAAAAAGCGCCTACCACAAGGGAGACACCGATGAAGCTCGCAATCAGCTTTGCACGGATGGAATAGAGCATGCCCGCAACCTATCTCCAAGTCTTCCCGCCCACAAAAGCTGCCCAGCCAAGCTTTCTCTGTCTGCACGGAGGGCGTTTTTTTAAAGAGCCTTCACACCTTATCGATCATGAGGATCCAATGTCAGTTTTTGCAAAGGCCATGCCAGGGAAACGCCGTTCAAGACACCGGGATAGGAAGCTGATATTTTTATTGATTTGACTTGCCCGCTTGTCAGCTCTTCTTCTTATGCTCCTTTCACCCCACCGGGTTCTTTACAGACTGTAAACCGGATGAAGCAATCCCGTCTCTTCGGAGTAGACGGGTGTGAAGAAAAGAAACAAGCCTTATAGTACCTTTTAGTTGCTCTACTGAACATTGATACCCTATGATCAGATGCCGGTGTGGGAGTTACTTTTCCCCTAAAACGGCCGCCCATGCCAAGGATAAAAGCGAAGATCGTGCCCTGCTGCCCGCCCGTAAGGTCGCTGGTGAAAAATGATAACCAGGGTCAAGAGCTCTAAAAGCAAAGTGATTATCAACCGGTTACCCATGTTTTTAACCACTTAAAAACGTTTAATAATTCTGTAAAAACAACCTGCTTCCTCTATCTTGGAATCCATATGAAGCTTCTCATTATCCGGCCGGCTGCACTCGGCGACTCGCTCATGCTCATTCCGTCCCTCTGCGCCCTAAAAGGCACGGCCGAAACCATCCTGGTCGGCAGGCGGCCGGGCATTGATTTTCTTGCGCCCTATGTCCACCAGGCTATGGACTATGAAAGCCACGGTTGGCACCTTCTTTACACGGAAGAAAAGGAGCAAGTTCCGCATCTTTCGTTGCCGTTCATCGACCGGGCAGTTCTTTTTCATGCCGACCCCTATGGAAAAATTGCATCCAGGTTGCATGAATTCCTGCCCGGGGTTCCAATCAAAGTATTCCCAGGATTTCCTCCGCCCCATGCTGAAACTCATACAGCCCTATATCTGGCCGCTTGTCTACAAGCTTTCGGATGCCCTCTCAAAGCCGCGGAAGCATTTGAACGAGCGATAAGGGTTCCTCTCCTAAAACAAAACGCTTTTAAAAAAGAAAGAAGGAAGGTCATTTTTCACCCGGGCTCGGGGAGTGCAAACAAAAACCACCCGCCCCAATTCTGGCTGGACTTCGCAAGGCGCTTCTCGGAATCTTATTCTTTTCCTCCGACCTTGCTTTTGGGACCTGCGGAAGAAACACTCTTGCCTTTTTTTCAGGAGCATCTCCAAGGTACTGCCTGGAAAGGGATTCTCTTTTGCCCCGATCGGGCTGAACTTTTTTCATCTCTCTCTCAAGCCTCACTTTATGCAGGTCAGGACAGCGGCATAACCCATCTCGCCGCCATGATCGGCACCCCCACCCTTGCACTTTTCAGGTCTACCTCGGTTGTGCGGTGGCGGCCGCTTGGCCCTAAAGTCAGAATCATTTTAAAGGAGAAAGGCGGAGCTGATCTTCTGGGTGAAGCATTGGCTCAAACACAAGCTCTTCTCAAAGGAATCGAGTGGCTTTAACAATGAGCTTGATTTTTGTTACAATACCGGCAACCCGAATAGAGATACCTACATTCAATGCATTCTCTGCATAAAACCTTACAGAAGGTTAAAGAAACCATTTCGCGCTATGAGATGATCCAACCTGAGGATCTTGTGGTCGTCGCCGTCTCGGGCGGCCCGGATTCGGTTTGCCTGCTAAGCATCCTCCACGAACTGAAGGATAAGTTGCGCCTCCGTCTCATCGTGGCCCACTTCGATCATGGTTTAAGACCGGCCGATGACGAATCGGAAACCGCATTCGTCCGCAGCCTGGCAGAATCCCTGAAACTGCCCTTTGAAACTGCACAGGGCCATATGCTTGCCAAAAATGCCACGGCTTCGAGAGAGGAAGCGGCGAGGAATACTCGATATGCTTTTCTCGAAAGGGTGAAGGAAAAACACAAAGCACAAAAAATCGCCCTGGGCCACAATTTGAACGATCAAGCTGAAACGATCCTGATGAGGTTGTTGCGGGGCAGCGGCCCATCCGGACTGACGGGCATCCCCCCCTGTCGCGACGGTTCGATCATCAGGCCCCTTATCAAGCTCGAACGCCCGGAGATTGAGAAGTATCTGAAAGGCAAAAAGCTTGCTTCCGTCACGGACCCTTCGAACCTCAGCACCGAATATTTGCGAAACAGGATTCGACTGGAGTTCATGCCTCTCCTAGAAAAGCATCAGCCACAGCTCGTGCGTCTTCTGGGGCAGACCGCGGAGATTCTTCGTGATGAACACGACTACCTGGAGAAGGTCGCAGGAGCCTGGCTAAAGAGAGCGTTAACACAATGTCCCGACAATTCTTACGAGATGTCCATTGCTTCCTTCCTCGATCTCCCCGTTGCCCTGAGAAGGCGCACGGCGAGGCATCTCATCGGCATGGTGAAGAAGGATCTCCGCCGCATCACCTGGGATCACATCGAAGCGATCGGGAAATTGGCCCAGGACGAAAAACCCCAGGCGGTTTTGAAGTTCCCAGGCGGTTTTGAAATCCGGCGAACCTATGATCGACTGGGTTTTCATAAGACGCAGAAGAAAAAAGAGGCGCCCTTTCTGTATACTCTTGACACCCCCGGCCAATACAAGATCGAGGAAATCGGCCGAACCCTCTCCATCGAAGAAATCAGAAACACAAAGGCCTTACCCTTTCGAGGATCTGTGTGGAGGGCGTTTCTCGATGGGGAAAAGCTTCGCTTCCCTCTTACTCTCAGACTATTCAAACCGGGCGACAGATTCATACCTTTCGGCATGAAAGGGCACAAAAAACTGAAGGATTTTTTTGTCGATCTCAAGGTGCCCATGGAGCAGCGCCGATCTACCCCCATTCTCTGCTGCGATGACAAACCCGCCTGGGTCTGCGGCTTCAGGATCGATGATCGATTCAAAGTTACCCCGCAAACAAAAAAAATTATGAAGATCACCTTGGGACAGGAAGACGTCCTTAAATATTAAAGTAACTTGATATGATACAGTTTAAAGATTAAAAACGGATATGCCCAGAACAGCCAGATTAGATAAACTCGGCATATTACAACATTTAATGATACGGGGAATAGAGCGCCGGAAGATATTTAGAGACAATAAAGACCGTGAAAACTTTATCGAACGGCTTTCTGTCCTTTTGCCGAAAACAAAGACCCGATATTATTCATGGGTGTTAATGCCCGATCATGTCCATATGCTCTTGACAAGCGGCCTATCCGGTATTTCCACCTTATTGAGAAGATTATTAACAGGCTACGCGCTTTCTTTTAACAGAAGATACAAGCGACACGGTCAGCTATTTCAGAACAGATATAAATCAATCATCTGCCAAGAAGACGCATATTTTCAGGAACTGGTCCGATACATCCACTTAAATCTTCTAAGGGCTAAAATCGAAAAGGATTTTAATGGCTTGGACAAGTATGCCTATTGCGGGCACAGTGCGTTGATGGGCAAGACAAAAAGAAAATGGCAGGATGTTGAATATGTATAGAGTCCGACCTTCTCAGGATCGACTCTATCCTTTAAGGTTCTTCCCTAAACAACATCCGACGGCCCCTGTAATAGGCATTAATACATGTCTTCCGACGGCATGGCGGGCGCCGAGGACCTCTCCTTCTTTGGCTTTTCAGCAACCGCCGCCTCTGTGGTCATGAGAAGGCCAGCCACGGATGCCGCATTTTGAAGCGCAAATCTCGTGACCTTGGTCGGGTCCACGATACCAGCCTTCATAAGATCCTCATAAGTCCCTGTTTCGGCATTAAAGCCAAAATTCCCTTTGCCTTCCATGACGTGCTGAGCCACCACCGAGCCCTCAAAACCGGCATTGTTGGCGATCTGCCTCGTCGGCTCTTCAAGGGCTCGGATAATTAGGTTAGCACCAAGTTGCTCTTCACCCGAGAATTCGGCCTCCTTAAGAACCTTTCGGGAACGCATATAGGCAACCCCGCCACCGGGAACGATGCCCTCCTCAACAGCCGCTCGAGTCGCATTGAGGGCATTTTCAACCCTGTCCTTCTTCTCCTTCATTTCAGTCTCACTGGCAGCTCCAACACTGATAACGGCCACACCCCCAATCAGTTTTGCCAGGCGTTCCTGAAGCTTTTCACTGTCATAATCGCTGGTGGTCTCTTCGATTTGAACCCTGATCTGTTTTACACGCCCCTCCAGCTTCTTGCGGTCGCCACCCCCGTCAATAATCGTTGTGTTATCCTTGTCCAGAGTAATCCGCTTGGCAGTCCCCAGATCTTTCAGGGTTATCGTTTCCAGCTTAACACCAAGGTCTTCACTAACCACCCGGCCCCCTGTCAGGATGGCGATGTCTTCCAGCATTTCCTTTCGCCTGTCCCCAAAGCCCGGGGCCTTGACAGCCGCACAATGCAAGGTCCCCCTCAGCTTGTTGACCACCAGAGTAGCGAGGGCCTCCCCGTCCACGTCCTCTGCAATAATCAGGAGGGGTTTTCCGGTTCCTGCAACCTGCTCCAAAATGGGTAGGAGGTCTTTCATCATGCTGATCTTTTTTTCATGCAAAAGAATATAGGGCTCCTCCAGTTGAACCTCCATCTTCTCGGGCGCAGTGACAAAATATGGGCTGAGGTAACCGCGGTCAAATTGCATCCCTTCAACGACCTTTAGACTTGTTTCCATCACCTTGGCTTCCTCTACGGTAATAACGCCCTCCTTGCCCACCTTTTCCATGGCCTCGGCGATAATGTCACCAATAGTGCTGTCGTTGTTCGCCGAGATGGTTCCCACTTGGGCAATTTCCTTTCTCTCCTTCGTGGGCTTGGAGATCTTTTTCAGTTCCTCAACCACCAGGTCAACCGCCTTTTCAATGCCCCGTTTGATGGACATGGGGTTGCCGCCCGCCGCCACAAGTTTGGCCCCCTCACGATAGATGGCCTGTGCCAGGATTGTCGCCGTGGTGGTGCCGTCCCCCGCAACATCGGATGTCTTGGAAGCCACCTCTTTGACCATCTGTGCGCCCATGTTTTGAAACTTGTCTTCTAGTCCAATCTCCTTGGCAACGGTCACACCATCCTTGGTGATCTTGGGAGACCCCCAGGATTTGTCAATAAGGACATTTCGTCCTTTCGGTCCAAGCGTCAGCTTCACGGCTTCAGCCAAAATGTTCACACCCTGCAACATCTTCTCCCTTGCTTTTGCACCATATTTAATCTCTTTTGCCGCCATTCCGTAAGACCTCCTTCAATCACTTGTCTAAGATACCCAGGATATCATCCTCTCTCATAATGAGATGTTCCACTCCATCGATAGCAATTTCATTGCCCGCATATTTGCCGAAAAGCACGCGATGATCCTTTTTGACTTCCAGTGGGATCCGTTTCCCGTTTTCATCCCATTTCCCGGGACCAACGGCTATTACCTGCCCTTCTTGCGGCTTTTCCTTGGCCGTGTCCGGGATGATAATTCCACCACTGGTCTTCTCCTTCTCTTCAATCCTGACAACAAGCACCCTGTCGTTTAATGGTCTTACTTTCATTATCATCTTCCCATTCAAAATGGCTGTAGGAAATGGCCTTCCGCTTCTTGGACTTGATTCCTGAGTATTTTAAGCCCGGAGCGCGATAGTACTCCGTACGGGTTTTGCTCAACACCTTTCTAGGCTCCTCATGAACTACAACTTCCTTACTCTTATTGCCATATCAAGTGTCATAATGCTCCATGAGAGCAGGCGATCCACGCATCAATGACCTCCTTGTCAAATCGCCAGACCCTCCCGATACGAATGGAAGGTATTTTGCCTTCTTTACATAATTTACAGATGGTTATTTGATGCAATCGTAAATAGCTCGCCATTTCTTTAGTCGTCATGATCTGCGCCAAAATATCCCCTCCGGTTCACTTTCTCAGTTTTAAAAGCATGGGCCGTGAGATGAGCCAGCCTGCAACTTGCAATGACACGACCCATGAGTCCTATTACATTTTGAGATCTCCAAGCCGTCTCGCACACTCAACGGCAACTCTACTATCGGATTCTTTTTCCCCAGGCATTCTCGCCCAGCCCTGTGACTTCACAAAATCGCCTCTCTTCCAAGAGTCCAGTGCTATCATCTCCTTGAATCGCGCCTCCTTGTTAGGGTCTTCCATAAACTGTGCGACGGAAATAGGCGCCAGTCGATCAAGTACGGCATCGGCTGCGATATCCCTGGCTTGAGCTTGGGCGGAGCCGCTCGTTACCACCCATCCTGCCGAAAAAATGACAATAAGCAACACGATCGAACCTACTGCCATCCCCCACAAAAACGGTCTTATATATTGCTTTTTCATGTTAGGCTCCTCCACTAAATTTTAGAGGGTTAAACATCGAGACTTTATTGCTCCAGCGGGCATACATCTATGCCGACAATCAATGCTGGTTCTTCCTGAGGCTATGACCGTAGCGGTATTACTACCACTCCTCTCCTTTCTTGAGGTTGAAAAGATGGAGGGAATTACAGCCCTCTGTTCAATGATAAGGTCACGTTGATAGTTATGCCTTGGCTCGTTATGGTATTTGGTTGATGGGTTTTCATTCAAACTGACCGCCCCTCCATGTAAACCCTGGTGAATCGAAAAGCTAAAATGCTAATTTTAAAATGTTTTTAGCCAAAATTATTTTTTATCTGTAAATATATATGATGTTTAAATAATATATTTAGTCTAAAGGTAATATAAATCAATAATTATAATATGTCAAGTTTGTAATCGATTTAATTTAATTTCTTTGCTTTCCCGGGCTTGTTTTCCCGGACACTTTGCCAGCTTTTTGCTCACGACAAATCAACACCTCATCGCATTTTCCCATGGACCATAGAACCCGCCCAATATCATCATTGCCCTCTTTCGGCAGCAGACGGGGAAGCCCCCCGCCTTCGGCATGTTTGACTTCTCACCCGTCGGTGTGGGCGTGGCCCTCGCCGGACTGCTGTTCATTTCCCTGATCGGCTGGCGACTCACCCCCCGGCGCGAAGGCCAGAGCGCGCCGGAGGAGCTGTTCGAGATCGACACCTACATCAGTGAGCTGCTGATGGTCGGAACAATGCTGCTGTCCAATGTGGTCAACAACGCCGCCGCCACTGTGCTTATGGCGCCTATTGCCATCAACCTTGCCAACGGTATGGGTGTATCGGCCGATCCTCTGTTAATGGGAGTGGCTATCGGGGCCTCATGTGCCTTTTTGACGCCGATCGGCCACCAGTCCAATGCCCTGGTCATGGCCCCCGGAGGATATCAATTCGGCGATTACTGGCACCTAGGGCTTCCGCTTTCCCTGGTGGTCATCGTGGTTGCCTTACCGCTCATCTTGTCTTTCTGGCCGCTATGATCAGTCTGTAGGGCACAAAATTACACGGCAGATAAGAAATTT
>JAFGDM010000198.1 GCA_016932115.1 Deltaproteobacteria bacterium | reverse complement strand
TCAATCGGGACGGCACAGTAAAAAGCTCCGGATGCAAGGCGCGCGAATCTTGAGGAATGAGGCGTACATAGAAGTACGCCGCAGTGAGGAAAGATGAAGCGCAACGCCACAGATGGACTTTCTACGAAGCCGTCAACCTTTACTCAGGAAAAAGGAGGTAATCATGAAACGCGCTCTGACTATTTCTATTCTTCTCATTTCCTTGATTGGTTTCGTATCGGCCGACGCATCGGCCCAATTTAAATATGATGACAAGATCGGAGTTGTGAAAATCAAAAAGGGCGATCCGATTCATATAGCTACCTGGTTCGTCGTAGCCGGTCCAGACGCCTCCTTGGGAACGGATACCCAGAGGGGCGTTGAGATTGCCCTGGACGACAAGGGAGGCAAGATTCTGGGCCATCCGGTGAAGATCTCGGTGCAAGACACGGGGTGCAATGCAGAAGGCGGGCAGGCTGCTGCAACCAAGCTGGCTTCCGATCCCACCATTGTGGCAGCCGTGGGCTCAAGCTGCTCCAGTGAAGCCAAACCGGGAGTTCCCATCCTTTGGAAAGCGGGCATTGCTACCGTGTCTCCCTCCAACACGGCACCTTACCTTACCGATCCCAACCGCGGCCCTGATTTCGACGGCTACCTTAGGACCTGCCACAACGACAAGGTGCAGGGCGCGGTAGCGGCCCAGTTCGCCGTCAATAAGATGAAAGTGAAAAAAGCGGCGACCATCCATGACGGCAGCGTTTACGCCGAACAGCTCGCGCAGGTTTTTGCCGAGACCTTCAAAAAGATGGGTGGAACCATCACTTCCCAAGAAGCCGTATCTCCCACGGATACGGACATGCGTCCTGTCCTGACCAAGATCGCTACAGCCGAACCCGAGTTCATCTACTATCCCATCTTCATTGCATCAGGAGGGCACATTACCAGGCAGGCAAAAGAGGTGGCCGGACTTGAGAAGGTCCATCTAATGGCTGCAGACGGCTGCTTCTCCCCCGACTTTTACAAGGCGGCCGGAGTGGCTGCTGTGGGCATGTTCCATTCCAGCCCTGATTTCTCGGCTTTTGCAGCAGGCTACGCGGCCTTCCTGGAAAAGCATCAGAAGAAGTACGGTGAGAAAACGATCGCGCCTTTTCATGCCCATGCTTATGATGCGGCCATGATGGTTTTCAACGCTATCGAGAAAGTCGCCAAGCCGGGGCCTGACGGAGCGCTTTACATCGGCCGCGCGAAACTCAGGGACGCCCTCTACGCTACAAAAGGCTTCACGGGCCTCACCGGAACCATCAGTTGCGACCAATATGGCGACTGCGCAGACCCGCGGATTGCTGTGTACCAAACCGGCGTGAACAATGTGAGAAAACTGGTAGTCCCGGATAAACCATATTGGAAACCTTTCTAATTTAAGCAGGCGAAAAACCCGGTTTCGCGCTGAAACCGGGTTTCATATTCGACGCTTGCGAACGTACCGCACTATCATTTTTGATGCTGTGCCTTTCCTTTTTTTCCAAGTTTGTTTTGATCTTTCTTATATCAGGATGTTTTCATAAAGAACCCGTCTCTTGGTTGAAATGGAAGAGCTCGGGTCTTGAAGAACAGCTTGACGGGCATGCAGCCGATGGGACAAGCGACCGAGGTGCTTGGAGGACCCTATGCGGAAAGGATGGAGAGAAAGGATTACCGGTACGGATATTTTGATGTGGACCATCGGAGGGGGGCTCCTGGTCATGATCATGGCGGGCTCGGCGGCCACCCTTGCCGCAGGGCGCTACAGCGGGCGCCACTGGTTTGACTTTCTTGTCTTCGGGCTGGCCCAGGGAAGCATCTATGCCCTCATTGCCATGGGATACACCCTGGTCTATGGGGTGTTGAGAATGATCAACTTCGCACATGGCGAGGTCTTCATGAGCGGTCCCTACACAGCCTACTTCGTTGCGGCCGCTTTTTACCGATCAGGTTTCCTGGACGACCACCCCATCGTGTGTCTTCTCGTCGTTTTTCTCATTGCCATGGCCACGTCCAGCGGAATCGCCTTTCTACTCGAGCGAATCGCCTACCGGCCTTTGAGGAATGCCCCCCGTCTGATCCCGCTGATCACCGCCATTGGGGCATCCTTTTTTCTCCAATACATGTTCCGGGGTCTTTATGGCGCCGGATTCCAGGCTTATCCCTCCGTCGGGATACTCGAAGGCTTCTGGATGATCGGCCGATTCCGGATTCTCAAGTTTCAGGTGGTGGTGATCGTTGCTGCGGCGCTTCTCCTTGCCGGTCTATATTCTTTTATACAGCGCACCAAGGTGGGAAAGGCAATTCGGGCGGTTTCAGAAGACAAGGAGGCCGCTTCGCTTATGGGGATCGACGTGGATCGGATGATTTCCACCACCTTTGTCATCGGCGGCATGTCCGCGGGCGCAGCCGGTGTGCTCTATGCCCTGATGTTCAAGCAGGTGCACTTTTTCATGGGTTTTATACCGGGTCTCAAGGCCTTTACGGCGGCCGTGCTCGGAGGGATCGGGAACATCCCGGGGGCGATGATGGGCGGGATATTCCTTGGGCTTATCGAATCCATAGGCCCTAGCCTCTTCCTTGACGGTCTCGGCATTGTGGCGCCCTACCAGCTTAAAGACGGTATTGCCTTCACCATGCTCGTGCTCGTGCTCATCTTCCGTCCCACGGGCATCCTCGGGGAGCGTCTTGCCGTG
>JAFGDM010000197.1 GCA_016932115.1 Deltaproteobacteria bacterium | reverse complement strand
GGGCGATAGGAAAAAGCGCCTCTACCATATCTTTCATCAGCCCGGAATCGATGTAGAGGTGGATGTAGATGCAGTCAACACCAGGATCGTTCAGCAAGGCGTCAAGGCCCACCCTATAAGCGTCTCTTCCCACCCTTTCGATCGCGGGCCAAAGATCCACAGGGTTTGCGGGCTCCAACCACTCGGGAAAGATCTTTTTCAGGGACTTGATCGTATTGTCGGACAAAGGGGCGAGTCTCATCCCATGGCGGTCCAGGTGGTCCACCGCAACGATGCCGGATGCCCCGCTGAAGGTGAGGATACCGATCCTGGTCCCTCCTGTTTTAGCCTTCCACAGCCATAGAGACCTCAGAAGGTCGACCATCTCATAAAAATCAAGGGCTCGATACACGCCGAGCTGCCGAAAAAACCCCTCCGTCACGAGGTTGTTCCCTGCCAGGCTTGCCGTGTGACTCCTCGCCGCAAGGGCGCCTTGCTCGCTGGTACCCCCTTTTAAGAGTACCAGCGGTTTTTTAAGTTCATTTACAACCCTGCGGAACCGGGAGGGATCGGCAATGGACTCCAGGTAAACGCCTACCACCTCCGTTGTCCCATCCCGGGAAAAATATTCCAGAAGGTCACATTCGTTAACATCACACTTGTTGCCAATAGAACAGGCTTTGCTGAGCCCAAAATAATCCTCTTTCAGGGTTTGTAGAAGGAAGCCCGCTGAGAGCATGCCGCTTTGTACAACCAGGGAAACGCCTCCCGGCTTCAAATGCCCTTTCCAGATATCCGTTTTCATGAAGGAAGCGACTATTCCCGACTTGGCATTCACCATACCCATGCAGTTAGGGCCCCAAATTCGCATCTTGAACCTCCGGGCGACGGCAAGGCACCGATCCTGGAGAGCGATCCCTTCCGGACCGGTCTCAGCAAAACCCGCACTCTGAATCATGATATTGCGAATTCCCTTGGTCCCGCATTCTTCAAGGATACCCGGCACAAGGGGCGCCCTCACAAATACAATGGCCAGATCGATGGGGTCAGGCGCCTGTCCAACCCTGGAGAACGCTTTCACACCGCAAACCTCGCTGCAGGCCGGGTGCACGGGATATAGACCTGTGGAAAATTTTTCCTTGAGGTTTGCAACAAGTGCGTATCCGCCTTTGCGAGGGTCCGGAGACGCACCAATCACTGCGACGCTTTCGGGCTCAAAAAACTTTTCCATATCTTTTCATAGCAAAACAGTGTTGAGATTTCAATCCTCTTATACTATCCTTTCTCGAATTTGAGTTTCTTGGACCGGATTGCTTGAGGTCCCGGCATCAGGGCCTAAGCTTAGAGGATAGGTGTCGTGAAAAAGAAGGCGCCCCGAGAACTGCTGGAACAGGGAACCCCACATGCCGAGAACAACCTTTCGCAGACTCTTCACGGTCTTTCGATCGCTGCTTTTGTCATTAATCGCCGTCATGTGATGACCCACTGTAACAAGGCTTTTGAGACCCTCACAGGCTTCTCAGCCGCCGATCTCATCGGCACCCGCGATCAGTGGAAAACCTTTTACCCCTCAGAAAGAAAAACCCTTGCAGATCTCATCGTGAACCGTGCGACTGAAGAAGAGATATCAAATTACTACGGAGGGAAGTGCAAGAGATCGGCCCTTATCGACGGGGCTTACGAGGTTGAAGATTTCTTTCCCAATCTGGCGGGCGGGGGAAAGTGGCTTTTTTTTACAGCCGCTCCTCTTTTAAATGAAAAAGGTCGGATTACCGGGGCAATAGAAACCCTTCAGGACATCTCGGATCGCAAAAAGGTGGAGCAGCGCCTCCGGAAATCAGAACGTCGTTTGAGGGCTCTTCTTGATTTTGAGCCTTACCCTGTTGTTGTGTTCAACCTTGATGGTTTGGTTTCTTACCTGAATCCTGCTTTCACAGAGACCTTCGGCTGGCGCCTGGATGAATTGGAAGGAAAAAAGATTCCCTTTGTTCCTCCCGAACTGGTTGAAGAAACCCGAGCCGGAATCCAGAGGCTCATGATAGAAAGGGTCCTTCTTTACTTTGACACCCGAAGGCTGACCAAAGACGGACGGACTTTGGACGTTGTGATTCGAGCCGCCGTCTTTTCAGAATCAAAAAACGAGCCTTCCGGCATAATTTTGATTCTGAGGGATGTAACCGAGGAAAAAAGGATCGCCCGCAGCAACGAAGCCATGATACGGATCAGCACGGCTCTTCCCGAATACCCGGATCTGGAAGAACTTCTAACGTACATCAACACTGAGGTAAAGCGGTTGCTGGGAGCGGAAGGTGCCATTGCCGTGCTACACGACGAAATTCGAGGCGATCTTTTTGTTCTCGGGGCCGCCTACGATGACACAGACACGGAGGAAAGGATTGAAGAAGCCCGCTTTTCTATGGACCAACTCATTGCCGGTAGGGTCATCAAAACAGGGGAACCTATAATTGTCCTCGACACTTCCAAAGAAAAGACGCTTCATGAAGAGCGAGACAGAAAACTGGGGTACAAAACCAAAAACCTTCTTCTGGTCCCTTTAAAAAGCAGTGAGCGCGTCATCGGTGCTCTCTGCGCCATCAACAAGAAAGCGGGGTCTTTTGATCACGCCGATGAGGAACTCCTCGGCATGGTTGCAGGCACAGTAGCTCTTTCTGTTGAAAACGCGAGATTTGCAGAAGATCTTAAAAAGGCATACCGAAATACCGAGGCGCTGTTGAGAATCAGCACGGCGCTACCCAAACATCCCGACCTGGAAGATCTCTTGGAGTATGTCACCGAAGAAGTCAAAAAGCTCCTGAGTGCGGAAGGTTCGGTGGCGCTCCTTTTGGACGAAGAAAAAAAGAGTTTTTTCGTCCTCGGTGCCGCTTATGATGCTATGGACACAAAAAGACGGGTCAAAGGAATTAGCTTTCCTGTGGACCAGCTCGTAGCAGGGAAAGTGG
>JAFGDM010000196.1 GCA_016932115.1 Deltaproteobacteria bacterium | reverse complement strand
CCGTTGGGCGGCACCCGCTCAAGTATCCTTTCGAAAGATCAGTTTAGTGGAGGTTGTTTCTCTTATGCGCCATAGTCGTGAGGAAGTGATCGAACGCACCATCCATGAGTTCGAGCTCCTCGATCAACTCGTCGCTCAACTCACAGATGAGGAATGGAAACGCCCACTGCTTCGGCCCGAATCCAAGGATCCCTGGACAGTAAAGGATGCCCTCGCTCATATCACCCATTGGAAAGCCGACGTAGCCCGCTCTGCGAGGAAGCAGCCCCGACCAATCGAGGAGCGAGGGCTCAATGAAAGCGACGGAAACCATCTCATCTTCGTCCGTTGGCATGCTCGCTCTCCACAGGAAGTCCTCTCTTGGCACAGGCAGGTTCAGAAGGATGTGTTGATTGCCCTTCGAGAAGCGCCTGATGCTTGGTTCACTGGCAGGGAGCGCCGACCCGAGTGGCCCTTTGACCTCGATGGTCACTCTTCCTCCCATCGGCTCAAGGATATTGAACAGGCATTGAAGAGCACGAGAAAGTGAATGCCGCCCAACACCGGCTGCAGGCGACAGCGGCTCCGCCGCTGAAGGTATGCGCCGCGTTTCCAGCAGTCGCGCGATTATCAAAGTCGAGTCTTGCCCGCCCCGCCGCTGCGCTTGAGCCATACCGTTGGGCAGCAAAGAGTTCAATAAGCGACCAGAAAGGCATCGCAGATGGGCAAAAGAAAACAGTATCGAGTAGGGGATGAATTGGCAAATGCATACATGTCTATTCCTGAATCGGGAAAAGGCCCAGGCGTGATTGTGTTGCATGCCTGGTGGGGTCTAAATGCATTTTTCATGAAACTTTGTGATCTTTTATCCCACGAGGGGTTTGTAGCTCTGGCACCTGACTTATATCATGGTGAGGTAGCGACTACGATAGATGAGGCCAGAAGCCTGAGATCCAAAATCAACCGAAACGCAGCAAATACAGAAATGAAGGAAGCCATAACATACTTGCTTTCCCACGAAGCAGTTGTCAAGCCCAAGGTCAGCTTGATAGGCTTTTCACTGGGAGCAAGTTATGCCAACTGGTTAGCGATCAATAAACCCAAAGATATTCAATCGGTAGTATTGTTTTATGGGGAAGGCGGCGGGAAATTTGAAAAGAGCAAGGCAACCTATCTGGGTCATTATGCAGAAAGAGACACGTATGGAGCTGGGCCGGAAAATATACAAGTTTTTAAAGAGCGTCTGTTGAAAGCAGGTCGCGAGGTCACGTTTTACACATACAAAGATACAGAACACTGGTTCTTTGAAGAAGATCGTCCAGATGCATATCACGCTGAGTCTGCAAAATTGGCTTGGGAAAGAACGATTGAGTATTTACGGAAACAATATCAGTACGGGTGAAAGCTGCCCAACACAGCGTGCACCCGACGGGTGGGAGTCGCCGCGTTTTCTGGCAGTTTCCTGGCTGAAAGTTGGTTCCGGCAAAGCGGCGTCCCCTCGTCCCGCCCACCCGCGGGTAACGCTCCCCGTTAGGCCGCAGATAGAGATAACATGAACGATCATTATCCCCTTGCGCATCGTTTGACGATCGAATGGAATAAGCAATTGGCAGATTCAGCTTTTCTGCATAAATATGGGGGGATTCCATCGAATGGGATCGTTCTTCCCAGGTGCAGCGGTTGTCATGAGCAATACCACCTTCTATTTCAGATTGATTTGCGTGATCAATCCCTCAACTATCTCGAGATCACGAATACAGAATTCCTTTTTGTAATATCTTGTCTCAATTGCGCAACTTATGAAAAACCAATATACTACACCCTTAAGAATCATAAAAAGATTGTCGTTATAAAGGCATCGCCAGGGAAATATGTGCATGAATATCCATCTCCCCTCGAAGAACATCAGGTGTCTTGTAGAAAGCTTCTTAAAAATGAGTATCCGCATTCGAATGATGGATTTTATTACGATTTACCAGCTAAAAGAGGAAATCACCAGTTGGGAGGTAAACCCTTGTGGGTGCAAGATGAGGAACATATCAAGTGCGTAAAATGCAAGAGGGGTATGTCCTATCTTGCCATGATTGATACTGAACTCCATATCGGACAAAATGGATTTCGAGAGAAAGGCCATATGTTTGGAGATAACGGCATCCTTTACATGTTTGTCTGTAGAAGATGCGGCATATTCTCAGCCAAGGCACAAGGTCTCTAAAGGCGGCCTAACACAGCGTGCACCCGACGGGTGGGAGTCGCCGCGTTTTTGGGCAGGTTCCTGGCTCAAGGCTGGTTCCGGCAAAACGGCGTGACATCCTCCCGCCCACCCGCGGGTAACGCTCACCGTTGGGCTGACACTGCGCGTGGAAAGAGTAGTTTATTAACGGTTACAGAGTATGCCATCGTCTGTTCAATCCAGTCAGGAAGGGAAAAATGAATCTCACTCAAGAAGATATTATTCGTAGTGGATATAAGCTTCAAGCAGCTCCTGTCGATGCCTGGCGAATTTACAATGAAAATGATCCGATCCCCGGTTACTTTGAGTTTGATTGGCTGAGTAGCAGGCATCCTGATCTTTATCATCAATTTGCTTTATCCACGGTTGGTCTGATGGAGAAGCTACATGCCCTGATTGACCTGACGGGTTGTGACGTCATCGATATTGGGGCTGGAACGGGACGATCGGCAGCCGGGGCAGCCAAGAAAGCAAATCGGGTATTTGCAGTTGAGCTCTATACCTCGGTTGTATCTTTTGGAATAAACCAACTCCAACAGAACAAGACAAAGAATGTTTTCTATATCAACGGGGATCGAGAGCATTTGCCGGTACCCGAGAATAGCGTGGATGTGGCAATCAATGCTTGGGCGGAGTTGAATCTGGAAGAGGCCTATCGAGTATTGAGACCAAGGGGGTATCTGATCCTATTGGGAGCCATTCCAAACGCCCTCTGCGGAGAACTTACCTCTGAACTCGTGTCCGATTATGCCTGGCTACCAAAGGAATGCGCCCCAGCGGAAGTATTCGAACCAGAGTATCCTGATGCATGCTTTACCGCGGATAATTCAATCTGGAATGGTATCCGGGTGGCCGGCCCGATCCACATTCATGAATTTACGTATGTAGCGGACTATCAGGATTACTCTATAGTCGCCGATATGACGGGACGACTGTATGGGCCCAAAGCCAAACACTATTTCATGACCAGAAGACAATCAACATTTTCATGGCGGTTACAGATCATCAAGGGACAGGTCAGTAAATGAGCCTTTGAGTGAGTTGCTGAAAGGTTATCAGAGTGACAGATGGAGAAGAGCCGCTAGAGTCAAGCCAGCCCAACAACGGGTTGCAGCCGACACGCTCCGCGTGCGGCTGAACCCGACCGTTAGCCGGCTTGAGGTATTCGATAACATTAGTAAAGTGCGGAGAGGTTGAAAAGCTATGAAAGTACCAGATTGGCTCTTGCCCAGACCTCCATTCGATATGTCACCTGAAAAACAAAGAACCTTTGAAGATTTGTGGCAATCAATAAACAAAGGATGTTTGATCGATTATTCGCTACCTTATCCCAAATGGCAGTTCCTTACCTACCTTTGTGATGTGAAGGATTTGGTCCT
>JAFGDM010000195.1 GCA_016932115.1 Deltaproteobacteria bacterium | reverse complement strand
GATGCTCAAGTCCGATGATCTGGGGGAGACCATCCTGTTCGTGGCCCGGCTCCCCCGGCACGTCTGCCTCAACGAGATCCTGATCAGCCCGGCCTGGAACCGCATGTACGTCAACGATCCCACCCGGCCGCCGGCTGAAGAGGGGTAGTCCTTCGTCTGATTATCGAATCGATCAGCGGTTTGTACGTGGCCCCTTTCACATGCTTTTTAGCCTGAAAATCCTCTTTCGATCCTGTTGCTGAAGCCATGCCGCTTGCCGCAGTTCGTTCTGAAAGGAATAGAACACGTATCTGCATGATTCACATAGATCAAACGAGGAATGAACAACATAAAAACACAAGATATCCTGTTCTTAATTCATGAACGTGCTTTCTCCGACAGTAGTGAAATGAATGCATCTATATCTATTGCGAATGCATGGTACAATAGCAGTCCACAAAAAAGAAGGGGCATGACGGATAAAGAAGCTGTCGACCAGGTGCTAAGCTCCTCCTCTTCGCTCGAAGCAACCGGGAGAGCCCCTGAATGGATATATAAGTAATAATAATTATCTCCAAATGAAGGGCCGCTTTTGTTGTCGTCACCTTACGCAAAAGCAGGTTCTTATCGATGAAATTCACTCGGCTTGGACAGGAGAAGAATTGCTCGCGGCGGCAGATCAGAAAAGGGAACAGGTGAACGCTGACTGCAGAGCAAAAAGGAGGAATCATGTCGGGAAACACTGATAGGGAACGATGCGTCAAGCTCAGGGAATCCAGAGACTTCTTTAATGCCGCGAAGTGCTTCGAACAGTGCGGCAGCCTCAACGAGGCTCTTTCCTGCGACATGGAAGCCATCAAAGCGGTCTCCGAGGCGGATTTTAAAAAGAAGATCGAGATCAGCCTGCACGCGGCAACGCTCGCTCACAAGATGGGAGACGAGGAGGATGAGTACAACCTGATTTGGAAGATCGCGTATTTATACTTAGACTGGGCCGAGGCAACAACCGATGGAAATCAGAGGGCACAAGCGGTAGCCTACCTGGTAAAGGCGGGTGATCAAGCCGTGCGGATGGGCGAGCTTGAGCGGGGCGCTGATGATTACCTCAAGGCCTCGGGAGAAGCCCTGGTTCGCGAGGACCCCGTGTCGGCCTTTTCATATGCCAGGAAGGCGATTGACATCGCACTCAAGGTTCCACCCCCCAAACCCGCCGAACTTTTGATAAAAGCCTACGACAGGGCGGGCCTTGCGTGTGCCCTGGCAAAGAAAAGTCTCAAGCCGGCCAGAGTCTATTGGAACGAGGCCAAGCGCTATGCCGATGAGCTGGGCACACCGTACACCCCCTCAATGCCCTCCAGGCATGCGCAATTGAAGCTCGATGCGTCACCGGCAGCTCTCGCTGTGGTCCGCCAGGACCCTCAGGACCCAAACAACAGTATCTTTTCAACGATTACGGCTACACTTACCGAAGCCATGGGCCGGGTGTCCAACTGCATAGTGAAGTTTTCTGTTCTCAAGGGATTCGGCGCCGTGATTCCGGCTGTCCAGAGGACCAACAAAGACGGCATCGCGACCGCGGCCTTTTTCCCCAGGGGGAAAGCAGGCCTCTGCACCGTCAAGGGAAGGGCTCGTACAGGCGCCAAGGCCGCCGTTGATGTCAAACTCACGAAAGCTCCCGAGATCGACCTCCTCGAGATGAAATGGGTGTATCCCAACTCCCTTGGACTCTATGGGGTCAAACCTGAGGCGCCGCACTGGAGGAAGAAGGGACCGCGGCCGATCGCCCACGTCTTTGCTGGGCGGGGTTTGAATGGCAGTGGGCGTAAGCCGAAGAGTGGTCTGGAGATCGAGATCACCCTGGCCCTCCCGCCTGAAGCAGGACTTCAGGGACTCCCAAAGATCAGGGTCACCGGCACGGCCCGGTTCAAGGCCCTGCCCGGGACACCGGCTTCGCCGCTTGAACCGCTGGTCTTTACCGGTGAGGCAAAGAAAATCACAATGGAGCCTCAAAAGATCAGCGTGTGGAGCAGTGACAGAATCCCCGACGCGATGGGCCACTATGACGTGGAAATTACATGGAGTTATGAACATCCAATCTCCAGAGGGACCGAGACCGTGTGGGCGGCGCTCGGAGGCGCCACGAAGACCGTCAACGACCTGTATATTACGTGGAAACAGCCGCTGCCCTGCGTCGAAGCCCAGTACCAGTTTATCAAGGTGGGCGACAGTTGGGTCCCGGAGGTGGGAGATCGCTTTCAATACGGTGAACCGCAGTTCGAGGATAACGGGGCAGCCAGGGTCTATCTTGAGTGCCTGCGCTGGAGCATCGAGGCCATCTTGTCACAAGGCGACTTGAACCCGGACTATCTTGAAAAGAGAGTCAAAGACAAGGAATGCCGGAAAGAGATCCAAATCCTCGACCGGATCTTCGAGTATATCTGTAGCCCTGGTACAGTCGGCACCTCTACATTCTCCGGGCGGGCTCGTGAGGGAACAACCTATCCATGGTCGGCGGCATCTTACAGCCATCGGGCATTGGACGTAATCAAAACGCCAACCGGAGAATGCGGGGATTGGGCCTGCTTCTTCCACGATCTGGCCGCGGCGCAGGGCATTCACGTCTGTCTTGTGGCGCTGGGAATGACAGATAACGCCTTTGGAGAGAACTTCTGCATGTACCCTGCAGTAGCTGAAACCTCACGATCCATGCTCCCCCTAGTTTACGATTCCTTCATGAAACGCCGTATGCTGGTCAATAACAAGTGGAAAGTCATACCCGGTCAGTACGGCTTGCGCACGTCGCGGGACGATGCGGTCTTTGACTACCAGGGCGGCTGGCTTCCGTATCAAAAGCTGTTATCCCTGTGGCTAAAAGATTTTAAAAAACCTAAACTGGTGGAGATCTGGAATCCTTCAACCATGAAGTGCAAGGCGTGCAGAGAGAAGACCCTGAAATACTATAATGCGCGAAAGAAACAGTTTGTGATCATATGCCCTCTTTGCGGGACATCCATTGTTCCCGATTGAGGCGGTGGCCCGGCTCCCCCGGCACGTCTGCCTCAACGAGATCCTGATCAGTCCGACCTGGAACCGCATGTACGTCAATGATCCCAGCCGACCGCCGGTAAAAGAGGAGTAAGCCCCATCCGTGGATGAAGAGGGCATTTTCTATTTAAAGATAAATTCGTCCCCTTTTTTTCTCCAATGGAAGATAAACAAATCACAAAGGAGGATCATGCCATGAAGGAACCCGCCATCTTGGACAAGGCGTTTCATGTCATCATGAAACGCATGGTGGAAACGGGCCAGGCGCCATTCTACACGGAACTGGCATCGGAACTCGGACTCTCCGTCGAAGAGGGAAGAAAGACGCTCCACGATCTGTTTTCAGCCGGCATCGCGGGCTGGCTCTATCCGAAGACGGACCACATCACCTCTTTTGCCCCCTTCAACAATCTTCCGACACAGTACCGCATCACCATCGACGGCCAGCAGAAATGGTTCGGTCAATGAGGATTTGAATCGCTGGCGGTCTGCTGGCTTTTCCCAGGCAAAACAGTGACGGTGGATTTTCCCTGCCTCGACTGCGGTGAACCCCTCCAGGTCGTCCTCCGGGACGGAAGGCTCCTCAATGAAGAGGTGGCGGACTACATGGCCTACGTGTCCGTTCCCTTCTGGAAGTGGTTCGAAGATGTCGGCTATGCCTGAAGCACCATGAATCTCTTCCGGTCGGAAGAGCACGTTCGCGGTTGGGCCTCCTTTGCCCCGGGCACCGATGAGGGCATCGTCCCATTACCGGATATGATCAAGCTGTTTTCGGGTCCTTACTTTACCAGGAGAATGGACCCGGATTACGTTTCCCACATGTTCGAGTATGTCAGAGAGATGGGAAGGACCATGAAGGAGATCGGCAGAACCGGCCCGTTCTGGCGGCGTCCGAAAGCATGATTGCATCGAGCGGCCTGCGCTGATCCGGATACGCGCAATCTGAATGATCCCACCCCGGCGGCTTCCCTGCCCGATGTTCGGGCAGGAGCGCCGGGACGGCTCCGGCGGGGCTGTGATTGCGGGTGTCCTTAGCCGCGCTCTTATTCCTGTAACAAACACAAACTCTTTGAAGGCGATAGCACAACATTTCATCCCGCATTCGATGATATTGAAGGGAATATATCGCTTGAAATTTAAGCAACATGGAGAGAAAATAAGGCGAACGATCAGAACTGCCTGAGATTCACAAAGGAGCCGGTATGAAAAAGTGGATAACGGGTTCGTCGCTGCAATGGGTTTTACTGTTCTGTCTAATGCTTTCCTTGGTCGTTGCGGGAGATATACCAACGGCAAGGGCAGATGAACCCCTCACCGTTGAAGGCGAGTGGAAAGTAACCTCTTCAAACGCTCCTTATCCCGTTAGCGGCTTTACCATTGCGCGACAAGGTGCCGGCTACACCGTTATTGGACAAACAGGAGGTGAAAAATATCATGGCCCCAGATTCGATAGTCTCTATTATGGGAGTCCAACTGAAATAAAAGGCACTACAACCCCATTTTTTGATGAGATGGTGGAGATGTTTACGGGGCAAAATGTACCTGCGTCAGCCATACGTGAACTGGCAGGCAAAGTTACCATTCGGCAGATATTCACACTTTCTGCTGACGGCAGATATTTAGAATCAGCTCAGGATGGCGTGATGATCTATTTTTATAATGAAACTGGTCGTTTGGCGAAATATGAGATTAAGCCGTATTATTTTCGGGCATCATTAGTTCGCGTCTCTGGACCAACTCAAGGAGAAAACCGCTCTGCCATGGCTCAGGTCGAATCCCGCGGGGAGTTCTACGTCGTGACCACGGACGGCCGCACGCTGACGGGGAAGGATGCCGAGCAGATACCCCTTGAGGAAGGAACCAAGGTAATCACCGGGAGCAGCGGCCATGTCCGGATGAAACTGCCCGATGACACCACCTTTACCATAGGGCCGAACAGCGACATCGTGATCGATTCATTCGTCTACGATCCCGACAATACCCCGAAAAAGGTCATAGCGAGCATGTCAAAAGGGGTATTCCGCTGGGTGACAGGGAAGACGAAGCCTCTCAAAGACCCCGCGGAAATGAAG
>JAFGDM010000194.1 GCA_016932115.1 Deltaproteobacteria bacterium | reverse complement strand
GATACCATCGCTTTCTTCAAAGTAGAGAACGACGGCTTCGGCCTCGGCGCCCAGCGCCGTGCCATCGAGAAGAACGACCTCCCGCAGGTCCAAGCCGAACTCGCAACGTACCTCCAAGCTCTCCGCTCCAAAGCTTCCATCGAGACCATCCTGTCCCTCACATCCACTGCCCAGATCGTGCCGAAAGAAAAGATCGCCTCGAATGGCGACTACACCCTAAGTGGTGAGCGGTATCGGAAGGGCACCGCATCGAATCATTCCTTCCCACTTGTCTTTCTCGGAGAAGAGAATCTCTTTCGCGTCGAAAGCGGGGGCACACCCAAGTCCGACGTTGAGGAGTATTGGGGTGGCGGCATTCCATGGGCGACGCTTGTCGATCTTCCCGCGACCGACTTCATTTCGGAAATTGCCACAACGAAACGAACAATATCTGACAAAGGTCTGCGCGAATCCTCCGCCAAGATGATTCCAGCGAACTCAATTGTGGTTTCGACCAGAGCGACCATCGGACGCATCGCCATCAACCGCGTTCCCATCGCCACGAATCAAGGATTCAAAAACGTCATCATCGAAGATTTAGCACGAGCCGTGCCTGAGTATGTTGCGTTAGCTCTCACCAAGCTCGTGCCGACGATGCAAGCATGGGCGACAGGCGGTACATTCGCTGAGATTTCCAAGACCAAGTTCTGCGAACTCCAAATCCCCCTGCCACCGCTGGAGGTGCAGAAGGAGATCGTGGCGGAGATTGAGGGCTACCAGAAAGTCATCAACGGTGCCCACGCCGTCATCGACAACTACCGCCCACACATCCCTATCGATCCGGAATGGCCGATGGTAGAGTTGGGAAAGGTACTGCAAAAGTCAGATGAGACCGTATTGCCCGAGTCTTTGTCCGGCACAGTGACTTATATAGGGCTTGAGAATATTTCACAAAGAACCGGAGAGATCTGCGGCAATATCGTCAGCGAAAATCCTGCAGACATCAAGAGCCTCAAGAATGTTTTTAAGGCGGGCGAGATTCTCTACGGAAAACTTCGACCGAACCTAAACAAGGTGTGGTTGGCCGATCGGGCAGGAATTTGCTCAACTGACATTCTGGTTCTCCGACCAGTCGGCAACCATATCATCACTGGTTTTTACGCAAGCGTGTTAAAAAGTGAGTCCTTTAATGCCACTGTGATGTCACATATCAAAGGTGCACAGTTGCCCCGGGTGGGTTGGCCTTCATTCGCATCGATCCTGGTTCCCCTCCCACCCCTCGCCACTCAGCATGCCATCGTCACAGAGATTGAAGCCGAGCAGAAGCTGGTCGCTGCCAGCCAGGAGCTGATCGCCCGCTTCAAGAAAAAGATCCAGACCACGCTGGCCCGGATATGGGGTGAGGAAAAGCCAGACCCGATGGAGACCAAAGCATGAATGAAGTCAAATCGAGCAATCTGGAAGCAAATTTTCCTTATGGTGCGGAGTGGGTGCGGGCAGACTTCCATCTGCATACAAAAGCCGACCATGAATTCAGCTATGCAGACGACGCAAACTACTACAATAGCAACTACATAGACGCGCTGGAAAGAACTGGTATCCGCCTTGGAGTCATTACAAATCACAATAAATTTGATTATAATGAATTCAAGGCCCTCCGTTCAACAGCTAAAAAAAGGGGGATAGGTTTACTGCCTGGGGTAGAACTCACGGTTGACGATGGAGCCAATGGAATCCACGCCCTAATTGTGTTTTCGGATCACTGGCTGGATAGTGGTCAGGACCATATTAACCCTTTTCTCACCATTGCCTTTCAAGGCAAGATCCCCACGCAATACGAGAATGCAAATGGGCGATCCTCCCTATCTCTGAAGGAAACGATTCGTAAGCTTGAAGATTACCATCGGGATTTTTTTCTGGTTTTCGCCCATGTCGAACAAAGTAGTGGGTTATGGGCAGAGCTTGATGGGGGACGTCTAGAAGAACTCGGCAAAGACGATCTCTTTCGCTCACGCACTTTAGGCTTCCAAAAAGTCCGAACACATGACGGAGTAGGAAAAGACCGGCCCTGCCGTACAAAGGTGCGGGCTTGGCTTAAGGATGCCTATCCAGCGGAAGTCGAGGGTAGTGATCCGAAGTCAATAGACGAGATTGGCAAAAATGAGCCGTGCTATCTCAAACTCGGAGAGCTTTCCTTTGAGGCGGTGAAGTTCGCGCTTTTCGATCACGTGCACCGCGTCAGGCTGGCTCTTCCCTTACCGCGACTATCGCCAGTAATCTGCCGAATCCGCTTTGAGGGTGGAATGTTGGATAAAATCGATATTCGCTTTTCGTCTTCCCTAAACTGCCTCATCGGGCCACGGGGCAACGGCAAGTCTGCCGTAATCGAATGTCTGCGCCACGCATTGAATTTCCAGGAGGGTTCAGACGAGAAATACAAGGCCGGCCTGGTGGAGGGCATACTTTCCCCGGCCGGAAAGGTGATCGTCGAGGCGGTGGACGAACATGGTCGTAATTTTCGCATCGAACGGGAGTGGTCTGGGCAATCCTCCGTCTTTCTCGACAACACTTACCGCGATATATCGCCCAGCTCGGTACTGAAGGACATTCTGTATTTTGGCCAAAAGGACCTCTCCACTCGATCCGAATCTTTCGACGAGACCTTTCTCGACAAGTTGCTCGCTGAAAGGCTTGATGCCAAACCCCAAGAGGAAGATCGTCTGCTGGAATCAGTCCGGCAGGCCGCCCGTCAGCTCAAAGAAACGCTGGAAGCCTCCGAAAAGATTGCTGCAGTGCAAAAAGAGAAGAATGAGCTCGAGGTGCAATTGCAGATTTATAATGACAAGGGAGTTGGCAAGAAGCTTGAAGAAATGACGATCTTCGATACGGACTTTCAAGCGATCCTTGGCTGGCAGGAGGATTTAGAACAGCTGTATTCCAATATCAAGGAAGCGATGGACTGGGATGAAGCCGAAAGATCTTTTCCTTCTCTGCATTCCAAGTATACGGAAGTCATTCGCGAGATTCTCTCGCAAGCTAAAGCCAAATCGGATGAAGCGAAACAATCCACTGAGGCGTCCTTATCCTGTTTTCGGGATGCCTTCAAGCTAATTACAGGAGCAATGAAAAAGCTTGAGCCGGTTCAGGATAAGATGAAGACCGAGGTCGCGGCTTTACAAAAATCTCTAAATGAACCCCAGCTCGACCTGGAGCTATTCCGAAAAAAGAAAACCCGCCTCGTGCAACTAAAGAAACTCCTTGATGCCGGGACTCAACGGGCGAAGTCTGAACAAGAGGCTCGTGACTTGCTGGGGGCCGCGGTAATCAATCTCCATGAGTTCTGGCGTGAACGCTTTCAGGAGCGTGAAACCGAAGTCCGTCGATTAGAGCAGGAGTTACCTGAGGAAATCCGCATCCGCACTGCTTTTAAAGGTAAGCGAAAGGCCTTTGAGGAATTCCTTCGGGCAACCATGAGGGGAAGCGGCTTGCAGGGAGCATCCTATGAGACATTGCGAGTGGCTTTCATAGACGGGCGCGAGCTTTACCAAGCACGAACAGAGCTGGAAAAACATCTTTCAGAGATCGTCGCGAACAAGGTGAAGACCGCGTTGCTCGACAATTTGGAGAATTTCCTGACATTCCGCACTACGGATGAGACGGAAATCCTCTACCAAGGCAAATCGCTCGGAGATTATTCCCTCGGCCAACGGGCTACCGTGATCCTTCACATCCTCATGCACCTTCGTCGCCACCCTGTGATTCTCATCGATCAACCGGAAGACGATCTCGATAACGAGACGCTCTATAGCCATTTCATCCGTCAGCTTCTAGAGCGCAAGGAACTCACTCAGTTCATCTTTGCCACGCACAACCCAAACATTCCGGTTCTCGGCGATGCCGAACAGACGATCGTCTGCCACAAAGAAGAAGAACAGTTTTCCTTCTATAATGGCAGTATTGACAATAAAAGCATCCAGAGTCGGATTGTCACGGTTATGGAAGGCGGCGAAGACGCTTTCCGTCGCAGAAAAGAGATTTATCAGCTCTGGAAGAGTTCGAACTAAGGCTACAAGGAGAATAAATAATGGCGACTGGGTACAGGATACACCAAAGATATGCAAAAGCACTCAGAGAAATCCCAGAAACCATCAGAAAAAAACTCGATCCAATAATTGAGAAGCTGACACGTGACCCGGAAGCCATCCGCCATGATAAGGGATGTAAAAAAATTGCTGGCCTTCCCGGGCAGGTTTTTGAGTATCGCCTTGGGAATAATTTTCGAATTACGTTCATGCTTCAGCCGAATCGGGAGCCCTACTTGCTTCTGGTTGGAGACCATGACAGCATCCTAACCGACACAAAAAGAATGCTCAAATCCAATTCTGTTCAGGTCAGCTGCTCCCCTCCGGTCGAATTGTATGAACCAAAGCCCGAGAGAGACATTCAACATCGGTATGCGAATGAGTCTACTGGTCCCTTTTCAAATTTTCCGGATGACCTGTTCAAATTCTGGGGAATACCGGCCGATATGTGGCCAATGCTGAGGAGCCTAAAAAACCAAAATGAAGCGCTCAAGATTCAGAACCTGTCTCCTGCAGCTCAATATTGCTTATTGGCATACGTTATTGAAGACAAGATCATCCGCCCCGAGGACCAACAGGAAACAACTCTGGGTAATGTTGTTATTAAAGCGGTCGATACAAACCGTGCTTCTGCTTCATCTGAAGTCCGGAAAGAGAATCTTGGGTTCACCCGAGGTCAGCTTTCCCAACTCGGGATTGCCGAACCCACATTAAGCCTTGTTCTTAAGGCAAAAACATGGAGTGATCTAGATGATGTGGCTCTCCCAGTGAAGATCACCCAACGACTCCAGGAGCTGGTTTCAGCCGATCGTCTAACCGGACTCTCTCCCGAGTACACGGTCGATCAATTCGCAGATGATAACAAAGTTCTGGTCGATTATTACAATGGCGATCTCAAGCGCCTGTTGCTGTTCCTGGCTCCCGAGCAGAAGCCTCTTGTTGATCTCCCCATGGATGGGATCCAGTTTGTCAAAGGTGTTGCTGGTTCAGGGAAAACAACCGTGGCCATTTATCGTGCAAATCGGATATTAAAAGAGAATCCTAAAGCAAAAGTCTTGTTCATGACATATAGCAAAACATTGGCACATTCAGCTAAAGAAATTCTAGATGATATCTTGCTCCCTCAAGATGCTTCGCGCATTGAAACCATCCATTTCCATAAATGGATGTTCGATCTCATTTCTAAACAAAATAAAAGAAGTCCGAGGATCATCAAGGAAGAAACCCGACTGGAGATGATTCAGAAATCAATTGAATTGGTTGGAAAAGAAACCAAGAGTAAACTCCTGGATCGGCCGGCATCTTGGTTTGATGATGAGATTTCGGAGGCAATCAAGGGGAGAGGGTTCAAAGATTATCAGGAATATGCAAATGCCGAGCGCGTCGGACGGGCAACGTCGTTGGCTGAAGGTGGCCGAAAAGTGGTCTGGGATGTTTTTCTTGCATATCAAAAATTGCTCGGATCCCGTTTGGATTGGGATGATTTGCCCGCACGGTGTTTTGATATCATACAGAACAAGGATACCGGACTGGTTTACGACCATGTGATCATTGATGAGGCGCAGGACCTTTCGCCTTATTCGCTAAAACTCGCCCTCAGTATTTGCAAAACAGGTTCTCCTTCATCATTTGTGGTTGCCGATGCGGCGCAAAGTATTTATCGACGGGGGTTCCGCTGGAAGGATATCGGCGTGTCGCTCCATGGTTCCAGAATTCATGCCTTGAACCACACTTACCGAAATACCGCTGAAATTTTACAAGCCGCCAATGCACTGCTGGATGGGCATCAGGATCTAAGAGATGATGGAGAAACAATCGTTGCCTGTACGAATACTATTCGCCATGGACCGAAACCAACCATTGCTTCCCTTAAAGGTTTCAATGAGGAAGCCACGTATATTGCTGAACAGATCTGCAGAATCCATTCAGAAAAGGGGGTGCCTTGGGGGAGTATCGCATCATTATCTGCATCGAATTGGCATAGCAACCAGCTTCAAAGAATATTACATAGAAAACAAATCCCGACACGGATCCAGTCTGATAATGATTTCACAATCGGTTCCGATCATGTAAAATTGCTTACACTCCATTCGGCGAAGGGACTGGAATTCCCCATTGTCTTTATTTTTGATGTTGAGAAGGGAGTTCTGCCGAGAAAACCTCAGAATGAAGATGAAGACGAAATTGCAGAAGTGAATAACCAGGCGAGAAAACTGCTTTACGTTGGAATGACCCGGGCGATGCAGGAATTATATATCACGACGATACAAAAGAAAGTATCACCCCTTCTGGCAGATATTCCTGAAGAGTTGGTGGAAAGAGTATAAAATGGGAAAAGGAGAGACTTATTTTAATATTCAAGCTAAAAAAAGGGCAGATAGCTTATAAGCACCTTGAAAGGTGGAAAGGTAAACATAGAAGGTAAATCATCCTCGCAGAAAATAGAAAGCCAGGGATTTCTCCCTGGCCCCCTTGATCACACCAGATTCAGCAGAAAGATATACCCCCGGATCTGCTCCTTCTTGTTGACCTCGATGCGGTAGAGGACCGAATTGGCGTCGGGGAAGAAGGTCACGTGGAAGTCGCTGACATCTTCCAGCAGTGGCTGAAAACTCCCGTTGTCGACCTTCCGCTTCAGCACGCGCTGGGCCGAGCAGAACTTGTATTCCACTTTTTTCAGCACCACCACCATGCTGTCGGTTAGGTAGTCATTCTGTAGCTGGGCCTTCAGAGCAGGGGCTCCATCCTGCCTAGATTCGATCTCGTTTGTCTCCCAGGCATGCTGGATGGGGTCGTAGATCAGCACCGGCTTGTCTTTCTTGAAAAACTCGTTGGCCGCGACCTTCAGGGTCTGCTGGCCGCTCACCGCTTTCTCCAACAACAGCTCATCGGCTAGGCCGTACAAGCAGGTGAAGCCGCTGGGGGTGCTCATGAAGGGAGTGATGCCGCTGAATTCCCTGCAGACCTGAAGGCGCATTCCACATTTATTAAGATCTGATTTAATTGTGTCCACAGTATGGAAGATGGCCTCCAGCCTTTCAGGGTGTCCAGCGGTTTTTATCGGTGCTGGTGTTGATGCAATAATGACTGTCATTTTATTCTCCTTGCCTGCCTTTTTAGGGTCAGGACTTAGGTGACTGGGCAATAAAAAAGGGGCAGCCGGCGGCCGGTCCTGCCCCCACGAAGCGTGTCACCCCGGACGATCTCGCCGCCCAAACGCTTCGAGCGCGATCAGCAGGATCACCCAGAGGACTTTCAGGAATTTATTCATGATACGCAACCTCCCGGTGCGGGAATAGCGTTAGGCGATCTTCTTAGCCTGCTGGATGGTCTCCAGCTCGTCGATGAATTCGGGCCTCTTGGCGGCCTCGACGACGTACTGCTTTTGCAGCAGCTCGGGCAGTCGAGATCCTGTGATCTGGTGGGGCGCTGGCTGAAATGTCACCAGTCGTGCCCCGGACTCGGTCAGGAGTACCCTGCCGATGGCATCGGCCAGGTTGGTTACCTTGGCCCCGATCTGGCGCTCAAGGTTGGCCTGCACCATCGACCGCTCGATGCCGTTGTAGTTCCTGTTCTCCACGATCTCATGG
>JAFGDM010000193.1 GCA_016932115.1 Deltaproteobacteria bacterium | reverse complement strand
GCAAAAAGGGCCATTTGGTCCACTGTGATGGTGGCGGTTGCGGCAATGATTGCCGCACTGATTTTCAGCCTGCTTTTCTCGGAAAGAATCACGCGCCCGTTGAAGCGTTTTATGGAGGCGTCCCGCAAAATCGCCGCAGGGGAGTACAGCGTCCAGGTCCCGGTCGAAACAAGGGACGAACTGGGGCACCTTGCCCGGGAATTCAACAAGATGGCGGCGCAAGTCAGTCGTTACCATGAAATGAACATCGAGCAGATCATTTCAGAGAAACAGAAGAGCGAGGCGATTCTTGCCAGCATTGACGATGGATTGGTGGTGCTCGATACCGATCTCATGGTCACAGGCATTAATCCCGCCGCCCACCGCATGCTGGGATTGGAATTCCAAGCGCCCCCTTCATTGTTTTGTTCAGAGATTTTCCTTGAAGAGCGAATCTGCGATCTGGCAAGAAAGACCGTCGAAGCAGGGACCAGTCCAAAGGTGGAGGAAGATGAAAGATTCCTGACAATCACTCGCCATGGAGGGCAGCCAAGCCACTATTTATTCTCCATCACGAAGATTGGGGGCGGAAAACGGGGACTTTCCGGCATCGTGCTTCTGCTCAGGGACGTCACCCGCCTCAAAGAGGTGGAGCGTCTCAAGAGCGAATTTGTCATGGCGGCATCCCATGAACTGCGTACACCGCTGACCAGTATGGGAATGAGTATCGACCTGCTTCTGGAACACGCCGTCGGGGATCTCAAAGACAAGGACAAAGAACTGTTGCAGGCAGCCCACGAAGAGGTTCACCGGCTCAAAGCCTTGGTCAATGACCTGCTGGATTTGTCTAAAATCGAGGCCGGAAGAATCGAACTTGAATTTCAGAAATTGTCCGTGCAAACCCTGGTGGCCCACGCGAAGACGGTTTTTAAAAACCAGGTCGAGAAAAAGTCGGTAGAGCTTTCCGAACACCTCGAGAAAGACCTCCCGGATCTTCGCGCCGACGCCAACAAAATCACCTGGGTTCTCATTAATCTTATCTCCAACGCGCTTCGTTATGTGAAGGAAAACGGCCACATTCAAGTCCTGGGGAAAAGGGTGGGCTCCCAGGTTCATCTTTCCGTTCACGATGATGGTCCGGGAGTCTCTCCTGAATACCAGACAAGAATCTTTGAGAAATTCGTGCAGGTAAAAGGACAGGAAGCAGGGGGGACCGGGCTGGGGCTTGCGATCTGCAAAGAGATAGTGCGCGCTCACGGGGGCGTGATCTGGGTGGAATCGAACCCCGGGCAAGGAAGCACCTTCACCTTCACTGTGCCGGCGGCCGAATAGGAGGAACACCATGGAAAGAGAGCATCAAAACGACCGTATCCGGAAACAACGGGAGATTCTGGAACAATCGCTCAGATCGCTCCGCGAAAAAAGAGACCTCGCCGAAAGGCTCAGAAAGGCCAATTTGAAATCCGCAGAAGAGGCAAATGCCCCGGAAGAGATCAAGAAAATCGAAGAGCGATACCATGAGGAGGTGGTCAAAATCGAAAAGGCTATCAAGAATGCGGAAGAGCAACTGGCGGCACTGCATGAAAAAAGGGATGCGGATGCGAAACCGATTCTCCTGGTGGATGATGAAAAGAACATTCGCCTGACCCTTTCCCACTCTCTCGAGTCGCTGGGTTTGCCTATCCACACGGCGGTGAACGGAGAAGAGGCGTTGCAGAAACTCCAGGAGGGTGAATTCGGTCTGCTGCTCCTGGATCTTAAGATGCCGGGATTGGATGGAATGGAGGTCCTCCGTCGTGTAAGGAGAAGGTGGCCGAAGACCCGAGTCATCATGATCACAGCCCACGGGACCATCGAATCTGCTGTTGAAGCCATGAAACTGGGCGCGGTCGACTTCATTCAAAAGCCATTCAGTCCCCATGAAATCCGAACGATTGTAAAAGACGTGATGGAACGGGAAAGGTTGGATGAGGAAACGGCTGTCGATTACCCCACATTGATCAGGATATCGAAGCGCCATGTTACCGACGGGAGATTCGAGGAGGCCCGGGAGATAGCACAAAGGGCCATTGCCGCAAACCCCACCCAGCCGGAGGCCTATAACCTTCTCGGCGTGCTCTTTGAGATAAAGCGAGACCCGGTCGAGGCGCAGAAATTCTACCGCGCGGCTCTGGATATCGATCCCACGTACAAACCCGCGGCCGCCAACCTGGACAGAATCACCTCATGGCGCCAACCCGGAAAGATAGCTATGGGACCGGAAAAATGAAGCCCCATTTGGGAGAAGCTACATGACGTTTGACGGACCCGAAAGTCTGCGATATGCATACTCCGTGAACACGAAATTGAGATTATGACATTACACAACCGAATCCTCAAAGCCCATCCGGCCACTCTTGTTTTGGCAAGCTTCCTTTTGGCGATTACCTTTGGGACGGTGTTATTGATGCTCCCGATCGCAACCTACAACAGGGCGACCTCGTTCATCAACGCGTTGTTTACAGCCACATCAGCCGTATGCGTTACCGGGTTAATCGTTGTCGATACCGGAAGCTATTTCACGGGCTTTGGGCAGTCCGTGATCCTGATCCTAATCCAGTTGGGTGGGTTGGGAGTCATGACCTTTTCGGTAGCCCTCTTCCGATTGATCGGAAGAAATATTTCCTTCCGCCAGCGCCTGGCCATGCAAGATCTCTTTTCTCACACGCCGCGGGAGGATATATTCAACCTCCTCAAGAGCACGATACTCTTTACTCTTAGTGCAGAGATCATAGGAGCCCTCCTTCTCTCTTTTCACTGGAGCCGTGAGCTTTCTTTTTCCGCTGCCCTCTATACGGCCGTTTTTCATTCGATTTCCGCATTTTGCAACGCCGGATTTTCGTTGTTTTCCGACAGCATGATGCAATACAGCGACGACCTTCTTCTCAATGGGACGATGTGTGCTCTGATTGTGGTGGGAGGGATCGGTTTTCCCGTTCTTTATGATCTGCAGTCATGGCTCCGGACTCGAAGAAGACAACGCGGAAGGCTCTCCGTCCAGACAAAAACAGTGCTCGTGACCACTTTTTTACTAATTGCCGGCGGCGCTTTGATGTTTGCTTTTTTTGAATATGACTCCATGCCGCCAGCCGCTTCCTTTTCCCACCGTGTCCTGGTTTCAATGTTTCAGTCTATCACGTCCCGGACCGCAGGGTTTAACACCGTCGACATCGCCTCTCTCAGTGAAGCCGCCCTGGCCTTGATCATTTTCCTGATGTTTTTCGGGGCCTCCCCCGGATCATGCGGTGGGGGGGTGAAAACGACGACCCTTGCACTCATTGCGGCCTTCACGGTTAGCCGGATAAGGAGACGCCTTCGCGTCAACATGTTTAAAAAAAGCATCCCCTCCGAGGCCGTTAACCGCAGCATATCCCTCTTGCTGGTATCCATAGGCGTCATCGGCCTGGTGTTGTTTATGCTCCTGGTGGGTGCGCCTTCCGGCGCCTCCAAAGGACCATCACAGGGTGGATTCTTCCTTGCCTATTTATTTGAAACAGTTTCGGCGTTCGGCACCGTCGGATTATCCATGGGAGTGACGGCGGACCTTAGCGTCTGGAGCAAGAGTTGGATCATATTGATGATGATCGTCGGACGGGTGGGAGTTCTGACCTTCTCCTATATTATCGTGGGAACAGGAGTGACCAATGGTATCGAATACTCCGAGGAAAGTATCATGATCGGATGAATGGAGGGCTGATATGAAGCGTTACGCTGTTATAGGACTCGGGAATTTCGGCTTTTACGCAGCCAAATCCCTATATGAAGACGGTAATGAAGTGGTGGCCATCGATCTGGACAAGACCAGGGCGCATGCGATAGACCCGTATTCGACAGAAGCGATTGTCCTGGATGCGACAGACAATGCGGCCTTAAAAAGTTTGGGGCTGGAAACCATGGACGGGGTCATCGTTTCGACGGGAACCAAAATAAGCACAAGCATTCTTATTTGCTTGCATTTGCAGGAGATGGGGGTGAAAAAAATCCTCGCCAAAGCGCTGGATGAAGATCACGGGAAAATTCTCAAGCGCGTAGGAGCGACCGAAATCATCCACCCGGAGCGGGACATGGCCATTCGAATATCCCGGAATCTCTCCCGACCCAACATCTTGGATTTCATCCCCCTGGCCGAGGATTACGACCTCGTTCAAGTCGGCCCTCCAAAGGAGTTCATCGGCAAGACTTTAAATGAATTGAACCTGCGAGCCCAGTATAATGTGCACGTCATTGCGATCAAAGAGCTTGTCCCCGACAATTTCCTTCTCGTTCCCCCGGCCGATTTTCTCATAAAAGACAGTGATATATTGATCATGCTGGGTAAATCGGAGGACATCAAAAAAATCAAAGCTCTTAAATAGAGACCGACGCTTTGCTTTTGAAAGCATTCTTCGGACAATTCAGGCATACCAGTTACACTCTCTTCCTTTTACAGGATCGATAGATTCACGCATTTTTCCTT
>JAFGDM010000192.1 GCA_016932115.1 Deltaproteobacteria bacterium | reverse complement strand
ACCCTGGCGTTGCAGATGATCACTGTCGGGGAGGAGACAGGGCGTCTCGAGGAGATGCTGCTGCGGATTGCCGACAATTATGAAAAGGGCTTGACCATGGCGGTTAAACGCTTTACAAGTCTTCTGGAACCGGCCATGATTTTATTCATGGCTGTGGTGGTCGGCTTCATAGTGATATCGATGCTGACGGCAATCTTCAGTATGAACGATTTACCTTTCTAGTGTCATGGTGAATAGAATGGACAAACAAAAAGGCTTCACCCTGATTGAAGTGCTCATTGTTATGGTGATCATCGGGCTTTTGGCCGCCCTCGTTGGCCCGCGCATGTTCGGCAAAGTGGGAAAATCAAAACAAAATGCCGCAAAGGCCCAGATGGCCCTCTTTGAAACCGCCCTTGACTCTTATCGGCTGGATGTGGGTCGCTACCCGACCACGGAAGAAGGGTTAAACGCCCTTCGCGTCAGTCCACAGGGGGAAGACCGATGGGACGGCCCTTATCTCAGAAGGGATCTTCCTGCGGACCCCTGGGGCAATTCCTATGAGTACCGTTCACCTGGTGAGTTCGGCGATTTCGACATCATCTCTTATGGTGCCGACGGCCGGCCGGGAGGTAAGGGTGAAGCTCAGGATATCGGCAACTGGCAAAATTGACGGCTATTTGAATAGTTCCACACGCTCATTCATCATACTCGCGGCATGAACCGCTCAGGTTTTACCCTTCTCGAGCTTCTGGTAGTCCTGGTGCTGATCGGCCTGGCAGCCGCAATGGCGGCTCCACGTTTGTCGGTAACCCACGAAAAACTGCCCCTGACCACCGCGGCCAAGAACCTGTCCGCTCTGCTGCGCTTGGCCCGAAGCCGCGCCGTTACCCAGGGCCATAGCGTCCTATTGTACGCCGACCCCGAGTCGGGCCGCATCGTTATGATAAAAGCCGGCGATCTCACTCAGACGGGCGAGGAGCCTAAAACCATTCAGGATACCGATGTACGACGTTTCTACCGCCTTCCCGAAGGCGTCACCGTGAGACGGGTTGTTTCCGAAGGTGCCGTTCCGCTTGAGGATTCACTTATAGCCTCCTTTTCTCCCATCGGCAACAGCAGCGGCGGTCAAGTGGTTTTGACTGATAAAGCCGGGCGTCAAAAAATCATTGAAATCGATAGCATCACAGGGGTGGTGACCATCTTATCCTGACCACGGGAAAGCCCCGACGATTCCACAATCACGGCATATCCATATGATCCGGACAGCAAGAGTATCCGTGCGAACATGGTTTTGTTTTTATCATTCGTATCCTGGATCTTTACTGCAGACCCTGCGCCTGAACTCCAAGGGCTTCACCCTTTTTGAAACCCTGGCGGCAACAATGATTTTGGGCACGGCACTGGCAATCATCCTGCAGCTCTTCTCAGGAGCCTTGCGATCCGGTGATCTGGCCGACCAGTACACCCGCGCAGTGACCAAGGCCCGAGAAAAAATGGAAGAAATTCTCCTGGCGCCGGTAATGGCCGAAGAAACGTTTGCGGGCCGCTGGGAGGACGGCTTTGCGTGGGAGGCGGAGGTCGTGATGCACGATCCTGATGAAGATAAAGCCCCGGCGGACGGTATGTCGACTTTCTTGGTCACTGTCAAAGTGGCATGGGACGATGGGAGGCGCCGACGCCAAGTTGCGTTTCAAACCCTTGCCCTGGCAGGAATTAGCGAAGATGGTTGATGAAGGAGCCGGAAGCCGCAGCGACGGTTTCACCTTGTTGGAGCTGTTGCTTGCAATGGCAATCACCACCATCGTCATCGTACTGATTTTCGGCTCCTTTCGTATCGGCATCCGCGCTTGGGAGAGAGGGGAGCGCGATATCGATCACCGGCAGCGGGTGCGCACCGCTCTGGAGTTGATGACCAGGCAGATGGATGCCCTTTGCCGCGCTGGAGGCTGGACCAAGTCGGGGCAGCCCGTCGCGTTCGAAGGAAAGGAAGGACGCCTTTCCTTTGTTTCCCAAATGGCGCTCCACCTCGGCCGGCGCATCGGTGTCGTTTACGTCCGGTACGTCGTTGAAGTGTCCGAGGAAGGCGTTGACCTTTATGTTACCGAGGGTCCTGTGACCACCCTCACAGAACCTCTTGACGTCGATGCTCCGGATCCCAACGGAAGGCATAAACTCATGTCGGGAATGCACTCCGTAACATTTCAATATTTGACGGGGCTAACCCCTGAAGGTGATCCCAACTGGACAAAAGAATGGGACCCCCTGGTTATGCAAGGCTGGCCCGTAGCTGTTCGCATCCTGGTGGTGGATCGGCCCATGCAAGGGTCTTTGGGCGTCCTTATCCCCATCCGGGCGCAGGAAGAAAGCTGAAATGAGAACCGGCCAAGACGATGGTTACTTTCTTTCTTTAATTCATGCATTAGTCATTAGGAGAATTTAACACTGCCTTACCCTGCGAAGGAATTCTTAAGACGCACCGTCGGCATACTTTCCAGGGCAGGCCGGCATGGCCCTGCCTTATTCGCAAAGGAAAGCGGTGTGGCGTTATTGCTTGTTTTGTGGGTGCTGGCCGTCTTAACCGTCATTGTCGCCGAGTTCTGCCGGACCATGCGTACAGAGGTCGGTATCGCCTACAACTACAAAGAGATGACCCAGGCTTCTTATTCGGCCCGCGCCGGGGTGCAGATGGCTCTCCTCCAAATCATCAGGACGATCGCAGCGCCCTCAGCGGCGCTTACCGGGGATTCACCAGGGGAAGCTTCCAAAATAGACTGGCGCCTCAATACCGATATCCCTGCAACAGGTCCCTACGAAGGACGAATCACGATCCGTATCGACAATGAAGGCGGAAAGGTCAACATCAATCTGGCCGACCATATGCTTTTGCGGCTGGCTGTCAGCGGATTGGACCTTACGGAAGACGAAGAGAGCGTCATTGTGGATTCCATTATGGATTGGCGCGACAGGGACGGCACACGCCGTCTCAACGGCGCGGAGAATGAGTATTACCGGTCCCTGGCCACCCCCTATGTCTGCAAAAACGATGACTTCGATTCTATCAGTGAGCTGCTTCTGGTCAGGGGCGTCACATCGGAAATTTTTTTCGGAAAACTTTCCGAACGGGTGACCGTTTACCCTTCACGCAAGACCGCAGAAAAAAAACTGGGACTCAAGCCCGGTTCCACCAAAATTGCGGGCGGCTTTGATTTCAACAAAATCAATGTCAACGCCGCCCCGCCGGACCTGTTGTTAGCCTTGCCTGAATTCGATGAGGACATGGTGAAAGCAATCATCGCCTACAGGCAGGAAAAAGACCTCGGCGCGTCCAACGAATTGGTATCCCTTATCGGCCCCAAGGCATATCTCCCTTCTCGGAGCTATCTGGACTTTAAATTGTCGCCCTATTACAAGGTCACTGCTTTTGGGGAAATAGGCGAAGGAAGGGTCAAGCAGGGTGTGTCCGCGGTTGTCAGAGTTGATTTGAAATCAAAGGAAAAGTATTATACCGTACAATGGAATGCAAACGTTGATGATCCCGGCCGCATGGGATAATGAAATGTACATGGATTTCTGAAGTTCCATAGCCTCATTGCGAGGCGCCGGACTCAACGGTTTAGTAAAAGCGCACCCGCCGGGCGGAATGCGTTTTAATCTTATTGTAGGAGAGTCGGCTTGTTGTTCCAAACCAGCGTCGGCATCGATGTGCGGCAGGACAAATTCAATGTTGTGGCCCTCAAAACCACAATCAACCGCATTCTCCCGGTTGCTCACACCACCTTCTCCTTTGACCGCCGTCTGTCTGCGGATGACAAGGTAAGGATCATCGCCGATGTGGTCGGCCAATTCATCCGGCAGCACCATATGATGGCCGCCGATTTTTTCGTCGCCGTTCCACGGGAGCACGTCATCATCCGCGAGATCCGGCTCCCCCTTTCAGTCAAGGAAAATTTGCGCACCACCTTGACCTATGAAATGTCCAAATACATCCCCTTGCAGGTGGGCGATATCTATTTCGATTTCCAGATTGTCGAGGAAAGCCGGCAGGAAAACACATTGCGGATCCTGCTCTTTGCCGCGCGGAAGCGTGATATTGATGTTTATCTTAATCTGGCGGCCCATCTGGGCCAAAAGCTTTCCGGCATCGAAATTCAAGCCACAGCCCTCGGCGCCTTTCTGACAATGTATCCACAGAGCACCGGAAACCCCAGATGCGGCGTTATCCGTTCCGAAACCATCGGAGGCGAATTATGCCTTTATAACGGCGGCCTTTTGGAATTCTCGCAATGGATCGAAACTTCAACATCCGACGGCGATCTTGCTGCTCACCTTTTGGCTGCCGTCCAGGCTCTTCAAGGCCGGCGTAACGGGGATGTTCGTTGGCTATATTGCGGCATTGAACAAGCCAATGCCGTGCCGGCGCCTTTCAAGGAGTCGGCCCCTTTGAACATAGTCCCCGTCGATGTCGCGCCGGCCGCTCTGCCCGATCCTGATTGGGCGCCGGCCTACGCACTTGCCGCCAGGGGGCTGCGCAAATTCACCGCCGGAATCAACCTGCTCCCGCCGGAACTGAAAAAAAAACCCAACCGCCGCGCATATTACATGATGCTGGCGCTTATCATCCTGTCGCTCGTTTTACTTGCATCCTGGGGCGCCGGTCATTTGATTCGGCATCGCATGGCCACGGCACAGCTTGATTCCGAATTGCAGCATTTGCGGCCCCAGGTGGCTGAAGTAGAGGAGCTTATCTCCGGCAACAGCCGGATGGAAAAGCAAATCGCGAGGATTACCGCGCTCCAAAAAACAAGAATGTCCGTTCTCTTGGCGCTCGAAGAGCTGAGTTCGCTTATTCCGGCTACCGCCTGGCTGGAACATCTTGCCTTTCAGACCGATGGGGTGAGGATCACCGGCTATGCTGATTCGGCAGGCGATCTGGTGACGATTCTTGAAGCATCGCCACTCTTTAAAGACGTCGTTTTTCTCTCCGCGATCACTAGAAGCAGGGACGGAAAGGAACGTTTCCTTATCGGCATGGGATTCGAAAAACCTAAAAGCGGGACAGGAAAGAGCGAATGAGTATGCCCCGGGAGAGAAAATACCTCCTTTTAGCAGGCGCTATCCTGCTCTTTCTGGGCATGATTTACCGGTTTTATCCGAGCGTCGCCGACTTTTTCGCGGGTGCCGAGGACATGGAGCTCAAGGCGCGGCAGGTGACCCGATATCAGCAAACTGCCGGAGAACGCCAACGTCTCCAAACGCGGCAAGCGGCCTTGGCGGGGCAATTGGAACGGGCGCAGCAGATTCTCTTGTCTGCACCCACAGAGGCCTTGGCGGCTGTGGACATTCAAAATGCGATCAACGACATCGCTTATTCAAACGGCCTGGTTGTGGAATCGGTCCGTGTGCAGAAACCCAAGGACGGCCCGGTGGAAGGCTTTATCGAAGTTCCCGTTACCGTCACCATCAAAGTGCGCATACGACAAATGATCGACCTGCTCCACAAAATCGAATCAGCGCCTCAGTTTTTGGCCGTCACCGATATGAACGTGCGTGTGCTTAAATCGGGCGATGGGGATAGCTTCAATGCGGTAATCACGGTCGCGGGCTATATGAAAAAACCCGAAGCTGAAGCCGCTTCCCCCTCTCGCCGGCGGGCGGTAACGAAGAACCAACGTTTGGAAAATAGACTCCCGACATGATATCCAAGATCACCTACATCAACATCGCTTTGGCCTTTATTTGTGCGTTCTTTCTATTGAAAGCAATTCAGGTCTGGCAAAATGAGCCACTGACGGCCGACCAATTCGGCGACAAATCCTCCGTCCGTCAGGAGGAAAGGTCTTCAGAAGGAGGACCCCGCGGCCGCACCATCGAAAGCCGGATGCCGCCCAAATCGGCCTTTGAAAACATCGCGGCCAAGAACCTCTTCAGCGTGGACCGGACCGAGTATCTCCCACCCGCGCCCCAAACAGAACCGGTCGAGGAAGAAAAGGCCCCCAAGGTGGACGGCAGGCGGATTCAGCTTTTCGGCGTGATCCTGACCCATGACTCCGCCACGGCGCTCATCACCGACCCCTCCGTCAAATCGGGCAAAAGATCGTCCCTGTGGGTCAAACCGGGCGATAACGTCGGACAGTTGAAGGTCGACAGCATAGAACCGGATTCAGTGGTTTTTGTAGACGAGACACAGAAGAAGTTCCGTGTGGTCTTGCACGTCCCGAACAGAGTCAGAAGCGCTCCGGCCACGGCGACGCCGACGGCCGGCCCCACTGTGGTGACGACACAGCCCACCGCAGCGCCGTCACCGGCCGGATCCACCGCAGCACCGCCGAAACCCCGGCCCGCCGCGACCACAACCCAGCCTGCGGCTGAAGCATCTGCAAAGCCGGCTGCCCGGGCAGGAACAAAAACCGGCGAAGGCTCGAAACCCGAACAGGACTATGTCACAGTCAAAACGCCTTTTGGCGAGATGAGGCAACCGAAAAGATAACCATGATGAAACAACCTGATTCTTTTAAAGGCCGCTCTATCACCATGCTCGTTGCTCTTGCGGCGACCCTCTCGCTGCTTGTCGCTTGCGCACACACCACATCAACCTTGGAGGAAACTGCCCCGCCCCGGAGCGACTATCACTCTCGGGCGGCGGCACCTGCTGATTCTCCGACAACCGGTACGTCAACCCAAGGTGCGGAGAGGCCATTCACCATAGCCCGACAGCAGGTGCAGCCTGCGAGTCCTGAATCTCCCGTACCTTCGTCGGCTTCGCAGGCATCCCGCAAATCCTATTCATCCCGGTCGGCAGCGCCCGCCTCAACGATGCCGATTCAATCCTTGGCATCCGGTGCGCGGACTGATGGATCGGAGGGCGGCTCGGAAAAAGGCGATACCGTTCTCAACTTCGACGACGCCGATATCTATGAGGTCATTCGCACCATGGCCGCCCTGTTGCACATCAATTATATCGTCGACCCCAACGTGCGTGGTCGGGTAACCATTCAAACCGCGGGCGCCATTAAGCCCAATGAACTGTTCGGCGTTTTCTATCAGATTCTTGAAGCCAACGGCTTGACGGCGATCAAGGAAGGGCCGCTTTATCGCATCACGACCCTCAAGGATGCGGCGCGCCTGGCCTTGCCCGCCCATCATGCCATGGACCGGAAGGCGCTGCCGCCCGGCGAGCGCGTGGTCATGCAGATCATACCTTTGAAAAACATCAAATCCGAAGAAATGACCAAACTATTGACCCCCTTCGTATCCTCCGACGGCACAATCCTTTCGGATGCCGGGTCCAACACCCTGCTCCTGGTGGACAAAAGCACCAACATTCAAAAAGCGCTCAAACTTGTGGAGGGTTTCGACATCGATATATTTGAAGGGATAAGCTATCGTTTTTATAAAATGAACAATGTTCCCGTCAAGGATCTGGCGCCGATCCTCGAAAGCGCGTTCGCCCCTTATCAGGGCGGTTTTCGATCTGAAGTAAAGCTGATCCCTATCGAACGGCTCAACATGCTTCTTGTAATGAGTCACCAGCAGCAGGCCTTTGAAAAAATCGCACCACTTTTAGAGACATTGGATGCGCCTAGCGAAGGCACCAATTCCCAGATTTATATTTATTCCGTAAAAAACGCCGAATCCGGCGACCTGGCAAGCCTGTTGGACAGCATTTTTTCCCAGAAAGCGGCTCAGGCAACCGATCGCCGGAGTTCCGAGCAACCCCAGGCGGCTGCGAAACCAGAATCAAAACCCCAGTCCACTCTATTCGCCGTGGCCAAGGAAACGAAGACCGATGAGAAATTAAAGCCTGCTGCTACCTACACTTCCGATCTGCCTTCGGCCACGCTCCGGGGCGACATCCGCATCATTCCCGATACGACGCGCAATCTTTTGATCATCGAAGCCTTGCCCTCCGACTGGCATGTCATCAGGGCTGTCCTGGAGCGCCTGGATATCCTGGCGCGGCAGGTCCTGATCGAAGCGATGATCGCCGAGATCTCGCTGGAAGACAGCCTTAGTTTAGGTCTCGAATGGCGATACCAGAAAGGAGAAGGCCAGCTTAGCACAAGCCTGCTTAGCGCTGCGACCGGTGCAGGCGGTCTCCAATTCCTCATCGGGCAAACCGACCGGTGGACGGCAACCTTGAACGCCCTGGCCTCCGAGGACAAGGTCAACATCCTTTCATCCCCCACGGTTCTGGCCTCAAACGAGAAGGAAGCCCGCATTGACATCTCCACCGAGATCCCGGTAGCGAGCGCCCAGTTCCAATACGGCGGCTCAACGGATGAGTCGGTGCTTCAGACATCTATCGAATACCGCAACACGGGTATTATCCTGAACGTCACACCTTACATCAATGAAAATGGAATGGTGACCATGGACATCAGCCAGGAAGTGAGCGAACAGGCCAGCGATGTGATCGTGGGCACCCAGATCTATCCTTCCTTTTTCAAGCGCAGCGTTGCAACCACCCTGACAGTCGGGAACAACCAGACCATCGTTATCGGCGGCCTAATCCGCGAAAACAAGTCGGACAACCTGAGCGGCGTGCCTTTTCTCAGCAAAATCCCCATTCTGGGCTTTCTTTTCGGCAAGAATGTCAAATCCGGCTCTAAAAGCGAGCTCATCATCCTGATCACCCCCCGGGTGATTGTCAATCTGGGCGATGTTGAAGCCGTTACAGATGAATTCAAAACCAAAGTGCAGCGCATCTGGCAACCATCCTAGTGCCGTGTCCCACAAGCTCTGTTCCCAAACACGGCAATTCTGAATTCCGGGATAAGCTTCTTTTTTAACCCACTTTCCAGAGACACGGAAATCCGAAATCCGAAGCACGAAATCCGAAACAAATTCAAATAAGCAAATACAAATGACCAAAAGGTCAGAACAGCGGCTCTGGCCTAATGTTGTTTTAAAGTTTGAAAATTAGGATTTTGGTATTGTTTCGGATT
>JAFGDM010000191.1 GCA_016932115.1 Deltaproteobacteria bacterium | reverse complement strand
GTGAAGCCTCGCCGCCCGCCTTTGCTACCCCTGGTATTTTCATGCTCCACCCCGAATACTCTTCGTTTTGCAGTTTTAAGAGGGACCACCATGCCTGATGCTTGCGATTTTTCAAACAGCTAAATTGTTACCAATTTTTTAAAAGACGGCGTTAGGACGCCGTACAGGTGTGGTTTATTTTATCCTTACTGTGGTTTCTTTGCCATATTTCCGCTTAATATCCTCAGCGTTTCTTCCCGTCACGTTTTCTTATACAATAATTTCAATATATTACAATTCATTTCTTTAACATCAAGATAACTCCTTTATTCGGCATGTTTTTTGCTGCTACTCAAGACGGTTTTTTTGTGGTATCGGATTCCGGAGGCTGATTTTAATATCGTGGACGTTAGACAGCGAACAATAAAAAACGAAGTTTCCTGTACAGGCATAGGCCTTCACTCCGGGCAATTGGTCAATATAACACTTAAACCTGAGCCTCCCGACTACGGAATCAGTTTCATCCGCAAGGATATCCTTTCCCACCCGGTCATCAGAGTCAACTCCGATAGTGTGGTGGGCACCAACCTGTCTACGACCATCGGCAACAACGGCTTTCGAGTTTCCACCGTGGAGCACCTTATGGCGGCCTTTTTCGGTTTGGGCATTGACAACGCCAGGGTGGAGCTCGATGGTCCCGAGGTTCCGATTATGGACGGAAGCGCCGGCCCCTTTGTTTTTCTTTTAAAAAGCGCAGGCTTCAAGGAGGAGAAGGTCCCAAAACGGTTTATCATCATCAGGGAACCCCTACAAATCACCGATGGGGGCCGTTCCATCAGCATCTTTCCATCCAATGAACTGAAAATATCATACACCATTGACTTCAGCCACCCTCTTCTCAGGGATCAAAGTTACGAACACCGCTTTTCGGGAAAGGACTTCGTCAAGGAAATCAGTCGTGCCAGGACATTCGGGTTTCTTAGAGATATCGAAACCCTGAGAGCAAACGGCTTGGCCATGGGCGGTTCTCTGGACAATGCCATCGTTATCGACGATTTCAGGATTTTGAATGAAGACGGTCTTCGATACAAAGATGAATTCGTCCGGCACAAAATCCTTGATTTCATCGGCGACTTGGCTATCATCGGTTGCCCCGTAATCGGACATTTTGTAGTCAACAAATCCGGACATTCCCTGAATCAGGGCATGCTCAAAAAACTGCTCGGAAGCAGAGATCACTGGGAAAGTCTCATTTTTGATGATCCGCAAAAATCAGCCGGTAGAAGCTTAAAAATTCCAATCCCCGGGTCGCCGGAACCCGTTCACGCCTGAACCCACCGAAACATGAAATCAAATGCAACCCTCTGTCTTCTGGAGACTTAACGCCGCATTAACCACCCATTTTCGCCTTTCCTTTTCGCGCAGGGATAGCTATTGCATTTCCTTTTCCTCTCAGTTACTATCCGCATGTCGCTAAGTTTTTATGGAGTGCGGCAAGCTCCTTGGGCGGCTTTCAGTCCTAACAGATTAACGCCTTTAACCGGAGCTCCATTGAGCCTGGAGAACCCCTTAGGAAAATACATCTCTTTGGTTCATGAAAAAAGCAATCATAGGTATCTTAACCGTTCTCTTGCTCCAAATCACCACCGATGTTTCGGCCCAAACAGCCTACCTGTCCGACATTGTGGTCACCAACACCAGAGACCATCTCCTTCTCTACTTCACGGTCAACGGTTGTTTTACGCCGGAGATGAACGCTGCCATCGACAGCGGAATTGAGACAACCTTTACCTTCTTTGTTAAACTCTATGAAAAGAGAAGGCTCCTCTGGAACCGGGAACTGGCAGACCTGGTCCTTTACCACCATATCAAATATGACAACCTCAAAGGGACCTATGAGATCAGACTTTCTGAAGAAAACGGGAAAAAAGCCACGGTCAACAACTTCGCCCAGGCAAAAAAACTCATGGCTGATGTCGTGGCTCTCAAAGTGGCGCCTATGGATAAGATGACAAAGGGAAAGTCGTACCAAGTCCAGATGAAGGCCCAACTCGACGAGATCAAACTCCCCTTTTACCTTCATCACGTTCTTTTCTTTTTGTCCCTCTGGAATTTTGCAACCGACTGGTATGCAGTCGACTTTAAGTATTAAGCATGAAATCCTACATAGAAGCTCAAAAGGCGGATATCAAAAGGCGCCGCAGAGAAAGGTACATCATCGCTTTTCTCATGGTGATCATCCCTGTGCTCACCTACGTGGGAGCGCGAATATTTGACCTGGGGCTGGACCTGCCTATTGCCAACAACATCCTCATCCTTGTCCTGATCAATATCAACGTCATCCTGCTCCTTCTGTTGCTTTACCTGACCATGAGAAACTTGGTTAAGCTCTTTTTTGAAAGAAAAAAGGGGATGATGGGGGCCAAGTTGCGCACGAAGCTGGTGGTGGCTTTCATGACATTGTCGCTTCTCCCCACAGCGATTCTTTTCTTTGTCTCCGTCCAGTTCATCTCCACCTCGATTGAATACTGGTTCAACCTTCCCATCGAGCGGTCGCTCAAGAATTCACTTGAGGTCGGTCAGGGGTATTACAAAAGGATCATCGATGAACTTCTCTCCCACGGGAATAGTCTGAGCCGCCTAATCACCTACTACGGCTACACTCCGCTTATAAAGAAAGAAGAAATGGAAAAGCTTCTCAATGACAAGCGAATGGAGTACCATCTTGCCACTGTCAAGGTTTTCTCTGAAAACATGCAGCTTCGGTCCCTGGCTCACGATGAGAAGCTGGACCTGAGCTCTTTCAAGGATTTGAGCGCAGACATTCTGAGGGTGGCCTTTGAAAAAGGCTCTGACCATCATCACATCCAATCCTCAACCACCGGGCAACTTGTAAGCGGCATTGTCCCTATATTCTCCAAAGCAGAAACCAAAGCCGTTGTTGGGCTTGCGGTAATGCAGGCATTCATACCCGCCGCAGTCGTGAATCGCTTGAACGCCATTCCCAAAGGCTTTGAAGAGTTCAAACAGTTTAAGCTACTCAAAAAGCCTATAAAAATCATCCACCTCATCACCTTTTCCATTGTCACCCTGTTGATTATCTTTGCCTCCGTCTGGTTCGGGATCTTTCTTTCCAAAGGCATCACTGTCCCTATCCAGGAGCTGGCGGAAGGGACCTACCGCATTGCGCAGGGCGACTATGATGTTTTCATCGACCTTGAATCCAGAGATGAAATGGGTGTTCTCGTAAATTCTTTCAACCGGATGGCGACAGACCTTAAAAACGGAAAGCTCCAACTTGAAGAAGCAAACAAAGAACTTATCCGGAGAAACCTCGAAATCGAACAGCGCCGCCTTTACATGGAGATCGTTCTGGCCAATGTGGCGGCAGGCGTAATGTCCGCGGACGCGGGGGGACGAATTTTTACGATTAACAAGTCTGCAGAAAAGATGCTCGGCCTTGACGCATCTGCCGTCATAGGGCGAGACTACAGGGAAGCGTTGAATAAACCCCATCTTCAGGGGATGAACGATTTCTTTCAGGATGAGAATCTCTTCAAAAAAGGCGCCATGAAACGACAGATCCATCTCCACACCGCCGACAGGACCTTGACTCTCCTGGTTTCCCTAAATGTTCTCCGTGACGAAAAAGACCGCTACCTTGGGCTTGTCGCCGTCTTTGAGGATTTAACTGATATCGAGCGGGCTCAGCGGATGGCGGCATGGCGTGAAGTAGCCCGACGGATTGCCCACGAGGTGAAAAACCCGCTCACCCCGATCCAGCTTTCCGCTCAGAGGCTCAAGAAAAGATATGGGCACAAGTTATCGGCCGAGGATAGCCGGGTTTTTGAGGAATGCACTACTATGATTATCGACCAAGTGGAGGGTTTGAAGAGCTTGGTCAACGCTTTTTCGAGTTATGCTCGCATGCCTGCCCCCCAACTTGAAATGTACAACATGCGTCTGATTATCGAGGAGTCCGTTGCACTGTACAGAGACATCCAAAAGGGCGTGACGATCCTTTTCCATGACGCGATTGACGTTCCCTCTTTCCGGGTTGATAGAGAGCAGATGAAACGGGTGATGGTCAATCTCCTTGATAACGCGATTGATGCCGTCAAAGGGGAGGGGCGAATAGACGTGACCCTATCGTTCAACCAGGACCGAGGGGTCGTCGTAATTGAGATAGCAGATGACGGGCCAGGCGTCCCTCCGGAGCATAAAGCACGGGTTTTTGAGCCTTATTTTTCAACAAAGAAACACGGCACCGGTCTGGGTCTTGCCATCGTCAGTGATATTATCAGCGATCACAATGGATCGATTAGTATTCAAGCGCGAAAGATCAGAGGAACCCGCGTTATCATCGAGCTTCCTGTGAAGGCCTGAAACGTGATCTTGTTCGTCTACCACCTTACATGGACATTTCTTGTTATTTTCCTCCTGCCTTTTATGCCTTTGCTGAGAAACCAAAGGCTTTTTCGAAGGCTGGTGGGTGTTCCACTCACCCGCAAACGAAGAGACAAAACCATTTGGATCCACGCTCTTTCAGTGGGAGAAGTGCTTTCCGCGCTGCCCCTGGTCAAATCTCTCAGAAAACAATTCCCGGCAGAGGAACTGGCATTCACCGTAACCACACGCCAGGGTATGGCGATCGCACAAAGGGAACTGCAAAACGATGTTTCCCTTATCTTGCCCTTGCCTCTCGACTTTTGGTGGCCCATGTTGCGCATGATTCGCTGCATCCAACCAAGGCTTTTCATTCTAGTTGAAACCGACCTATGGCCCGGGCTCATTAATCATCTGGCAACAAGGGGTGTTAAGAGCATGCTTGTCAATGGGAGGGTTTCACCCGGAACGCTTAAATCTTACAAGAGGTTTAGCTTTCTCTTCAAAAGAATCCTGAACCTATTCCACGCCTGTTTGGTTCAGACAGAGCTGGATCGCACGAGACTTCTGGAGGCAGGGGTCAAGGCTGAAAAAGTGAGAAGCCTTGGTAATATAAAATTCGATAGGGGTTACTCGCCAATGGATGAGGAAGAGCGCCGGGAGTGGCTTGAAGCATTCAGTCTTTCCCGTGACGATGCAATATGGCTCGCCGGGAGCACCCATCGAGGCGAGGAAGCAATCATTCTTGATATTTTTAAAAAGATTCGACCCGCTTTCCCAAAACTGCGTCTCATCATCGCTCCCAGGCGGACTGAAAGGGCCGAAGAAATTGAGCGACTTTCCAAAAGCAAGGGACTTAAAACCGCCAGGAGAAAAGCAATAACGCGTGAATCCGCGTTTTATGATGTGCTCATCCTGGATACCATGGGGGAACTGAATCGAATATATGGGATCGCCGGCATAAGCTTCGTAGGAGGAAGCCTTGTTCCGGAAGGAGGCCACAATCTTTTGGAACCGGCAAGCTTCGGCTGCCCCGTCCTCTTCGGACCGCATATGGATGATTTCAAAATCATGGCCGAACTGATGCTTGAAGCCGGCGGGGCCATTCGAGTGCATGACCCGGAGCAGCTTTTGCAGACTGTCTTGGATCTTCTTTCCAAACCACTCAAAAAAAAGGCCTTGGGGGCGAAAGCCAAGCAGTTCGTGGAGAGCAATCAGGGAGCAGTGCAGAGGGTACTTGCTGAAATACGGAAGGTTCTTTCGTGATTAAAGGACAGGTTTTTAATACTTCTTTAAATTATCCCTTTCCTTGAGAAAATTTGAATTACTTTTCCCGGTGTCCACCTCGCTTCCATTCCTAAAATCCGACCTATCCTGCTCGCACCAACCCATTCCGGCACCATTGACGGCGTCTAAAGAGGACGAGTACGGTTTAAGATCGATCAGAGGAGAACCGTCAAGGGCATCCATTCCCACAACCTCCAGAAAGCGGCCTTTAACATGCACGAGATCCACCACGCAAAGGCCGATTGGGTTCGGGCGATTAGGAGATCGAGTGGCGAAGACTCCACGTATTTCCGGCCCCCATGGGGTCCTGGTTTTGAGTACCGATCGGGTCGCGCGATGCTGCCAATAAAGGACAAATAGATGAGTGCAGCGCTCGACATCTCGCAACGCAACTTCGAACTCTTGAAAAATCTCTAAAACACTTTTTTGGCTTTCTCGCCTGCCCTGGTAAGGCGGCGCTTTGTTTTCTTTGTAGGGGGAATGGACCACCCCGATCTGTTCAAGCTCTCCGCCCTTGATTTTCATTGTTGCTCCTTAGCGATTTTTTACGGCCTGAGATCGCTTTCAGCCATAGCCCAACTCTGAAAGCCTCTCTTCGCTTCATGTTCCTCTCCCTGACCTTATTTAAGGACTGTAACCCCAATAACTGAACCCGTCAATGAGCATTGAATTCAAAAGTTAGCTTGATATCAGTTTTCCAGGGTGGTAAAAATTTTCCTTATTTAGCTGTTTGAAATACCGAAGCCGGAGGCCGTGGGCATGGGGGTCTCTCTTAAAACTGCAAAACCAAGAAGCCACATGGATCTATTACGCTTCGGGCAACGGGTGAGGCGGGCGGAGGTCGTCCGGGGTATCGCCAAAAGAGGTCTATCTTTGGATTCGTCTCCATATATAACCCCGAAGCGAAGCGCCGGTGTCACTTGCTGAATTGTCACGGTAAATAAACGATGCTTCTGGATTGGTCCAAAATACACGATCAGGATAAACTAACCCCGGCTACTTTGCCATTGGCCGCACTTTCCTTGCTCTATCGGGCGGGTCTGAAGCTCAAAATGAGCAAACCGGTGAGAAAAAAAAAGCTTCCCGGCTTTGTCGTGAGCCTTGGCAATCTGACCGTTGGGGGGACGGGCAAAACCCCCGCTGCCGTCATGCTTGCACAATGGGCCATTGCGCAAGGGTACAAGCCGGCCATTCTTTCAAGAGGGTACGGGGGGGAAAGCAGACAAAAAATTCTGGAGGTCTCGGACGGGAAGACTATACTCACCACACCTGCCGAAGCAGGGGATGAGCCTTACTTGCTCGCTAAAAAGCTTAAAGGAATCCCGGTCATCATTTCAAAAGACCGTTTTGACGCGGGTTTTTTCACATATAAAAAGCAAGAAACTGATTTCTTCATTCTTGACGACGGTTTTCAGCACACCAATCTTCACAGAGACTTGGACCTCGTCTTACTCGATTCAACCCTTCCCTTCGGCAACAAGCACCTTCTCCCGTGGGGACCGCTGCGCGAACCTATCGATAACCTACGAAGAGCCGACGCTCTTATCCTTACCCGCTCCGATAGTGACGCAACACCCGGTCTTGTGGAATTTCTAAAGAAGATATTCCCGGAAAAACCCGTTTTTCTAAGCAGGCATGTGCCTCAAAAGCTTATTTTCACGCGCTCATGTAGGTCCTATGGGCCCGGATTTCTCACCGGGAAGAAAGTTGCGGCTTTTACCGGTATTGCAAAGCCGGAATATTTGAGGCTCACCTTGACAAAACTTGGGGCTGAGGTACTTCTTTTTAAAACCTTCCCGGACCACTACCCTTTTTCCCGTGCACGGATCGAAGAAATGATTCTTTGGTCAAAAAGCACCGACTGCCTGTTGACCACCGAGAAAGACTGGGTGCGCATAGAAAACCTGGGAATACACGAAGACAAATTTTGTTACCTTACGGTTAATTTCGAGCTATTGTCTGAAACAGAAACCTTTTTCAACATGGTTAGAGAAAAGGAACAAGACGCGCGGCTAAAGATGTAGAAAAAGTGTTTGCAGGTCTAACAAAATGATACGGATTTCAACTCAAAATTCCGAGCTTGAAGCATACCTCTGAAATCGAAAGAAATGCAGAACGAAATCATTTATAGGCTGATTCTTTTAGCCGTTCGGTTGATGGCTCACATCCCTTATAGGCTCGGCCAATTTAAAGGAAAGGTTTTGGGTCTTCTTGCCTACATGATCCCTATGAGCAGAAAAGAAGTCGCTCTGGAAAATATCCGTAAAAGCTTTCAAACGATATCGGAATCGAAAGCGAAAAACCTGCTTCGTCGTGTATACATGCATTTCGGCTCGATGCTCTTTGAAACACCCCACATAATGAAATTCACCGCTGAGAATCTTTTTCGCTATGTGACCTTCGAAGGCGTTGAAGATTTTGACCGTGCCATCGCCAGAGGTAAAGGCGTTTTCATTCTCACCGCCCATTTCGGAAATTGGGAACTGATGGCCGCCGCCGTAACAATCCTGTGGGGCGGAACGGCAGTTGTCGCCAGACCTGCGGACTTCCTGCCTCTGGACCGGGTGATCAGCCATCTCCGTTCAAGGCACGGAGCCAAAATCATACCCAAGCAGCGTGCCATGAGACAAATCATGGAGGCAATTAAGATAAATCAAATCGTCGGGATCCTCCTGGACCAGAATGTGGACTGGTACGAAGGGGTTTTCGTTCCTTTCCTGGGAAGATGGGCCTGCACAAACAAAGGGCTCGCTCTGATTGCTTTAAGGACCGAAACACCCGTCATACCTGCCTTTCCAGTGAAACAGAAAGACGGTCGATACAGGATCATTCTGGAAAAAGAAATCAAGCTTCAACGTACAGGGGATAAAACCGCAGATGTCGATGCCAACACGGAGCTTTTCACCCGTGTTATCGAAAAGTATGTAAAAAAATACCCTGATCACTGGTTCTGGTGGCACAAGAGGTGGAAGACAAAAAACTCCTGCCCGCTGCCGTTGCAGCGGTCACGGGGTTATGGGCCGGTATCTCGCAGAACAGACGAGGTGCGTGGATAGATGAATATCCGGGAAGGCAAAAGCCATGAAAGCGGCCGGCGTAGCCTCCATCAATAAAACCGACATCCACCGGATCCTGGTTCGTGCGACTAACTGGGTCGGCGATGTGGTCATGTGCATGCCTGCTTTCGATGCTCTAAGACAGAACTTCCCGGAATCTCATATTGCCGTCCTTGCCAGGCCCTGGGTAGCGGCACTTTTTGATCATCATCCCGGGGCGGACGAAATCATCCCCTACACCAGAGGCCTCGGGCTCTTCCAAGACCTAGGTGAAAGAATTCGGGTTATCCGCCTGATTCGTAACAGCCCATTCGACATGGCGGTTCTATTTCAAAACGCCTTTGAAGCCGCTCTCCTGTCCTATTTGGGACGGGTGCCTCTAAGGGTTGGATACAATACGGACGGCCGGAGACTTCTCCTTTCCCATGCGGTCATCCGGGATGCTGAAATCCTGAAAAAGCACCAGGTGGAATACTACCTCGCCCTGCTCCGGGCCATGGGCTGGCAAGCGCCCACTAAAGACCCTCATCTTCATGTCGGGGGAAAAGAAAGTGGAGTTGTCCGCGAATTGCTTTCCACTCAGGGGATCCAAAAGAGCGATTTTCTCCTTGGTTTGAGCGCCGGCGCAATTTTTGGTCCTGCAAAGCGGTGGCCTGTTGAGCGATTCGCTGCCATCGCAGACAGGGCCGCCCAACAATGGGGCGCCAGGGTCGTGCTTCTGGGTAGCAAAAAAGATGCTGCGACATGTCTGACCCTATCCAAGGTCATGAAGAATAAATCCTTGGATCTTTGCGGCAAGACCTCGCTCGGTGAAGCTATGGCTCTTATCAAGAGCTGCCGTTTCTTTCTAAGCAACGACTCCGGCCTGATGCACGTTGCGGCGGCTCTCGACGTCCCCACAGTCGGCATTTTCGGCTCCACGAACCCTGTCGCAACAGGCCCGAAAGGAAAATGGGCGAGGATTGTGAGGCACGATATGGATTGCTCGCCATGCCTGAAACCCGAATGCCGAAATGGATACCCCTGCCTCATTTCCATTGAACCCGACGAGGTATGGCAAGCCATGGAAGAACTCAGGGCCGAAGTCGAGAGAAAGAATTGAGGATTCTCAGAAATGAAAAAGGCAGCGGTTTTTCTTGACAGAGACGGGACCATCAATGAGCAGATGGGGTATATCAACCACCTCAGTCGCTTCAAGATCATACCGGGTGCAGCAGAGGCGATTCGCATTCTCAACGACCTGGGATACCTGACGATCGTAGTTTCAAATCAGTCCGGTGTTGCGCGCGGGTATTATCCCCTCGATCTTGTCCATGAGGTCCATTTGCTTTTGAAGCATGTGCTCAAGGAAGAGTCCGGCGCTCATGTTGACGCCGTTCTTTTCTGCCCCCACCACCCCAGGGGTGTTGTGCCTGACTTTGCTGTTGATTGTCGATGCAGAAAACCCAGGACCGGGCTCATCGAGCAAGCTTGTCGGACTTTTGATATTGATCTACCCCATTCCCTCATGATCGGGGATATGTGCTCCGACATGGAATTCGCGAAACGAACCGGGATCAAGGGCATCATGGTGAAAACAGGTTACGGCCTCGGAGAAATAGAGTATGTCCTTCCCCGGCGGCAGGCAAAACCGATCCACATTGCCTGCGACCTTCTTGATGCCGTACGATGGATTGTTCATGGAGAAAAAGCTCATTCACATCGATCCGCCCCATAGCATTCTGCTCATCAAGTTGAGCGCTATCGGAGATGTGGTCCATACGCTCCCTTTGCTTGAAGTGCTCAGGAAGAGCTTTCCCACGGCCAGGATCGACTGGCTCGTGGAGGAGGAAGCCTGGCCTATTATCGAAGGCCATAAAGATGTTGACCACGTCATTATTTCCCGTAGAAAATCATGGTGTGAAAAATTCCTTTCCTCCGGACACCGAACCGGAGTTCTTCAAGAAATCAAGCGATTTGTGCAAACCATCAGATCCGAATACTATGACTTGATCATCGACCTCCACGGTCTTTTCAAAAGCGGTATCCTTGCAGGGTTAGCTCGAGCCCGACGGAAAATAGGTTTCACAGGAGGAAGGGAAGGAAGCATGCTCTTTCTCACCGATCGCCCTTACCCCTTCGACTACAACCGCCATGCACTGGAAAGGTATCTGCAGGCCGCCGAGTACCTCGGTTGCCGCACCGACTCATGGAAAGGAGCGATCCCAATTCAGGAAACGGACAAAGCCGGCATTGATCGTTTTCTTATAGAGCATTTCTCACCCGAAGACATCGTCATTGCGGTAAACCCGATGGCCAGGTGGAATACGAAACTATGGGATGAGGGACGCTTCACATCTCTAGCGGCGAGGCTGCAAGATGAATTATCTTGCAAGGTCTTATTTACCGGGAGCAATGACGACCGTCCCATCATCGACCGTATCACTGCGACCATAAACCCTCGCCCCCTTAACCTTGCCGGAAAAACGACACTCAGGGAATTGGCCTATCTTTACTCCCGCTGTCGCCTTATGGTCTCCACAGACACCGGCCCCATGCATATTGCCGCCGCCATGGGCGTCCCTGTTGTCGCTCTCTTTGGTCCCACCGCTCCGCGGCGAACCGGTCCCTACGGAAAGAACCACACCGTAATACAAGAGAACCTGGAGTGCAGCCCCTGTTTCAGGAAAAGGTGTCCGCATCTCACCTGTATGAAAAGCATCACGGTGGAAAAAGTATTTGATACAGTCAAGGCACACATTATTAATCAGAGGTGAAAAATAATGGCTATAAGCAAGGAACTTCTGGAAATCCTGGCTTGTCCCAAGTGCAAGGGAAACATCCGTTTGAATGAAACCGGAGACGGGCTTATCTGCGATAAGTGTAGGCTCCTCTATGAAATTAAGGACGACATCCCCATTATGCTGATTGATGAAGCCAAACCCTTGGCCTAGCAGCGCTTTTCATAGGGTGAGCGGACATGGCAGTGAAGGGGAAACATCTCCGTTTCGTCCTCTTGAAGACGCAGGGGGAGTCGTTATACAAAAACGCAGAAAGGGGCTGCCCTTCCGGTCCCAGCGGCCTCTTCGGTATCAAGTTTTGCCTTTGAAAAACGCCTCTTTCCGTGTATTATAAGAAGAATATTATCTTGGCTTCGCAAGATGCATTGTTGCCGGTGCCGGACGAAAAGTTCCAGGGATGGGCATCGGAAAGGAGTCGGCTCATGAGATACCAAAAAATTGGCGTCATTTTCCCCGGGCAGGGGTCACAATATGTCGGAATGGGTAAGGAACTGTATGATCGTTTTAAACTCGTTAGGGATGTTTACGATGAATCCGGTTCCGTGGTGGGCTACGACATGGCGGAGAAATGTTTTAAAAAACCACTGCTGGGATCAAAATTGGTGCACCGTCCGGATCTTGACAGGACCAAGTTCACCCAACCTGCCGTGTTCACAACCGCCTATGCCTGTTACAAAATCTTTGAAGAAATGTGCAAGGAATTGAATGTCCAATGCAACATTGCCTTTCTTGCAGGACACAGCCTGGGAGAATACACGGCCCTTGCCGTTGCGGGCGCCATGGATTTTAAAATCTGCATGGATCTGGTCCAGAAAAGAGCTGACTTCATTACCGAATTCAGCGACGCTTACCCGGATGCGGGATTGATGGCCGTTGTGAACCGGGGCAAAGAGATTAATTACGCCATGATTGAAGATTTGACCAAAGAAGCTCAGGTATACGTGACCCTTGTCAACACAAGGAGCCAAATCGTGGTGGGAGGATTCAGGAAAAATCTGGATGATCTGGGGAAGAAGCTCAAGAAAGAAGGGTTGATCCCGACAATCCTCAAAGTGGAAGGGCCCTTCCACAGCCCTCTTATGAAACCTGCGGCGGATCGATTCAAGAGAGATCTCAATAAGAGTCAAGTATTCATTGCCAACAAACCGGTCATTGCCAACGTAACTTCAGAAGCCATTGTTGATCCGGGACACATCAAAAAAGAACTCTACGAACAAATTTTCACCTGCGTGAATTGGCGTAGCTCCATTGAAAAGATGGTCGAGAACGGAGCTGATTTATTTATCGAAGTAGGGCCTAAGAAAGTCCTGAGCAACATGCTTAAAGATATTCATCCTGAGACCCCCACCATGAACGTGGAGGACATGGAATCTTTGGAAAAAACGGTAAAGGAACTGGGAGCGCAGGAAGGATAAAACGGTATTATCAGGTATAAGGGTGATAAAGCGTCCGGATAAGGTGCCGCCGTGTATGACGAAAGACTTTCCGAAGTGTTCGTCACGGATGTAACTCTGAGAGAATACGGGCAGAACATCCCCGCCTCATCGCTACGCCTCTTCTCTCCCCAAATAAGAACCGACATTGCCCTAAAATTGATTGAAGCGGGCTTACGCAACCTGGAGGTTCTCTCTTGCGTCCATCCACGTATCTCTCCGGCCATGAATCCAAAAATCATCCGCACGATTGCACGCGGCATCGGTAAAATAGAACACGTTCAGCTCATTACCCTTGTTCCTAATCAAGAGGGTTACAGGACCTTTCTTTCCACGGGCCTGGGCCGGGACGGCTATGATCACTCCCTCGGCATTTTCTTCAGTGCCGTTGAAGCTCACAATTTACTTAACCTGGGAAGAACCATCAAGGAGACCCTGAGTGATTACGGGATTATTGCAAGAGATGCTCTTCACCGCAAGATTCGGATCGTCGCCTACATTTCCGCCGCCTTCGGCTACAGGCCGACCGGCACCAAAAATCTTCTTCTACCCGCGCCGGAAAAACTCAGAGGGTATCTTGATAGACTCCTTGACATGGGTGCAGCTACAGTAACCCTATCGGACCTCCAAGGCGTTGCCGATGAAAAAGAAACGGCAACTGTGCTCGAAAATATCCTTAAAAATCGCAGCGATAAAATTGCGGAAAAGCTGGGATACCATCCTCACCACGCGCACAAGGAAAAAGCCGTTTCCAATAGCTGGGCCGCCTACAAGATGGGGCTCAGGCGGTTTGACGCCTCCCTTGGAGGAACCGGCGGGTGTGTAACCGGCGCACCGGGCAACCAGCCGACTGAAAGGCTTGTGGAGTTTTTTGAAAAGCGAGGAATATCAACGAGAATCGACCTCAAAGCACTTAGAACGCTCAGCCGGTTTGTTTACACAGCACTTTATCGTAAGATCGGCATTCATTTGCCGTCGCCAAATCCACTCTCAGCCGGAACTATTGTTATTAATCAAGAGGGGTAGTTCGCGACGACACCTTAGAAACCTTAATCAGATAAGCACGAATCGACTACCAGTCGTCGGCAAAAACGTAGCGATTGGATGATGTTTTTCTAAAAGAGTCTTGCAAATTTCCGGAGCATACCAATCCATTCCAGCAAACCGCCATGAGCGAAGCAAGAGATCGATTTCTTCCGGAAGATATCCCTCGCTCCGCTTTTGGCTACCGCCGAAGCACTTGCCGAACGACTCGGCGCGCTTCACCTCTTTGTTAAGATTGCGGGGAGTTGGCTTCCAGTTCCTCCAGCCGCTTCTGGATTGCATTAAGCTCCTGTTTCATGTATTCAGCCTCATCTCTCAACATGCCGGCCTCATCCTGTGGGTTCGCGGCATAAGGGCCGTATGACGGAGGGTACCCTGGTCCCCATGCCGGATAATAAGCCGGCCGGCCAAACCCCCGGCTGTAGCCGCGGCCCCGGCCGTACCCTCCGCCAAAGCCTCCGCGCAAACCGCGTCCCCGGCCATAGCCCCGACCGTAGCCGAAGCCTCTGCCATACCCCGTGCCGTAATACCCCGCATAGGACGGGTTGCAAAATCCCCGTCCTCCTCCGGTCATTGGACCGGCGCCCATTGGTCCTGTTCCATCAAATCCAGGCATCTTTCCATCTCCTTTCTTGGTATTCATTATAGTCTTCTTCCCCAGCCTGCATACGTCCTACGCAGGCCGAACCCTCCGGCCAATCCCATCGTTAGATGCCGATCCATTGATCGTGGTCGGCAAACCTCCATTTTTGAACTCCATGCCCGCGGTCCGAAATTCTGCATGTGCTTTTTCATAAAATGCATAAGAGCATCACGCTAATATCCGCCGCGCCAACGGCGGCCATGCCCTCCCCTTCCTCGAGGCGGCATTTCAAAATGGCCGCCTTCGATTCTGAGGATCTTGCCCATAATCAGAGCATCCGCCACAATGGCTCTCGCATCGGCAAGGACCCTGCCCAAGGTCTGACGGGACACGTTCATCATGCCGGCCGCCGTTTCCTGATCCAGCCCCTGGTGATCCACAAGCCGGATTGCCTCCAGCCCTTCAACAGGAAGGACGACTTCTTCTCGTCCCCATGGCGGCATCCTATTCGGAACAAACGCTGCCACCACCGGACGTGCCTGCACCCACCTTAATTTTCTCGGCCTGGGCATGGCCAACCTCCTATTATGAGCTTACGCTCATAATATAGATTGAACCATTTCTTTGTCAAGTGTTTTTTTGAGCATTCGCTCAAAATTATTATGGGTCAATGTGTCTGTCTATTGTTACCGGATTCTTGAGCCTCTTGTTTTCTCTATGTATCAGCGGGCGAACCCCACATTTCTTACGATAGGGTTTGTCTCGACTCTCTAAGGTTGACATGATGTTGCTTGGACCCTCCTGTATTTTCGTGTTGACAACCCTGAAGTGAGGCAATACGGTGCGTTATCCACATAGCCTTTACACAAATGAAAGGAGGTAGTTTTATGTTTAGGAAACTGCTGGTACTGACGATGGTGATGATGGCGGCCGGGATGCTTGTG
>JAFGDM010000028.1 GCA_016932115.1 Deltaproteobacteria bacterium | reverse complement strand
TGGAAGAAGATATCGACGACTGGATTGTTACTATAGCCGATGTGTTCTACGACAGGGAAAACCTGGCCTTTTTGCAAACATTCCTGCACAGGTTCGCCGCCGTGTTTGTGTCCGATTCGCGACTGAAGGGACACCCGCTGACGGGTATGGACATGATCGGTGTTTATGACAGCTGCACGGTGCCGCATCTTGATGAATCCCGTGAGTATAATACGGTCACGCTCTATCGTTCCCGATAAAATCAATAATTACAAAAACGTCTGCGAATACTGAGCATGACCGGCCCTCGTAATCGGAAAAAAATGTTTGACAAATGATCTCTTTTAGCGTACACACTAACTGATGAGGTTTTCAGCCGATACTCAAATGGAACAGTTCCTATCCGAAATAGGCACACGAATTAGAACACTTAGGCGAGACAAGGGCATGAGCCTTGAGGTCCTGGCAAATAAGACCAGGTTCGCTAAAAGCTATCTCAGTGAAATCGAAACCCTTAAAAAGGAACCCCCGATCAGCACGCTTTCAAGAATTGCTTTTGCTCTTGAGGTAGACCTCTCCTTTCTGCTGACGGGTCAGAGAAACGATCCCGGGGCAAAAAAGATTTCCATTGTAAGGAAAACGGAAAGACACTCGAGCGAAGGTCCGTTTGGTAGCCGCGGATACATCTATGAGCCTCTGAGCCATAAAAAGGCCGATAGGCTCATGGATGCATACATTGTCACAATAGGGCCCGACTTTCCCCCTCAGCCGTTTCTGCACGAGGGGCAAGAAGTGGTTTACGTGATCGATGGGACGCAAGAGTTCATGTACGATGGGGAGACTTATTTCATGGAACCGGGAGACTCTTTTTGTTTTGATTCGGATAAACCTCACTACTCTCGGACGGTAGGCAAGAAAACGGGGAAAATTTTGGTGGTGTTGGCCGCTAGAGGCAGCCGGAACTTATGAAGATGATCCTGAGATCAACAGGAATGGAGGGGGATAGGAAATGAATAAGACAAGCATTTTGAAGAAGTTGATACTTGATGATGATATTCTTGTTATGCCGGGAGCCCACGACGCCCTGTCGTCGAAGATCATAGAAATCGTGGGTTTCAAGGCCGTTACGATGGGGGGATATGCCGCTTCAGGAGCAAGTCTTGCTAAACCTGATGTTTCTCTTCTCACTCTGACCGAGTATGTCAATATTGCCCGTAATATCGTACAGGCTGTGGATCTTCCGCTTTTCGTGGATGGGGACACAGGACATGGAAACGTGACGAATGTACAGCGAACAGTCCGGGAGTTTGAGAAAGCCGGGGTGGCAGGCCTTTTCATTGAAGACCAGGTTTACCCAAAACGTTGTGGCCACATGGAAGGCAAACAGATTATTCCCACAGCGGAGATGGCGGCAAAAATAAAGGCGGCGGTGGACGCCCGGGTTGACGAAGACCTCGTAATCATGGCACGGACCGACGCAATCGCCGTCAGCGGAATCGATGAGGCGATAGAAAGGGGAAACATCTACAGGGAGGCAGGAGCAGATATGATTTTTGTGGAAGCTCCAACATCCAGGGAGGAAATGGTAAGGGTTAACCGCGAAATTAAAGCGCCCACGCTCGCAATTCAAATAGAAGGAGGCAAGACGCCGCTTCTCCACACAAAGGAATTGGAAGAGCTTGGTTTCAAGGTGGTGGTATATCCAAATGCTACGGTGTATGCGACGGCCTGGGCGCTAAAAGAGCTCTGGGGCGGACTAATGAGAGATGGAACCACCAGGAATTTCATGGACAGGATGATATGTTTCGACGATTTTAATAACCTTGTAGGCCTCGATAAGATAAGAGAGCTGGAAACCCATTACTATAAAGATCTATTCGAATCGGTTTGCCCCTTTCTCATAAATAGTCGATGAAAAGTGAGCTTTGAAATGGAATCCTTAGTGATTGCCGGTGTCGGCGTCTTGATCGCGCTTGTGTTACTGCTGCTCGGGGTCCCCGTCGCTTTCTCTCTCGGTGTAACCGGGCTCTTGGGGATCACCGTTCTCAGAGGTGCAGACATCACCCAGGCATTCCTGGTTTTTATCCCCTATTCCACTATTGCCTCCTGGTCGCTCGTCCTCGTGCCTCTCTTTATTGTCATGGGAAATTTTGCGGGCAAAGCAGGAATTTCAGACAAAGCTTTTGATATAGCGTATAAATTAATCGGCAACATTCGTGGTGGATTGGCAATGGCGGCATGTCTTGCATGCGCGGCATTTGCCGCAGTAACAGGCTCAGGGGCCGCCACCGTGACAACAATCGGGAAGGTATCGATCCCTGAGATGCTTAAGCGACGCTATCATCCGAGACTCGCCACCGGATCTGTAGCATCAGCCGCTTTTTTGGGCATCGAAATTCCCCCAAGCATCCCTTTAGTAATCTATGGGTTCATAGCCGAGCAGTCGATCGGCAAGCTTTTCATGGCTTCCCTATTCCCCGGGATCATCACTGCTATTTTCTTCATTCTCGGGACGCACGTGATCGCGAGAATTTGGCCGACCCTCGGGCCTCCATCGGGCGTCAAGGTCCCATTAAGAGAGAAAATCACCGCCTCTTTCGGACTTTGGGAAGTGGGTCTTCTCTTCTTAATTGTGATCGGAGGCATCTATCTTGGGATCCTCACAGCAACGGAAGCGGCAACCTTCGGCGCATTGACCGCTCTCATACTCCTGCTTGTGCGTGTGCGAAAAGGTCGCCGGGAGGCCGTTTCCGAGGCTATGAAGGATGCGGCCAATGTCAGTTGCTCCATATTCGTCATCTTCCTTGGAGCAATGTTTTTCAACATCTTTTTGATCCAGGCCGGCGTTCCGACTTACGTGGGCAACCTCATCGCCTCCTCATCGTATCCAAGCATGGTTTTGATTATTCTGATCATCCTTTTTTATGTTCCTCTAGGGATGTTCCTCGACCCGATGTCGATTCAAGTGGTCACCGTGCCGATATTTCTTCCCATAATCGTTTCGTTGGGTTATGACCCGATTTGGTTTGGTGTCATTGTTGTCCAAATGATTGAGCTGTCCTTGATTACACCCCCCGTGGGCCTCAATTGTTTCATCGTGAAAGGAATTTCTCCGCCGGAGGTTACCCTTGCAGACGTCTTTATAGGAACAGCCCCTTATTTCGTGTTTGAAGTTCTGGTGATCGTTTTATTGGTGATCTTTCCTGCTATTGCATTGTGGTTGCCCGGTAAAATGTTCGTGTGAATCATCAAAAGGAGGTGGTGCTGCGGAATAGACGATAAGAAGAGCATCATGCTTGACAAAACTGAACCTAAGCTTTTAAAGGTGATCTTGGAAAAAGGCATTTTAAGTGATTTTGCCGAATCAAAGGAGGAAACAATGAAAATTTTCAAGACCGGAATGGCCGTTAGTTTCTGTCTTTTCCTGACTTTTATAACACCCTTAATGATCGAAAGGGGCAATAATGCAGCGGCAGCTCCTTCCGAAAAACCAATCGTCCTGAAGTTTGCTTCATATTTTCCTGAGGTTAACACAATATCGCAAGCCAATCTCTGGTGGGCAAAAGAGATCGAAAAAAGAACCAACGGCAGGGTAACCTTCGAGTTCTACTGGGCTGGAAGCCTGGTAAAAGCGGCTGATTTGGCAACTGCAACGGGCAGAGGAATATGCGACGTCGCTCTCTTGGCCACAGGGTACACACGCGCCAAATTCCCAATTACAGGCATCTACGAAGCGGTTTACATAACAGAGAAACCCGACGCCGCCTGCCGTGCGATGAGTGAACTTTTTGAGACTAACGATGTTTTCAACGCGGAATGGCGGAGCAATAACCTCTATCTCCTGTTCTTCGATATGCTCGGCCCGAATATCTTCGGGTTTAAGAAAAAGGTGGAGAAGCTGGAAGATCTTCGAGGTTTGAAAATACGGACTGCGGGCAAGATGACCGACGTAACGAAACGTCTTGGCGCAACTGCAGTCAGCATTTCTTCTGCGGAAATCTACGAGGGGATCGATAGGGGCCTCATTGATGGATACACCAACACAAGTCTGGCATCCGCAGCCACAAGGAGTTTTCCTGAGGTGGCGCCTTTTACGTTAGATCCCCGCATGGGGAACTATGCATGTATCGAAACCGCTATGAACCTTCGAACCTGGAACAATCTTCCCCCCGACATAAAAGACATCATGAAACAGGTTTCCATTGAGGTTCTCGGTAAGTCCCTGGAGATAATGGTGGCGGACGAGAACCGAGTCATCGAGAAGATGACGACTGACTGGAAAGCGACCTTTTATGCCCTCTCTCCTGATGAAGCCGAGAAATGGAAAGCTCTTGTTGTCCCTTTATATGACGGATATATTAAGGACTTGGAAGATAAAGGCTTGCCCGGGAAAGAACTCTTTAATTCTTATAGAGCGTTGGCGGGAAAATACGAAAAAGAAAGCCCCTATAGTCAGATATATGATCGGTGGCTCAAGAGGTACGGGAAATAGACAATGAGATGATTTTCCGTCATGGAGTTTGACATTGGAAGACAAAAACAGGCTTCACACAAACGGTTTTCTGGGTAATTTGTCTCGAGCTTTTGCTCTTCTTTCCACCTCTACGATCTTGCTTATGTTGCTGGTGATTCTCATCGGCTATTTTTGCAGGGCTCTGCGTATTTCTCTTTCCGGCGTTAACGAAGCCACTGAGTTTCTCGTTCTAATCGGGATATTCCTGGGCTTTGCGTATGTTCAGTACGGAAAGACGCATATCAAAATGGAGCTTTTCACCCCCTTCTATCCGCTGTGGTTGAAAACTGCAGTGGGCAAATTGAGCAGTTTCATGGCTCTTCTCTTTTTCTCGGCAATCATGTATGGCGGGATCATCATGGTTTGCGAGTCTTATGCAACAGGCGAATACGAAGTGGGGTTGCGAGGGGTTCCTATGTGGATTGTCCGTGCATTTATCCCGATAGGCAGCTTCGCGGTAGTCCTAGTGTCAATCGGTGAATTGTTCCCAGGAATTGCGGGGTCGGTCTTTAGGAAAACGCCATAGCCGACACCGAAGGGATCACATTTTTAAGACGGAATCAAAAAGCGCAAGGTCCTCCAGGGATCTCTTGGGGGGTTTTATAATAACAATCAAAAGCGGAGGTTCGATAATGAAACACTTGATTTTTATGCCTCTCGTGGCACTCTTGCTGGGGATCGCCATTCTAAATGGTTGCGGAGAAAAAGCGGAGGAAGCCGTCAAAGAGGTGGGCGAGAAAAAACAGCAAGCCACGGAGGCCGCCAAGAAACAAATGGCCTCGGCGGTTGACTGGACCAAGGACAAGATTGACGCCTATGTGGGTGAGACAAAGGAACAACTGGGAAAATTCGACACCCAGTTTAAGGAGCTCAGCGCCAAGGCGGAAAGCCTGAGCGGTGACGCCAAGGAGAAATTCAAAGGGCAATTTGCAGCCTTGACTGAAAAGAAAGAGGCCGTCGCGGTGAAGATGAAAGAACTGCAGGGTGCCAGTGGTGAGGCCTGGGTAAAGGTCAAGCAGGAACTGGATAAGCTGATGGCCGAACTGATGCAGCACTATGAAAACATCAAAAAGGATTTTAGCACAACGTGAATCGCAAAGGGGCGAGTAGTAAGCTCTTGACGGGGAAAGGTCTTTGCGGTATTATTTGGGTTGGATTCGCGTCGGAAGGGAAAGGTCTTCTTTATGCCTAG
>JAFGDM010000190.1 GCA_016932115.1 Deltaproteobacteria bacterium | reverse complement strand
TCTATATGACCCTTTTCGGGGCCGAAAAGGACGATATAGGCACTGGAAACACCCATGTTTGGGATACAAACCCTGAATAATCAACATCTTACTGCGGCCCGACCCCGGAGCAGGAAACAGTCCTTTTTTTCAATGAGCAGCCTGGGGATCGCCAACACGGGGGCGAGCGGAAGCCTTGCAGTTGGGGAATATGTTCATTCAATGAATATACGATGTCCCTAACATCCCTATGCCTGATGCAGGTCTCCTTCCGCAATAAAAGCTCGGATGAGCCTCGGACCGGGGGCGTAGGCTCTAGCCCGTCCGCCCCCCTTTTTGCTTATCGCCATAAGTGCCATGGTTTCTGCAAAGCAGGAGGGCGGGATGAGAAATGGGTAAGTCAAATCTTCTTATTTTGCCTCACGGAAGCCGGTGATCGGTACAAGCGTCAGCTTTTGAACGTCCGCTTTGTAGAGCTTTGCCTTCCTCGTCGGCATGTGACTCTTGGGAGTGTAAGTGATAGGCGGCAGAATGCCTCCTGTATCAAAATCACGGAGGCTTTCTAACGCCTCCTTGAGTTTTTCAGGAGAGACGTTTTCCCCTGCCCTCTTCAGGGCTTCGAGAAACATGTCTGCCTTTCCTACGCAGCCCGTGTACAGGGAGGTGAGCATCTTGTCGGGATCACGTCCGTTTTTCTTCGCCAGCATGCGAGCCTTGGCCATGCCGGGCGAATCATCGTTCCAGCCGCCGGTGAAATTCACCCCTATGTAGTTCTTCGCGGCATTCTTGCAGGACTTGACCACCATGTCATCGGTAGACCAATTGATTCCAAAGGTGGTAGGCCAATAGTCAAACTTCTCCGCCGTCTGGAGAAAGGTGATAATGGGCGGCACCAGGTTGCAGGTGATCACATACTCGATGTTTTCCTTCTTGAGAGCCAAAATCTGTGAACTCGCGTCCACGGATCCAATGTTGAGAACCAACTCAGAAGCCAGCTTGATGCCTCTTTTCTCGGCTTCTTTCTGCGCGGCATAAAGCCCAACCTTGCCGAATTCTGTTTCCGCATAGACGACGGCTATCTTTGGATTCTTAGCCTTGAGATCATTAAAAATGTAATCAAACATGATCTGGATCTGATCCTCGTAGGTGCATCCGTGCGGGAAAATGTAAGGCTTATGGGGCTTGTACATCTCTTGCGCCAGCCCATTCGGGCTCGTGCAGACCTTCTCCTGATCAATGACGTCAAAAAGCGCAATGGTCTGAGGGGTCCCACCAGGCGTTACGATGAAAAGGACTTTGTCCCTGAACAAAAGTTTCTTGAATGAGGAAATGGCATTGGGCGTTTTGAATTGATCGTCCTCCCAAATAAATTCGATTTTTCGGCCGTGAATCCCTCCCTGTTCATTGGCGTAGTTGAACGAATCGGTGATGGCCCAGCCTTCAGGCAGGCCGAGGGCCGCCACAGGTCCTGTCTTGACCAACACCATGCCGATGCGGATCGTGTCCTTGCTCACGCCTCGGGCTGCCGCATAGCCGGTTGATGAAACAAGCAACAGAACACAACACACCACCGCGACGAATAAAGCCAGTTTCTTTTCTCTCCTCATGATGTCCTCTCCTCCTTGGTTAATGGATTGTTTTTGCCACATGAGCCTGTACGATCCCCTCCGTGGGGGTTTTGTTAATAGGTAAAAGGCCAATTCTTAAAACAGGTCTTGATTCGACCCCAAATGCCGTTCAGTCCAGTTGGTTCGACAATCAAGAAAAGCATGATCAGGGCGCCGAATGTGGCGATATTCCATTCTTCGTCATAGCGGCCCTGCAGAAACGGCAGGTGTTGCCCCAGAAGTTCAGCGAACGCTTTGATGACATCGGGAATTACTGTTAGGAAGATTCCTCCGAATATGGCTCCCAGGATAGAGCCCATTCCTCCAATGATGATCATGGCGATATACTCGATGGAAAGGAGGATGGTGAAATTCTCAGGGTGAAGATACCCCATGTAGTAGCTGTAGAGTCCTCCGGCTACCCCGCCGTAAAAGGAGCTGATGGCAAAGGAGATTACCTTGTACTGGGTGAGATTCACGCCGATGACTTCCGCTGCAATGTCGCGGTCACGAATGGCCACAAAGGCTCGCCCCACCCTTGTTCGAACCAGGTTTTTTGCCGCCAGGGTGAGGAGCAGCACAAAAGCGAGGATCACGTAGAAGAACCTTGCATCATCTCCCAGGGATATGCCCAGCAGGGAAGCCTTGGGCATGGATATTCCTCGAACCCCCATGGTCATTGATTCCCAGTGGGTGACCGTGTACTCGATCACCACCCCAAAAGACATAGTGGCCATGGCCAGGTAGAGTCCCTTCAGACGAAGGCAGGGAAATCCCAGAAGAATCCCGAAAAAAGCGGCTACGCCTCCTCCGGCGGGGATGCAGAGCCAGAAGGGAAGACCGAGTCGTGTCGCTAAAATGGCGGAGGTATAAGCGCCGAGGGCGACAAAGGCGGAATGGCCGAGGGAGATTTGCCCTGTGAAGCCGGTGAGGATATTGAGACCCATGGCCGCGATAACGGAAACGCCGGCCAGATTTATCATGTAGATCACGTACGGGTCAGCCCACAACGGCACGGAGAGGAGAAAGGCCACAAATGTCGTGAGCCATAACTTCACCCAAAGGGTTTGAAAGACTTTGATATCCTCCCGATAGCTTTCTCTGAAAGTTTTGCTCCTCATGAAGGTCCCGGCTATAATCCTTTAAACTCTTTCAATTTCACTTTTGCCGAAGAGACCATAGGGTCTCACCATCAAGACCAGAAAGAGAACAACAAAGGCCGTGAGTTCCTTGGCGCCCGGCATCATATCGTCCAGATACCCCCCCACGATGGTTTCCAAAACCCCAATGGTCAACCCACCGATAATCGCCCCGGGCACGCTTTCCAGTCCCCCCAGAATCACGGCGGGAAACGCCTTGATGGCGACCAGAGAGAGGCCGATGTTCAAGACCATCACATTGGACAAGAAGATCCCTGCAACGGCGGCAATAGCAAAAGCCAGTCCCCAGGTGAGCGCAAACACGCGTTTTACGCTGATGCCCATGAGCATGGCCGTATCCTGATCATTGGCTACGCCTCGCATGGAAAGACCGGTCCTGGAGTATTTGAAGAAAAGGGCTAACATCAGCACCAGGAGGGCCGAGATGATCATGATCCAGATATGGGTGTGGGACAACACCAGGCCTTTGAAGTTGATGGGTGTTTCTGAAAAGGGGGAGGGGAAGATCTTGTTGTGATGACCGAAAACAATCCCTGAGAGGCTCCTCAGAAAAATAGAAAGACCGATGGTGATCATCACGACGGCAAATATTGGCTGGCCGATCATGGGCCGCAGGATCACACGTTCCGTCAAGAAACCGAAAAAGAGGGCGAAGACGAGGGTGATCAATGTGGCCCAGATAAAGGGGATGGAGAAGGCGGTTAACAGGAGATAGCAGACGAGTCCACCGATCATCATCACCTCGCCATGGGCAAAGTTCAGAATATTGGTTGCCTTGTAGATCAACACGAAGCCGAGGGCGACGAGGGCATAGAGGCTACCCACGGCCAGACCTGAGATGAGCAACTGCAAGAAATATTTTGTCCCTTCGTCCAACCCACTCTCCTTGGTCGAGCTTTTTCCTATCGGTACAGGGTTTCGATGAGCTCCTTGTATTTCTTTTCAATGATCGACCGGCGCACTTTCATTGTGGCGGTCAGCTCTTCGTCGTCAGGGTCCAGTTCCTTGTCCAGGATAGTAAATTTCTTGATTGTTTCCACGCGGGCAAGTTGGGTGTTCACGGTATCCACTTCTGACTGGATCAACTTGTAAACCTCCGGATTGGTCGCAAGGCTCTTGTAGTTGGTGTAAGCGATTCGATTGGCCTGCGCCCAGTTGGCGACATTTTCGAGTTCAATCTGGATGAGGCAGGTGAGATACTTGCGGCGATCACCGATCACGATCGCCTCTTTGATAAAAGGGCTGAACTTGAGTTTGTTTTCGATTTCGGATGGAGCGATATTTTTTCCGCCGGCTGTGATGATGATGTCTTTCTTTCGATCGGTTATACGCAGGTCTCCGTCCTCGTCAATGACGCCCACATCTCCCGTGTACAGCCAGTCTTCTTTAACGGCTTCTTGGGATGCTTGAGGATTTGCGTAATACCCCTTGAACACGGTTTCCCCCTTCTGCAGGATCTCTCCATCCGCGGCCAGCCGAACTTCCACGCCGGGGATGGGTTTTCCGACAACCCCTCCGATCTTGATCTCCGAGTCCTTGGGCATGAAAGAGATTCCGCTCATCTCCGTCATGCCATAGCACTCCCGAACCGGAATCCCGATGGAGTGATAGAACAGCATGATGTCCGGGGAAAGAGGCGCGGCGCCGCTGACAAATATACGCGCCTCCAGGAGCCCGAGCTGGTTTTTCAAAGACCGAAAAAGCAACATATATGCCAGAGCGTGGAGGAGCTTCCACAGAAGAGGGACGGGTCGAAACGCCAGTTTGTATTCGGCGACGCGCCGGCCGATGGGCATCATCGCCCTATAGATCCACCGTTTGAAGAAAACCGCATCTTCCATGCGGATTAGGATGTTGGACTGCATTTTTTCCCAAATTCGCGGGACATTGAGAAAGGCCGTGGGCGAAATTTCCCTAAGATCCTCCTGAAGCGTGGCCACGCTTTCCGCAAAGTTCACAGTGCAACCCGCCCACATGGGGAAAATCAAAGAAAACATCCGTTCAGCAATGTGACAAAGGGGCAACGCCGACACAAAGGAATCCGTGGACTTGAAATCTAGCACTTGGGACAACCCCTGAATCATGGCGACCATGTTTTTCTGGCTGATCATGGCGCCTTTGGGCCGGCCGGTGGTGCCCGAGGTGTAGACGATGATACCCACCTCTTCTGGGTGTGTCCCCCGCACCATATCCTCGAACAACTGAGGCTGCTCTTCGTGGAGTGGTCGGCCCAAGGTTTGGACGTCTTCAAAACTCAGGATCATGAGATCCCTGTACCGCCTCAACCCTTTCATATCGATGACAATGATTTTGGTCAGCAGAGGAAGCTCTTTCTTGACCTCCAGGACCTTGTCCACCTGCTCCTGATCCTTGGCCACGACGAAACGGGATTCGGAATTCTCAAGGATGTACTTCACCTGGGAAACGACATCCGTCGGATAGATCCCCACAGTCACTGCACCAGACGCCTGAGCAGCCAGATCCGCATAAAGCCATTCCCGGCAGTTGTCTCCGAGGATGGACAGCTTGTCGCCTTTTTGGAGACCAAGTCTCCTCAGACCCAGAGCAAAATAACAGACCTGATCCCAGTATTCTGTCCAGGAGACTCTTTGCCAGATGCCAAGATCTTTTTCCCGCAGAGCCACCTGGTCCCGGTAAAGATCACGGTTTCTGAGAAACAATTTGGGGATCGTGTCAAGAGTCATCATCGTTTGCAACTCATCCTATTGCTCTTCGCCAAGGTAAGCTAAAATAACTCTGGGGTTTCGCTGAATTTCTACAGGAGACCCTTCAGCAATTTTGACGCCGAAGTCAAGAACCGTTATCCGATCCGCGATGTCCATCACCACTCCCATGTCGTGCTCGACCATGATAATGGTGGTTCCCATCTCTTCCTGAATGTCCAAGACAAAACGGGCGATATCCTCGGTCTCTTCCAGATTCATCCCCGCCACCGGCTCGTCCAGCAAGAGGATTCTGGGGTCCATGGCCAGGGCTCGACCCAGTTCAACTCTTTTGCGAATGCCGTAGGGAAGCGTACCCACTGGTTTTTTTCTGACTTTTTCAATTTCCAAGAAATCGATGATCTCCTCGACCTTACGTCTGTTGTCCAGTTCCTCCTCCAGGGCTTTTCCAAAAAACAAGGCCCCTGAAAACGGTCCGGAATGCATGTGGAGGTGGCGACCCAGGAGGAGATTGTCGATAACCGTCATTTGTGCGAAAAGTTCTATGTTTTGAAACGTACGGGCCACCCCGAGTTTTCCGATGTGATGCGGTTTGAGGGCGGCGATGCTTTTGCCGTCGAGGAGAATGTCTCCTCCGGTGGGTCGATAAATCCCGCACAGGCAATTGAAAAGGGAAGTCTTGCCTGCGCCGTTGGGACCGATCACCGCGTGCAGTTCCCCTTTCTGAACCGTCATGTCCACTTTGTCCAGGGCGACAATTCCACCAAAACAGAGAGACAAACGTTGAATTTCAAGAAGCCCCATGAATCCCCTTGAAGCCTAAGAAAGCCATCTCTTGCGACGCTTGTAATGTTTGACCTCGGAGTAACTTTTCTTCTGGTCATCCTTGGTTACGCCAAGGTAAAACTCCTTAACATCATCGTTTTCCATCAACCGCGCTGCCGGACCATCCAGGACGACCTTGCCGCTTTCCATGATGTATCCGTATTCGGCGAAGTGGAGGGCAATTCTCGCATTCTGCTCCACGAGCAAGGTGGCAGTGCCTTGCTCGCGATTGATCCGTTCGAGAATCCCGAAGATCTCTTTCACCACCATGGGCGCCAACCCCAAGGAGGGCTCGTCCAGCATGAGGAGCCGAGGACGGCACATGAGGCCCCGCCCGATGGCCAGCATCTGCTGCTCTCCTCCGCTCAGAAACAGGGACCGCTGTTTTTCCCGGATCTTGAGGTGGGGAAAGTAGGTCAACACACGATCCATGTCCTCCTTAATGCAGGAGCGATCCGTGCGAATATGGGCGCCGATGACAAGGTTTTCAGCCACCGTGAGATCGTCAAAGATGCGTCTTCCTTCGGGGACCATGGAAATCCCTTTTCGTACGATCTCGTCAGGGTCTTTCTGGCCGATCGATTCGCCCAAAAACTCAATGTCGCCTTCTTCCAACTCTCCGTTCTGGGATCGAATAATCCCGCTGATGGACTTGAGAGTGGTTGTCTTACCTGCCCCGTTTGCCCCTAAAAGGGCTACTTTGCCCTTTTCAGAAATTTCCAGGGAAATCCCTTTGAGCACGAGGATGACGTCGTTGTAAACGACTTGGATGTTGTTTACCCGCAGCATGAGGCGTCTCTAATCCCTCTCCAGGATCAGTGCGAAACCCATCCCACCGCCGGCGCAGAGCGAGGCAATCCCCAAGCGAAGATTGTCTGCGATCATGCTGTAGAGCAAGGTGACCACGAGCCGACAGCCGGTTGCGCCGACAGGATGACCAAGGGCAATGCCGCTTCCAAAAACGTTGACTTTCTCACGATCAAGCCCCAGCTCCCTTTCACAAGCCAAGTACTGGGCGGCGAAGGCCTCGTTGATTTCAAAGCGCTCGATATCGGCGAGATTCAATTTGGTTTTCTCTAGGGCAATTCGAATGGCCGGCACCGGCCCGATGCCCATGATGTTGGGATCTACTGCCGCTACGTGGTAGCCCCGAATCGTGGCGAGAGCCTTGAGACCCAGCTCCCGGGCCTTCTCCCGACTGACGACGATGACCGCAGCTGCAGCGTCGTTCATGCCGCAGGCGTTGCCAGCCGTCACCGTCCCGTCCTTCTTAAAGGCGGGAGGAAGATTAGCGAGCTGATCAAGGGTGACATTTGGCCTAACGTGTTCATCGGTGGCAAACAGAATCGGCGATCCTTTTCGGGTGGGGATGGAAACCGCGATGATTTCCGGTGCAAATTTTTTCCCTTCAATCGCCTTACTGGCTCTTTGATGGCTCAGCAGGGCAAAGGCATCTTGCTCTTCTCGGCTGATGTGATACTTGGCCGCAAGATTTTCTGCAGTTAACCCCATCCCGACGCCGATAGGATATTCTTGCATGCCTCGCCAAACGAGATCGTAAAGCTCCGCATGTCGCAACCTCTGGCCCCATCTCGCCGACTCCATAATGTAAGGGGCGTTGCTCATGCTTTCTACGCCGCCGGCTAGAATGAGGTCGGCTTCCCCGCATTGTATGGCCTGGGCGGCTGAAATGATGGCCTGAAGGGAAGACCCGCATGTGCTGTTGATCGTGAAGGCTGGGACCTCTTCGGGTATCCCGATCTTGTAAGCAGCGTTTCGGCCGATGTTTTGTTCCAATGGTGAAAAACAATTCCCAAAAATAACTTTGTTGACCTGTTGGGGCTGTATGTTTGCTCGGCTGAGCACCTCCCGCATGACATGTTGCGCCAACTCTGATGAAGAAATGGCCTTCAGAGTACCCCCGAAATCCCCGACAGCCGTCCTCACTGCGCCTGCAAGGACTACATCTTTCATAGCACTCCTCCTCTTGATTCGTTCCGGGTTTATTCCCCGCGTCTTTTTGCTCATGCCGATAGTGTGGCACTGGAGTTCTTTGAAAAGGGTCAATTTTTATTGAGTTAGCAGGGTCCCTGCTTTGAAAGCCCGCTAAGAAAAATTCGCCTGAATGTTTTTGCGTATTGTTCGCCGTCTACTTGGGAACGGTTGAGAACCCACTGATGCAAAACTCCATCATGCAGAGCCATGAACGACAGAGCCGCCAGGTCCGGGTTAAGGTCCTTTCTCAAGAGACCCTGCTTGATGCCCTGACGAATCAGTTGACTGATAAACTCCCGGTAATTCCGATAGACGTTCTTGAGCGCAGGCTCAAAGTCCACGTCCGTTTTGAGTTCTGTTGTGAGAAAGGTCAGGAAAACACAGAGATTCTGGTGCTCGTAAGCAAAAAGTGAACTGAAGGTGAACGTGCGGTGGAGTTTTTCGACGGCATTCCCCTTGTGTTCATTGACAGTCCTGATCATCTCATCAATATATCTTTCTTTGAACTCCTCAATAATCCTGAGCAGCAAATCGCCCTTGCTGCTGAAATGGGCGTACAGCGCTCCTTTGGTGAGTCCCACCTTTTTCATGATGTCGTTGATGGACGTGCCATGGTAGCCGGTGCGGACAAAAAGGTCCAGCGCCGCTTGAATGATTCTTCTTTCTGTGTCTTCGCTTCGCTTCATTTGAAAAAATACTAAACGATTAGTATTTAGAAGATTAGATGGGTTCTGCGCTCTTGTCAAGATTTTTTTCATTTGCAAAATGCTGAAGGGTGTATGTAAAAACAATCTCCTTTTCGGCGCAGGTCCTGAAAAAGGAATTGTGCCTGTGGAGCCTGTCGGACAGAGCGCCATGCGTCTCTTGATTCGGGAAGCCGCGAACCTCGATAAATCCTCTTCAAAGCGACCGGCGCGCCAAAGCCGCCGGAATACCGTATCGACTGTTCCACATCTCTGCTCTCCGTCTCCGATAAACGGCTTTATGCAGACCTGTCTGCGTGCGACGCACAGGCAAGCCTTGAATATCCCGAAACGTTTCCCTTCTGAATGAGCGATAGAAAGTCAGGTCTGGGGGCAGATATGTCATATCTTTTCCGGTTTCGAACTCCTGAGTGACAAAATCCCGATCTTTCACGAGCCTGAGATACACATGTGGTCGCATGTAACCCTCCGCACATTGGATTAATGCCGTTAAGGGACAAGCATGCCGCAACATGGCGGATTGATTTTTACCTTGACCCGCAAGGCGAACTTTCGTATCCTCCAACCCAGAAAAAGGAACTTCTTATCACCCACAGTTTTCCACATTCTCAATCGGACACCAGTGTTATAAAATAAAGGTAACAATTTAGCTGTTTGAAAAATCGCAAGCATCAGGCATGGGGGTCCCTCTTAAAACTGCAAAACGAAGAGTATTCAGGGTGGAGCATGAAAACATCCGGGTAGCAAAAGCGGGCGGCGAGGCTTCACGGGAACTTCGAGGATCGACCTTTTTGGGTGATACCCCGGAAGACCTCCGCCCGCGTCACCCGTTGCCCGAAGCATAACATGGCGATGTGTCTTCTTCGTTTTTGAGTTTTAAGAGAGACCCCCCATGCTCCGGGCCGCCGGCTTCAGCATTTCAAACAGCTAAATTGTTACAAATAAAGAAAATTGAGGAGCAGGGGGGAATGCACTATGAGAAATGTAAACTTTCTTTTTGGCTTACTGATCGTAACTCTTTTGACCTGCACAATAACATCTCATGTCGGCGCCATAAGCACAGACAACGAAAATGCTTTTCTCCCAAGCCCAACTGCTGTCGAGATCGTTTACGCAGCATTTACGCCGACCTCGTTTCTCTATTTTCCGCATGTATCGACTGTTGCTTCTTGGGGGTCTGAGATCACCGTCATCAACTATAGCAGCAAAACAGTTATGGGAACCATGCGTGGCTACGACTCCATAGGAAATGAGGTGAACTATCTGAGATTTGATTTGCCGGCACATGGCCGCAGAGAAATCAACGTGGCGAATACATTTGGGAGTTCGAGTGGTATCAGTTATGCCGTATTCGAATCCGACAGCGACACGGTGCTGGGCTATACCAAGTTCTTTGTCGAAGGCAAATACCGTGCTGCACTCCCCGCAGTAAGCCAACCGAATTCTGGAGATTTCTACATTCCTCATATTGCCAGTAATTCAGCTTGGTGGACAGGGGTTGGTCTCGTAAACACCACGTCTTCTTCCAAGCTGTTGACGTTCACATTCAACAATGGGGCGACCAGGACCGTGAGCCTTGCGCCAAAAGAACACCAATCGTTTACGATAAGCAGCCTCTTCGGTGGTCAGACGCCTTCAGACATAAATTCCGCTACCGTCACTGGGGGAGACGGTGTAGTTGGATTGGGACTTTTCGGTTCAAAGGAAGGTTCCGGCATGAATTATCTAAGCGGAGTTCTGCTCAAGGGATCAACTGCCACAAATATCTATTTCCCTCACGTCGCATCGGACGCCACATGGTGTACAGGGATCGTTGCCTACAATCCTTCCAGTGATCCTTGTACGATAACAGTACTTCCTTACACTCAAAATGGCGTTGTCCTTGAAACCCGGACGATCGATCTTCCGGGCAAGAGCAAATATATCGGAACTGCTGTTGATCTTAATCTACCGTCCGGCACAGCATGGTTTGAGGTCGAGGCAATAAACCCGATTACCGGATTTGAATTATTCGGTACGAAGAACGGGAACCAGCTTGCAGGCTATACTGGGGTTGGCATCAGCGCCACTGAAGGGATTTTCCCGAAAATTGAGGATAGTGGATGGACAGGAATAGCCTTCGTGAACATAGACGATAGTCCCGCATTTATTACCCTGACTGCCCACGATGACAACGGGGATATAGTTGCAGTTAAAAGCCTTACCCTAGGTGGTCACTCAAAGATCGTCGGCTTAGCTGAGAATCTATTCTCCGGAAGCATCTCGGGGGCTACCTATATCCGATATTCTTCAGATATGAATGTCGTCGGTTTTCAGCTTAACGGTTCTAATGACAATATGATGCTTGACGCACTTCCGGGGATAAGTGTTGAAACGGCTGATGGGTTAGTTATCGATGACGAAGGCGGCAGTCTAAGCCTTTTGGACGAACAGGGCAACAGGATAGAAATAATATTTCCAAGGGGTGCCCTTGATACACCAACCAATATATCAGTGGAGTTGCTGCCCGAACAATTAGGGCTTCCAATAGGAACGCGCCATGCTTCAGCTTTTATTGTTAAGCCCTACAATGTAGAATTGTACCAACCTGTGACTATAAGAATCAGTTATAATAAAGCCATAGAGGATATTCGGAGAACGGCGCTATACAGGAACAGAGGAGAGATACTGGCACCTTTGGCGGATCACAAATTTGGCGTGGATAGCAAGAGTATAGAAGCACGGGCTTTTCGATTGGGTGAATTTGTAGAGGGAAAGATGTCTATGGAGCAAATCATTGATCAAGTCACGTTGATTTTTGATTCTTATGGGATCAGTTGGGGAAG
>JAFGDM010000189.1 GCA_016932115.1 Deltaproteobacteria bacterium | reverse complement strand
TCAGCATTTCAAACAGCTAAATTGTTACAATCTGCGTAATTTGCGGTCTTGCATCACTTCGGTTTCAATAAAAACCTTGACAGAAAGAGCAGGGGTATGTTTCCCTCTGGACCACTCCGAGTCTCATGGTAAAATAATTATGATCGAAGAGATACAACCCGGTTTTTTTAGAGTTGAAGTTCCTTTACCGAACAGCCCGCTAAAGTTCCTCAATTCTTATGTGATTCGATCCTCAACCAGGAACCTTATAATCGACACAGGACTCAATCGGAAAGAATGCTTGGACGCAATGCAGTCGGGACTGCGGCAACTCGACATCGATCCGGCAAAAACGGATTTTTTCATCACTCATTTGCACGCCGATCATTTCGGGCTCTTGTCGAAACTTGTAACAGATACCAGCCGAGTCCATTTCAACAGACCTGAGACTGAATTAATCGAAGCCTCCGGATGGTGGGAACGCATGGTAGCTTATGCGGCTGAAAACGGCTTCCCGGAAAACGAACTGCATGAGGCGATACAGTCACATCCGGGCCGCAAATTCGGCTCCGAGTGGATACCCGAAATGAATATTTTGCAGGATGGTGATGAGATCATCGCGGGGAATTATTGTTTTCAATGTGTTTCCACACCGGGGCACAGCCTGGGGCACACCTGCTTGTATGAACCAAATAAAAAGATCCTCGTGGGAGGGGATCACATTTTGATCGATATCACGCCGAATATTCAATGCTGGTCGGACGAGCAAAATCCGCTTCAGGATTATCTGGCAAGCCTCGATAAAGTAAGCGTCATGGATATCGACCTGGTTTTGCCCGGTCACAGAAGGGTAATAACGGATCACAGGACTAGAATCTCCGAGCTGAAGGAGCACCATGAAACACGGCTAAAGGAGGTCCTTTCGATCCTTACAAACGGGCAGCAAACCGCTTTTGAGGTGGCATCTCGAATGACCTGGGATCTTGACTGTGATTCCTGGGATGGCTTTCCTCGGGCACAGAAGTGGTTCGCCACCGGTGAAGCGATCGCTCATTTACGCTACCTGGAGAGAAAAGGATTTATCGTCAGAAAAGACAACGGCTCGTGGGCACGACCCTAGTTACTCCCTCTGCCCTACAATGATTCCAAGGTCTTCTTGCTGGTTTTTGTTGAGGCGCGCGGTTGATTTGATGTCAAGCGCCATGAGAAGGGAAAAAATGTACGTGGCTTTTTGCCTCTGTTCCTCGTGATTGAGGATGATCACCACTTCCTTCACGGGTTTGGGATGCCTGACCTGGTTGATGCCCACTACCGTCCATCCTGCTTCTTTGAACACCCTCTGAAGTTGCTCGGCAAAAGAAAGCGCTTCCTTGTCTTTTTTGTCGCAAGCCAAGCGCATCGTGGCCCCCTTGAACTTTGAAAGTTCCGCCCTTGCCTTAGAAACCATGTCGGCGGGGATTTGCCGCTCTTTGGGTTTTTCCGTAGTCACTTGCTTTGTTTCGATCTGCCGGTTCACTCTGGTCGTGAGATCAGCTATGGTCCGCTCATAGCCCGCGAGCTTGTCGCCGACAATCTCGTTTTTCGTACGCTCTATCCTTTTATCGATGTACATCTTGGCAATTTGCAGGGTCCCTGCCAAAAAGACCAGTACAACGACAAGCCATTGAAGAATGGAACTCAGCCGCAGAAAGGGTTGCACTTCAGGAATTTCCATAAGTTCCTCCTATTGATCGGCAGTTATGAAGTTCCTCTTCTCAGAGGGGCAGACGGGTGCCCACCCCCATATCCAAAGCGCGCTCATAAATCCTCGGCGCCACCGCCATATCCTCAATCGCCAACCCGAGATTAGCCGTCATGGTTTTCTCCCGGGCGTTTTCTCGTCCCCCTTTCTTGCCTGAAACCATTTCGCCCAGATCGGCATGAAGGGGCGGGATATCCTGAAAATACCCTATTTTCTTGTAGTGCAAAAGCTGCGCAATGTCATCGGTGCAAAACTTGCCGGTCTCTTTCATTGCATCCGGGTGCCAATAGGTGTCAAAATCAACCAGAGAGGCGAAAGCGCCCTCATCGAGCCATCCTTTCCGGATCGTTCTGTGGGGTTTTCTCAGGATAGGGCCCGCGCTAACCACAATGTCGCATCCCTTCACAGCTTCCCCGGGCGTCAAGACCGAAAAGACATCAAGATCAAATCGCTTTGACATCTCTGAGGCATAGCGGCGCGAAATATCAGGGTCGATGTCATACGCCATGACCTTTTTCACGGAGAAAAGTACATTGAGCGCCTCGAGATTGGTGCGACCCTGAGGGCCGCACCCGAGGATCCCGACTGTGGAAGACTCCGGTCGGGCAAGATAGCGGGCGGAGAGGGCCGTGGCGGCCCCGGTGCGCATGGCCGTAATCCACACACAGTCCATCACGGCCAAAGGAAACCCGGTTTCCACATCGTTAAGAATGAGCAGACCGGTGATGTAAGGCAGTCCGCGCTTGAAATTCTCGGTAAAGCCGGCCACCCATTTGATCCCTGCGGATTTCAAGGAAGGAATATAGGCAGGCATGGCGTGAATAAAATTGTCTCCGCCTCCGGGATGTATGCCCGGCTTCGGGGGCATCTCGGTCCGACCCGCACCCTTTTCCCTGAAAGCTGTTTCCAGGGCGTGAATGATCTCCGACATAGGGAGATTTACCGCGGTCACATCCGCTTGAGAAAGATACAGGATTTTCTCTGTTGCCATAGGAAGGCCTCACAATCCCAAATCCTTGTTGACAAGAACAATCTTGATCCTGCCCTTCGGATAGGACTTCTCAGTAATGGTCCAAACGTTGCAGATACGGTCCGGACTCTTGCACTCCTCGCAGTAGGATGTCTTCACGCACGGCGTTTTCTTGTCGAGGCGCATGGCATTGGCCGGACCGGCATAATTTTTGACCCGATACATCGCGTCGTCCAGGTCGGCGACAATTTTGTTTCGACCGATTAAAAGGACCACATTCTTCGGCCCGAAGTTAATCGCACAAGCACGGTTACCCATCATGTCCAGGTTCACAAGATGCCCCTCTTCAGTAACCGCGTTAGTACCTGCAATGAATAGATCCACCAGAAGGGACTGCCTGCGGAGTTCATAATTCTGCTCCGAGCTCAGCGATTTATCGTAGGTATCCAGAATCTCCAGCCCAGGCTTTGCTTTGAGCGCCTCGTAGAGACCGGTGCTGAGGTACGTCATGGAGCCCCCCCATGACAGGCTTCTAGCGCCCGTCGCAGGAAGAATCCGTTCCAGAACGATTTTTTTTGCCTCCTCGGTGTCCGTTGCGACAAAAACCTCAAAATTGTTTTGCTCAAGAGCCTCTTTCAACGCATTGAGCCGAATTTGCCAGTAGTTATCAATCGGTTTTTCCATATCACGCCCCTTTTCCCGGTTCTTATCCCGGTTTTTAAAGTCAGCCATCCTTGACGGCTTCGTAAAAAGTCCATCCGCCCCGTTGCGCTTCACCCTCTCTCAAAAATAATCGCCGTGCCCATTCCTCCCCCGGCGCACAGGGTAGCCAGCCCTCGCTTGAGATTCCTTCTTTTCATTTCATGAAGGAGGGTCGTCATAATACGTGCGCCTGTGGCGCCGACAGGATGACCGAGACTAATGCCGCTTCCGTTGACGTTGGTGATCTCACGGTTCAATCCCATGGCTTTCTCGCAAGCCAGGTATTGAGCGGCGAAGGCTTCGTTCAATTCCACCACATCCATATCGCCCAGAGTCAAACCCGCCTTTTCAAGCGCCCGTCTGGTGGCCGAAACAGGGCCGATCCCCATAAAATCAGGATCAACCCCTGTCGTGGCTGTAGCTACAATGCGCGCAAGGATTGGAGATCCCGACTGCCGCGCTTTTTCGGCCGACATTACCACAAGACCGGCGGCCCCGTCATTGATGCCCGAAGCATTCCCGGCCGTGACTGTTCCACCCTCCTTAAAGCTCGGCTTCAGTTTTCCCAAGCTTTCGAGACTAGCGTCACGGCGCGGGTGTTCGTCCGTATCGACCCATGTATTACCTTTTTTCCCTTGAACCTTAACGGCTACGATTTCTTTTTTGAAAAAGCCCTGATCAATGGCGTGGATTGCTCTTTGATGGCTGAGCAGAGAGAGCCGGTCCTGCTCCTCTCGGCTGATGCCGTATTTCTCTGCAAGGTTTTCCGCCGTTATCCCCATTGCAGGTCCAATGCCGAGATTTGTCAGCGAGTCCCACATGGAGTCCCTGATCTCGCTGTGGCCGATTTTAGTGCCGTATCTCATCTTGTCTATCGTGTATTGAGCATTGCTCATGCTGTCTGTCCCACCGGCCATAATCACGTCCGCTTCACACGATCGTATCTGATAATAGGCCATCTGTACCGAGGACATGGAAGAGGTGCAATTTCGATGGATGGTAATCCCGGGAACCGTAACAGGTAACCCTGCTTTTACCGCCGCAACACGGGCGAGGTTGTTTTCGCCGTTTGTTCTTTGATAATTGCATCCCCATATGACGTCGTCTACAAGTTCACCATCCAAACAGCTCCTTTTCATAAGCTCATACATCACGGGCAGCGTGAGATCAAGAGCACTCACGTCCCTGAATACACCTCCCAACCTGCCGACGGGGGTTCTGCAAGCGGCTACTATGACAACCTCGTTCATTGGCTCCCTCCTCAAAAGGCCTTGCTTTCCAGGACCTCTCGGTCATCACAAAATAGACCGCAAAACTCAGCCGTTCCTTATTATCCTGCTATAGACATTCAAAAAATGGCAACAATTCAACTGTTTGAAAAATCGCAAGCATCAGGGCCGCCGGCTTCAGCGTTTCAAACAGCTAAATTGTCACAAAAATTTTATAGCACAAGAGAGAAGAAAAGGTCAAAGCGTGGAAGGGCTTCAAACGACCTTGACCTTGAAAAAGACTCCCCTTTAAAGTATAAGGGTTTCAAATTCTTTTAGCTCCCCCCTTTTTGAAGGGGAAAAAGGTGTGCAGGGCTGTCCCTGCGGAAAAGGAAACCAATGGTTCAAGAAAACATGTTCAAGAAAATCTCCTCCTCGGCAAGGATCCTCAATCCATTCAAAAGCCACACTCCCGACGAGTTGCCGTTCGAAATCCGTTTCGATCCTCTCACAGGGGAAACAGGGCGAGTCTTTCATCTCCCCTTTAAGGCGGAAAAACCCGACTTTGAGAAAACAGTCAAACGTTCAAAGGAGATTTTTTGCCCCTTCTGCCCGGAAGTCCTGGCAAAGTCCACACCCGCTTTCCCGGAAGATATTGTCCCGGGCAGCCGCATAACGGTGGGTAGTGCCTCAGTGTTTCCAAATATGGTGCCTTTCGATCAGTACGCGGCGGTTGCCGTCTTCTCCGAGCGGCATTTCATACCCATGGAGGAATTGACACCCCGGACGATGGGTGACGCTTTTTTTGCTTCTCTCAGATTTCTCAAAAGAATTCAAGATTTTGACAGGAAGATTAAATTTTTCAGCATCAACTGGAATTATATGCCCCCTGCAGGATCGAGTATCGTGCATCCGCACCTTCAGCCCAGCGCAAGCGAGGTCCCTACCAATCACCTTAGACGCCAGATGGAGGGGCTCGAAAGATATTTTGAGAAATACAAGAGAAATTACTGGGCTGATTTCGTTGAGCAGGAAAAAAGCTTAGGTGAACGCTACATCGGAGAAATAGGCTCCACCTTTTGGGTGATGAACTTTCTCCCCTTCGGGTTCCTTCCGGACGTTTCCTGTATCTTACCCGAAAGGGGTTCCCTTTCGGAATTGACAGAGGAGGACATCACGCTTTTCCTTAGCGGCCTGAGCCGAATCCTTCGCTATTTTCTTGAACAAAATGTTTACAGTTTCAACCTGGCTCTTTTTTGCGTGAGAAGGGCGGAGAATTTTCGCGTTAATGCAAGGATTTGCCCACGCCTTCTGCCGAGGCCCATAGGCAACAGTGACATCGCCTGCCCTCAGATGCTCCACGGTGAGTCCTACACCGTTTATTCCCCGGAATCGGTTTGTGGTGCAGTGCGGGAAGTCTTTCAAAGAGAGGATTGATCCATGGACGAATCGATAAAGCTGGAAACACTCGAAGGAATTGCGCTCCTTACCCTGAATCGGCCTTCCTCTTTCAATGCATTCGGCCGCGAGATGATCCACCGCCTGGCGGAATTGCTGAGCGAAGCAAGCATGGATCACGATATTAAAGGGGTCGTCATCACCGGTCAAGGAAAAGCGTTTTGCGCAGGCGGAGACCTCAGGTGGTTGGCAGGCTCCGGCAAACGGTACGGGGAGGCCTTTCACTTGCTCGCGGCAAGCTACCATAAGGCCATTGTAGAAATACGCCGCATGCAGAAACCGGTTGTAGCGGCTGTTAACGGCCTCGCCGCCGGAGGCGGTTTCTCCATGGCCCTGGCCTGCGATTTCAGGGTTATGGAAGCCTCCGCCCTCTTCAAACAGGGATACACCAGCAACGGCCTGAGCATCGACGGCGGGGGGACCTTCACCCTCCCCCGTCTCGTGGGTCTCGCCAGGGCTATGGAAATCGCAGTTTTTGACCGGCCCATATCTCCGGAGCAGGCCCTTTCTTGGGGACTGGTAACAGAGGTGGCGGCGGAAGGTAAGTCCGTGGAAAGAGCCCGTGCCATGATTCAAGAAATCCTTAGAGGAGCCTCTTCATCGTTTTTGGCTTCCAAAGCCTTGCTGACGGATTCTTTCCACACCTCTCTTGAAACCCAACTCGAAAAAGAAAGACATTTTCTGGCCTGGTGTGCCGATCACCGGAATGGAAAGGAAGGAATCGCGGCGTTTCTGGAAAAAAGAAGCCCTCGGTACTTGTAACCCCCCATGCGGGAAACTCGTACTCTTCCATCTCAAAGGTTTCAATTGCTGCAACAAGTTAGCTGTTTGAAATGCTGAAGCCGGCGGCCCCGATGCTTGCGATTTTTCAAACAGCCAAATTGTTACGAATTGTTAAGCAGCTTCGTGACAGGTTCTTTTTCTATCCCACGGGAATGGTGAGAACCGGAACAGGTGAATGGCGGAGAATCTTCTCTGCCACGCTACCGAAGGAAAAGCGACCGCTATTGCCTTGAGTAGACATGACGACGAAATCAGGCTTTTCCTTTTCGATCAATTTCAGAATCTCGCTCGCGGCATCCCCCGTCCCCGTGTGACGCACATAGAGAGGGCAGCCTTCAAGACTTTGTTCGCAGATTTTCTGCAAGTGTGCCTCCGCCTTATCCTTTTGAAGCTTGAGAAGCGCGTCGATTTGGGACCGATCAAAGTCGCCGTACCAGGCGCCGAAGGGCCCCATTTCTTCAAGCACGTAAAGGACATGCACCTCAGCTCCGTAGAGTTCCGACAAGGAATTGACGTAGGGCAGCGCTTTTGCGGCATTTTCCGAGAAATCAGTTGGCCAAAGAATCTTTTTCACTTTCATAACCATATCCTTTCCTTCCCTCTGAAAGCATTGCGGGGAAACCTTCGCCGGGTGGCCTTAAAATTCGACCGTAAGGCTCCTCGCTCAACCCGGTATATCTTCATGAGACCAATAGATTTTAATCTAATCTTTCAAAACAAATATGCAAGGCGGGATACAGGCGGTACAAGGCTCATGAAAGGAGCTCATACCTTTTGATCGGTGAGTGCGCCCTGCCGGGCGCGCGAAAAAAGGCAGAATCCTGCCGCGGGATCCTGCCTAGGATGGAGGGTTTGTTTGATGGTTGAAAATTCTACACTGTCTTATTAAGGTTGCGCTGATACGTTGCCTTGGTTACATGATTTTCACATGAACTTTTACTAATGCAAAAGTTCTGCCAAAATCTTTACAAGTTTTTCCGTCGCTATTCCAAGGTGTTGCATCATTTTACCATCTTGATCCTGATTCCGGCACTCCCAAAATTCGTCGTCGTGAGCCAAAAAATGTCGCAAAAACGCGTCGGCGGCATCTTAAAACTTGACCATCTTCACAAGCCCCTCGTATTCTTTGACTTCCTCCGCGGTGAGCTTGCGACGGAAGAGATCCTCATGAACCAGAATCGGAATCCTGCGGTTCAACGCCAGAGCCACCGCATCACTCGGGCGGCTGTCTACAGAGAAATCGTTTTGCTGCGCCCGGCATAAAACGTTCGCATAGTACGTCTCTTCCCGCATCTCTGAAATCTCGATTCGCAGGAATTCGACGCCGGCTTTCTCCATGATCGACAAATAAAAATCATGGGTGAGGGGACGCTTCGAATCCACCAATCCCTTTTCCTTGGCAATTGCCGTAAACTCCGCCTCTCCGACAAACATAAGAAAAAAGCGATCCCCACCGGCATTCTCCTTGAGAATAACCATGTTGCCTCTGTTGGGGTCGGATTCAACATAGACTTCCCGGATTGTTACCATAACCCCTTTTGTCATTGAGCCTGCTCCTTCCCTCCCTCACTTGATCGCTTGGCGTTTTCGTTGGTTTCCTTGCCGAATTTCCTGATCACTTCCGCAAGCTCCACGAGCCGTTCATCCGCTTTCCTGAACAATGTTCCTTCAGGATACGTGCCGTCCACCTGCCGTACGCCCGCTTCCAAACCGGTCAGGATCTCAATCCCTTCTTCCACGGTTTTAACGGGCCAGATATGGAAAAGACCCTGTTTGACCGCCTCCACCACGCTTTGTTTCAACATGAGGTTGCGCACATTCTTCTCGGGAATGATGACCCCCTGCCGACCATTCAGGCCTCTGTGTTCGCAGATATCGAAAAAGGCTTCCACTTTCCGCGTCACCCCGCCTACCGGCTGAATTTCTCCCTTCTGGCTGACCGAACCCGTAACGGCGATCCCTTGAAAAATCGGCACCCCTGAAAGAGAGCTCAAGAGTGAGTAGAGTTCCGTGCTGGAAGCGCTGTCACCTTCCACCATGCCGTAGCTCTGCTCGAAACAGAATGTAGCCGAAAGCGAAAGCGGTTTGTTGTGTGCGAAGCGCTCTTTGATGAAGCCCGTGAGAATCATGACACCCTTTGTGTGGATATTCCCGCTCAATTTTGATTCGCGCTCAAGAGCGATAACCCCCTCCCGACCGGCGGAAACCGTTGCCGTGATCCGACTGGCTTTGCCGAACTCGTAATCCCCGGTCATGAGAATGGACAGTCCATTAATCTGCCCGACCTTCGAACCTTCGGTTTCGATCAGGAGAATATCCTTTTCGACCAGTTCACGAATCTGTTCCTCAAACAAATTGGAACGAAAAATTCTCTTTTCAATTGCTTTTTCCACATGGATGCGCTCAATAAATTGTGCCTTATCGATAGCGGCAAAGTAGTCCGCCTCCCGAATCAAATCACTGACGTCGCCCAGCTCAAGGGTCAGCTTATGCTTGTCTTCGGTTTTCTCCATGCTGTATTCCAGTAAGCGGGCAACCCCTGTTCGGTCCGGATGACGCAGCCCTTTTTCCCGGCAGAAATCCCCCATCATCCGAGCGCACTGAAGTACGGTTTCTTCTTTTCGATCCATTCGATCCTTCATGTGGGCTTTAACTTTGAAAAGCTTGCTGAATTGATCATCATAGAGGTAAAGGAGTTCAAAAAGATAGGGATCCCCCGTAAGAACAATCTTGATGTCCAGCGGGATCGGCTCCGGTCTGATGGTTCGGGTGCTGAACAGGCCGTAGAGTTCCCCAAGATCCTCAATGCGGATCTTTTGGTCCCTCAGGGCGCGTTTCAAAGCCTCCCAGGAGAGCCACATTTTCAGAAGATCCAGGGCTTTCATAATTAGATATCCACCATTTGCCCTGTGGAGAACCCCCGGCTTGATCATTGTAAAATCGGTGAAAAGAGCTCCGAACCATGCTTGACGCTCGATGCTCCCAAAAAGGTTCGGATAGGTGGGGTTGGATTCGACGACAACGGGCGCGCCTTGTGTCTCGGAGTGATCAATAAGGACGTTGACCGCATATTTCCTGAACACCATCTCTTTCTGAGGAATCTGGAACTGGGGCATCTGCGGCTGCTGGCTCTCCTCTTTCTTCTTGAAGTCACCGATATTGGCCAGGATGTCTTCCTGCAACCCCTTGAAGTGCTCGATAACATCAGGCTCGTCCTTGTATTTGTCCAGATAAAGTTCCATGATTTGGTTCAGCAGGTACAAGGCAACCTGGCTTTCCAGCTTGTGTTGCTCCTCTTTGAACGAGGCCTCTGCTTCTCTGATTTTCCTGACAACCTCCTTCATCTGTTCCTGAAGCTTGTTGCTCTTTTCCTTGAGGCTCTCCCGCTCTTCCTCGGCCAGTTCCGCCAGCTTCTCCTGACTGATGGGGAGCCCCTCTTTTGTGGCAGGAATAATCACCATTCCAACCTGAGAAACCTGAAGGATAAAACCCTCCTCCTTGGCCTGGTTTGAAAGATCCTCTATGAGCCGTCTCCTGTAATTCTCGAAAGCTTTGTGAACTTCCGCCTCCTTGCTGCTGTATTCGTCGCTTTCTAGAACCTCCGGAATCTTTTTCTGAATCGTCTCTATAAGCTCCAGCATATCTTTCTTAAGCTCTTTTCCCCGTCCCGCAGAAATTCTGAGGCACCCGGGTTTGTCGGGCTCTTTGAAATTATGGACATAGCACCAGTCAGGGGGCTTGGCTTCAGTCTCGGCCTGTTCTTCAATGCAGGCCCTTGCTGCGTAGGTCAAACCGGCCTTAGGCGGACCGGCGATAAAAATATGATAACCCCCCCGTTTCATGCCCATCCCGAACTTAATCGCATCAGTCGCCCTCAATTGCCCAAGGATGGGTTCATCAGGAGCCTCCAGGATTTCAGTGTTCTCGAAAGGAAATGACTCGGGATCCAAAACACCACGAAGTTCGTTGAAAGAAACTTCACGAAACACCTTTGACATGGAAACACCTCCCGATAGTGCTATGAAAGACTCTCTCCATTTGGAGGAAGCCGTCCTAAAAAGAAAATTTGTAACAATTTAGCTGTTTGAAATGCTGAAGTAGGCATCTGTGAGCATGGGGGTCCCTCTTAAAACTCAAAAACGAAGAAGCCACATCGCCGTGTTATGCTTCGGGCAACGGGTGAGGCGGGCGG
>JAFGDM010000188.1 GCA_016932115.1 Deltaproteobacteria bacterium | reverse complement strand
CCGCTTCTTTTTCTTATCCTCGTCTTTCTCCAAATCTTCTTTGTCCTCGTCCTTTTCCTCGGGTACGTCCTGGTATTTGAGATCCTTCTCCACATCTTCACGCATCAGGGGACTTGCTGTTTCCCTCTCATTACCGGCCATCAGGGCCTTTTCAAGAAGACTTTCGATATTCAGCAGGCTCTTATGGATCGTTTCCAGAGTGACATCCTCGCCGAAATCCTCGATCGTTCCGTTTTGCTCAATCTCTTCGGAGATGGACTTAACAATATCCATGTAGGTGTCGGGGTGCATCGGCTCACAGGTTATGGCGATGTCCTTAACCCAGCTCCGCTCAACGATTTTCCCATCACGGCGGAGTATTTTCCCTTCAACGGAAAAACCCATTTGCCGGTCACCGCCGGACTTTTTAAGGGCCTCGGCCAGATTCACAATTTCCTGTGCCCTGGGGGTATCCAGCATGTAGCCCTTAACGAAGAGGCCTCCTGAAGTATGCCGTGCTTCCGTGGGAATACCGACTTTCGCCCCTGTCTGTTTGTCATGGTTATCATTGAAGAAACCACGCTTCAGGAGGTAGCCAAGGTCCATCCCCTTTTGAACGACAACATCACCGACAAGATCCGGGGTGCCTTTTGAAGCGATCCCCTGAATCCAGATTTTGTCGTCACGACCCTTTTTCAGCTCTAAAGGGATGTGAAATCGAAAAGTGCCGTCTTCCTTGATCCCGAGAAAATCCGACATAGAAACCTCAAAACAAAAAAGGGAGAAAATTGCCCAGGTAATGCCTGAACAACCTTCTCCCTCAATGAAAAATGGAGCTAACCTAGTTGTTAATTACATTATATCGCTTTTAATGAATCCACGTCAAGAAAAAACAACATGACGCATTTTGGATTTAATCGGCAAATTTAAAATTACCGGAACACGAACGTCGGCCTTGCAGTTCGGACATTTAGCAATGCACCCAGATGAATCCCAGACCAAGATATTTGTCCGCAGCTTCCTCTTCTGGCCGTCGTATTCGTTTAATATGCTGGTTCCACATTGCGGGCATTTGATTCTTGGCCTAATCAATGGCTCCCCTCTAGTAATTAGTTACTTTAATTATAGTTCAAAAAAAGGAGGGGTGTCCAGCATTATTTTTCTTTTAGTACGATTCGACCTTCTTTATCGAATTCATGCACCTTTTCATCAAAATACGAAATCTGACAAAAACAATGCGGGTGGAGCGGTGGAAGCCCAGGCGCCTTCCTGAGTTCCGCCGTCTTTCGCCCGACATTATTTTTCGCTGAGACTTCGGTTAACCGAAATATCCTCGGGACGCCAGACCGGTCGAGATAGGCGTCTTTACAGAGATCACACGCATCAGGATAAGGCCTCACAATGATCGTTGCGCCTTTCCCGAATTCCCGGGAGATCGCTGCAGCCGTCCCAGTCGTCATAGCCTGGTGCAACTCCGTATTCACTACACGTTGCCAATCCCTCTGCATGTCTTTAGTAGCATCCCGCAAGGCCGTAACAACCCTCGACCGAGTCTCCCGCTTTGCTGCCTCAGAGGCCATGGTCTCTTTAATCACCCGGAGCAACATAGCCTCCCTTGCAGCATCGTGAACAATCCGGCCGGCAGCTACGTCGAACCGGTTACCCAGGCCCTGGCAGTAATTGGCCGCACTCTCAGAGAGCCATTTGACAGCGTTTCGCTCAATCTCGGAAAGAGGGATCGCTTTGATCCGGTCCAGGATCTCAGGTACCGACTCTTTAGCCAACTCAGGATAGGTGGCCAAGATCCCATAGACGTAGGCGTCTTTCATAACATCCAGTGAATCGGCCGAATCGATAACGCCGGCATCCACCAGTTTACGCAGTGAAATCTCGTTAGGAGCCACACCCGTAAATAGGTACATCATCGCCGCCGAGTGTTCCCGGATGATCTCCGCAATCTTTCTGATCTGGTCACTGTTAAGCATCGGCAATAACCTTTTCGATTCGTTTCAGCATCCGGGCCTGTTGATCCTCAAAAATCGCATTGGCCATCATGGCGAAATGAACCATGGACTTATCGCGGAACTTTCGTTCTTTAGACCCTGACGCCTTGAGAGCCTTTTCTAGGACCTCAAGGAACTCGTAGTCTTTTAGGTTGTGTTCGATGATTGCGTTCATTTGTGAAACACTATTTTAGGGTCGAGAAAAACGCCTTTTTCTTCAAGTTCTTTCATTGACTTCCTTAGGTCCTCTTCAGAGACCGTTCTGTTCTTTTGCTTTTCAGTCGGGACGACCTGCAAGAATTGATGCCAGGCTTTCTCAATCTCAACTGATAGGAAAAGCTCGTCAAGCTGATATAAGGCCAAATCCGGAGTTTGATAAGGCAAAAGTTTCTGGAAAGCCGTATCATAGTCGTAGTGATCTTGATCCACCTTGTCGGGTTTGGCGATAAATTCTTCGGTCAACTTATTGGCTTCCTCGACCCGCCGCCACAGTTCGGCAACGATTTCATTACGCTTTTCATTCAGATCAATCATCCGGTCGATTGCAAACAAGACCAACAGGGCCCGAGCCTCCACCGGAACGGATTCAGGATCTTTCGCGTACATCTCTTTGATCCGTTCGTAATTTAGGTCTCGAATCTGATTCTTTTCCGCTTGAGTTAATTGGTTCCATTCTTTTTGCATAGGCGCCCCCCTTTACTCATCCAGCACTTTTGCCGCTTCAGTGCTTTTATCTACTGCGAATTTTTTCGCCGCGGCCTCTTGAGATCGCATCACCTCGCCAACACGCAGTCTTCTCGGAAGTTCTTTCATTGATTTTACATTAAAAAGATCAGTAAAGAAAGCATCAAATTT
>JAFGDM010000187.1 GCA_016932115.1 Deltaproteobacteria bacterium | reverse complement strand
CGATACCCCGGAAGACCTCCGCCCGCCTCACCCGTTGCCCAAAGCATAACACGGCGATGTGGCTTCTTCGTTTTTGAGTTTTAAGAGAGATCCCCGTGCTCAGGGCCGCCGGCTTCAGCATTTCAAATAGCTAAATTGTTACAAAATGGGACTTTTTACGAGTTCATCAAATCTTACAAGGAGAAAGAACATGACCGATCAAAATAAAATTGACCTCAACTCGGATGTTGGAGAGAGTTTCGGCAATTACAAGCTGGGTATGGATGAAGACGTCATTCCGCTGATCAGTTCCGCCAATATCGCCTGCGGCTTCCATGGAGGTGATCCTTCAGTCATAAGGAGCACGATCGCTCTTGCCAAGAAATATGGCGTATCACCAGGCGCTCATCCCGGCTTTCCGGACCTGCTCGGGTTCGGCCGCCGCAACATGGACGCCTCCCTCCAGGAGATCAAGGATTACATCGCGTATCAGGTGGGCGCCATTCAGGCATTTGCAGCCATAGAAGGCCTCAGGCTACAGCATGTGAAACCCCATGGCGCACTCTATAACATGGCCGTCAAGAATACGGCCATATGGGACGCAGTAGCCGAGGTGCTTTCCCGGCTCGAACCGCGACTCATCCTGGTCGTTCTTGCCGGAACAAACAGAGAAGACCTGTTGAAGATAGGCAGTCGTCACGGCATCCGCATTGCCTTTGAGTTTTTCGGCGACAGGGCCTACAACCCGGATGGATCACTGGTCTCCAGGAGAGAACCCGGATCCGTTATCCATGACCGGGAACTTGCCGCATCAAGAGTCCTCAAGCTGGTCAAAGAAGGCAGAGTGGAAGCGAAAGACGGTACTGAGATCGAATTGGCTGCCGATACGATCTGCGTGCACGGCGACAATCCTGAAGCAGTCGCTCTTACCAGGAAAATCCGGGAAACCCTTATCGCTGAAGCGATCGAAATTGCACCGCTGGGAACTTTTCTGTAAACTCACCGGTAAAGTCACAGGGGGTGAGAACAAGATGTGGTAGATAGAACAAAAGAGAAGCTGTAAGGGTCCCCCCGCTTTCTTGGTGAATGACAGAGGGCTCATGCTGTACGATATCCCTACATTTCGCTTGATGGGCGATCGGGCGCTTCTGGTCGAGCTCGGCGATGAAATCAGCCCTTCAATAAACAGAAAGGTGCGGGAGCTTTTTCTCAAGCTCGACCGGGAATCCGTCCATGGGATTAAAGAATTGGTTCCCGCCTACCGCTCTCTCATGATTGTTTATGATCCCCTGGCAATACTTTTAACCGCGCTTAAGGAAGTGGTCACGCGTCTCCATGGCGAAACACATGGGCCTCCTATCCCTGAGCCGAAAAAACTTGACGTGCCGGTAGTGTACGGGGGGCGGTTCGGGCCGGATCTTCAATGGGTCGCAGATTTTCACGGCATCTCCCCCGAAGAAGTCGTGCGTTATCATGTCCAGCCCGTTTACCAGGTCTACATGATCGGATTCACTCCCGGGTTCCCTTACCTTGGGGAGGTCCCAGACGCCATTGCCACGCCGAGGAGGGAAACGCCGCGCACCGTCGTTCCCCAGGGTTCCGTGGCCATCGCCCAGAGACAAACCGGTATTTATCCCGTGCAAAGCCCCGGAGGATGGCAAATCCTTGGATGGACACCTCTTCGCTTCTTCGATGCGGAGAATTGGCCACCCACGCCCCTTGAGATTGGAGACCGTGTCAAGTTTTTCCCCATCCGTGAAAAGGAGATCCCCGATTGGCAATCGTAGCCACCATGGAGGTCATGGACCCAGGGCCTCTATGCACCGTCCAGGATTTGGGAAGGTACGGGTTCGGCCGCTACGGCGTTCCGCCAAGCGGCGCCTTGGATTCTTTTGCCCTCAGGGCGGCAAACATCCTGGTAGGAAATCGGGAATGCGAGGCCGGACTTGAGATCACTTTAATGGGCCTGAAGATTAAAGCCCTCACCGGCGTAGTCGTGGCGATCGGAGGCGGCGACCTGCAGCCCGCCATCAACGGAAAGTCGATTGAAACCTGGCGCTCTTATGGAATGAGAAAAGGGGATTTCCTGCATTTCAAATCGCCGAAGAACGGATGCCGCGCTTATCTTGCCGTAGGTGGGGGCATCCTGGTCCAATCTGTCCTGGGAAGCAGATCCACCAATCTGTCTTCCCGGTTCGGCGGTTACGAGGGAACGCCTCTCAAAAAGAAAGATGTGCTCTCCTCCGATTCCCCCGAAACCCACGTAAAGTTTGACGGAAGCGCTTTGCCCCCTGAGTGGCGCCCTCTTTACGGCAAGGATTGGGTGCTGAGGGTTCTATGGGGTCCACAAGATATGGATTTCCCTGAAAAGTCCAGGGAAGCATTTCTTGATTCCCCGTTCAAAGTGTCGCCCCAGTCCGACAGGACCGGCATTCGGCTCTCGGGACATCTTATTCACCGCAGACCAAGTCTGGGGGAATCCATTATCTCCGAAGGAGTAGCGCCGGGGACAATTCAGGTTCCCGGTGACGGCCAACCGATCATCATTTTGTCGGAGACCATCACAGGGGGTTACAGAAAAATAGCCACGGTGATCGGCGCGGACCTCCCCTTCCTGGGTCAGATCAAACCCGGTGATCAGGTAAGATTCGATCCTGTTGATCTCGACTGCGCCCTCGGAGCGATCGAACAACTGGAGGAAACCTTTAGGCGTCTGAGGGAGAGAATTAGCGCCGAGTTCCCCATGACATAGCCTACTGAAGAAATCGTAACTCTCAAGCCGGTTCAAAAGCCAGGTAGGTCTCCTTTGGTTCGACTCCTTCCCGATGCAGGAACCTCACCTTCATCGGCATACCCACCTTGACGCTCTCGGGATGGGCAGGATCCAACCCCTCGATGCGTGCATCCACGCGGCCTCCTTCGTCCAGATCCACAACCCCCGAGTAATAAGGGTTCTTCCGGTTGTATCCCTGGGCCACCATGAAAGTCGGAGCAACGGTGATGCAGGTGAAGGCCGCCAGCGTGCCATTGCCCTTCATCTCCACCCACTCCATCTCCGACTTATGACACTGGACGCAAATAGGGCGCGGGGGAACGTACCTGGCCCCACATCCCTTGCATCGTGATCCCATGAGTTTTTCTTCATTGAGAAACTGATTGTAGGACGTATCACTGAAAGGCCTCTGTTCCATCGCCTCATCTCCTTTCAAGAATCGTGAAGGTGCACGTTCCGCCCGTTCCACCAAGATTGTGGGCGCCCCCGATACGCAAATCTTTTATGGGTATCTGCCTCTTTCCGGCTTTGCCCCTGAGCTGCGTCCACACCTCATAAATCTGCGAGGTCCCCGTAGCGCCGACCGGATGGCCCTTGCACTTCAATCCTCCGCTGGTGTTGATCGGCTTGGGTCCGTCGAGCCTCGTCGCGCCTTCGGCCACGGCCTTGTACCCTTCGCCCGGCTTGAAAAACCCGAGATCCTCGATGTGAAGAATTTCCGCGATGGAAAAACAGTCGTGCACTTCCGAAAACTGCACATCCTGAGGCGTGAGCCCGGACAACCCATAAGCCTCCTGCGCCGCATACCGGGTGGCTTCAAAATAGGTCATGTCCGCGCTCGCATGAAAGCCCCTGCCGCTCCCTTGACCGATGCCCACCACGTGGATGGGGTCATCCGTGAAGTTCCTGGCAATCTCTTCGGCCACAAGGAGAGCGCAGCTCGCCCCGTCGCTGATGGGGCAACAGTCAAAGAGGTGCATGGGCCAGGCAACCGTAGGATTGGCTTTCGGATCACTTAGAAACGCTTTCTCGTCTTTCCATTCCGGTGACGGCATGCCTTTCTTTTTCATGCTTTCCATTTTTGCATTCATCATGTCCCGAATGCTCAAGGGAAACTGGGCCTTGGGATTGAGAGGGGCGTTGTTATGGCTCTTAATGGTGACATTCATGAGGTGCTCCCGGCTTGCCCCGTACTTGGCAAAATAGGCTGTCGCGACTGCGCCGAAAACGCCCGGGAAGGTGAACCCCACCCTGCCCTCATAGGGGACTGTCGCAAGAGCAAGACCTTCTGCCACCTCCTCGGTGGTTCTTTTCGACATGTCCTCAACCCCACCCACGAGAACCATGTCATAGAATCCCGAAGCAATGGCAAATACTCCTTCTCTCAAAGCAAGGGCGCTTGAAGCGCAGGCCCCTTCCGTCCTTGTGGCCGGCTTCGGTGCATGGCCGATAATGTCCGAAATGATCGGGCCCCAGTGAGATTGGTGGGCAAAATAGTCATTGGAGAAATTCCCCAGATACAGGGCGTCGATATCCGCCGGGTCCACCCCCTTATCCACGGAAGCCAGCATTTCACGGTACGCCTCTGCAAAGAGATCCTTGGAGTCCTTGTCTTTAAACATCGCGAATTTGGACATGCCCGCTCCCACGATTGCCACCCCTCTTCCCAGTTTTCTTCGCTTTTGCATTGCAGCCCTCCCCGTGGTTCCTGATTATTGATGATGTGACAGCGCTCCGGATGAGCGCCGTCACTACTTTTTATACGGAAAACAACCCTCAGATCAAGTTCTATTTCCTCTCATCAGTCCGGAGGCTCAAGCAGTTTTTTTTCTTGTCTTGCCGGTGCCGGCCGGACTACACTCTGTTTTATGCCGCGTTTCATTTCATTGGCAGTCTTTGTGATTGCATCCGTCATCGTCTCGCAGGAAGGGGCCGCACAATCGATGCCCGCCTTCAAAGGAAAGGATGCCTTTGCTTATCTCATAAAGCAAACCGATTTCGGCCCACGGAACCCCAATTCCAGGGGTCACACCGAGTGTCTCAAGTTTCTCTACGACAGTTTGTGCAGGTCTGCGGACAGCGTTCGGCTTCAGCACTTCACGCACACGGGATACGAAAACGAGGAACTTTGGCTAACCAACGTGATCGCCTCTTTTCGTCCCGAGTTCAAGGAGCGCATTCTTTTTTGCGCCCACTGGGACACAAGACCCCGTGCAGAAAGGGATACAAACATCATGCGAAAAAACCAGCCTATCCTCGGAGCCAACGATGGAGCCAGCGGTGTTGCCGTCCTTCTGCACCTTGCCGATCTAATGAAAATATCGCCCCCGCCGGTAGGGGTGGATATTGTTCTCTTTGACGGCGAGGACTATGGAGTGGAAGGAGATCTATCCAACTATCTTCTGGGCTCCCGCTTCTTCGTTAGGAAAAAAGTTGCTGATTATCAACCCCGATTCGGCATTTTACTGGACATGGTAGGAGACAAATTTCTTCAGATTTTCAAGGAACAAAACTCCCTTCACTTTGCCCCTCAGATCGTTGAACTTGTGTGGGAAAAAGCGCGTGAACTGGGGATCACCCAGTTTTCTCCTCAGACGGGGCATGCGATCTTCGATGACCACATCCCCCTCAACGAGGCAGGAATCAGGGCCGTCAACCTGATTGACTTTAATTATCCTGATGAGTCACACCGATTCTGGCACACCCACAAGGACGTCCCGGAAAATTGCAGCCCCGAGAGTCTTCAAGCGGTGGGCGTGGTTATTACAGGCATCCTGTACTCTCAGCAGCCGTAGCCGACGGCGCTTGAAATCCTCTTCAACTTTGGATCAACCTTGAATTCCCAGCTCTCAGGAAAACGGCTGAGAATTCCCTTACTCCTGCGCTCCTTCGGGTTTCCCGGATTTTTGATAGAGCGCGACCGGAACCGGTAGCCCGGGAGGGGCGGGCAAATCAAAAACGGTTTCATCAATATGCGATGAGGATAGCTCCGAACTTTCCTTCAGTTTCTTTAGGATCTCATATTTTCTTTGCCTGTCTAAATAGAGGCTTTTGATCGTTTCCGGAAGGGCGTCCGAAAGGGGCTCCAGCCTTCGGGCCAAATCCGCCAAGGAGCAGGCCGTTTTCGGCCCTCGCGTGAGCCCGTTTTTCTCTTCCCACCTCCTCAAATAGCCTTCCAGTTCCAGGAATTCTCCTACGAGCAACTCCCACGCAGCCCATGCCGTAACCGAATGGATCTCTCTGGAATTCAGATGCGACTTCCTTGCTGCCTCCAGCGCGACCTGCCCTTTTCTATGCGCTTCCACGGCCAACTCTCGGGCGCTTTCAGCGACTCCCTCCACCGTTTCAGCAAGAAGTCTTGTGGTTTCCATTTGCTTTTGAAGCTCCTCATTCACAAGCTCCAGGGCTTGCTGCCCAGCCGCCCGGCTTTCCCTATGTGTCATGAATCTGTTCATTGAATTATAGTTGTTCATTGCAAAAAAAACCACAACGGCAAAGCCTAGAAACAAAGCGGCAGAACCGGTTCCTATCTCTTCATAAAGCACCCACAGGAAGGTTTTGTAAGCGATAAAACCCGAGATGCCCAGAGCGAGTGCAAAAACGAAAAGATCCTGATTGACTGACAATCTTCCTCCTTCGGCGGCACCAAAAGGCAAACAAAGTAGGGCGCCCGGTGTTCAAGGTTCAGCTACCATCATTACCCGTCTCCTGACCGGTTATGAAAAGCTATGTTGCCTCGATCTTTAGGTTCAACGGCACATCAGGTCTGCTGAAGTCAATAAACGCCGCCACGATAGTCATGTCCGATTCATTGCCGCTACGGTTTAGAGCGGTAATGCCGATTTCCACCCGGCCTACGGTGAGCGGAAAGTGAGGCACATCGTCCGGCAGAATCAGGCTTGTCGTGCAGCCCACGTTGCTAAAGTCCGCATCATAGCTTACGCTCTTGTTTACGGCCCAGTAAATTCTGTACCCGACCACGTCCGGACTTAGGGATGGATTCCACGAAACCCTTCTCCTCTTCATGCGATCCGCGCCTGTCACCGTCCTCACACGATCGGCTACGACGCTGAGGATTTCGGACTCCCTGCGAAGCCCGGCTTCCCCTTCAAGAACCACAGGCCGATCCAGAATAAGCCTTTTTAAGCGAAACGTCCTCATCTCACGCAAATAATTTTTGGTAAAATTTTATAAAATCTGCGAACGCGGATTTCACGAATCCACCCAGCGCCTGTTAAAAGGCGTCCGTTTACACGCGGTGACCGGCAGGCTTTTCTTGAATCGAAGAAAACTCTCCTCGATTAAACCCGGCAGATTTCCCTGTAGCCATCCCTCGATAAAAGACCAGATATCACCTTCTCGCAATTCCGATGTGATTTCCAGTGTCGGCAGATTAATTTGCGGATCAAGTCGGATGCTCGGCGGCACCTCCCTGATCTTTTGCACTTTCAGGTCCTCGATCAACACACGCATCTTCTTCGTGGATTCCATGCAAGCAATTTTTCGGTTTGGAAAAACCTTTTCTTCCTCTTCGAACGAATCCGGCGCGCTCTCAAGGTGAACGTGCTCATTCGTCTCGAGCTCCTGCTTGTACAGCATTAAGAGCTCCCCGAATAAGGGCTCAAGATTCTCCTCTTTTTTCACCTGTTTTAGACCGATCCCTTCTACGGCTTCAGACCTGGTGATAGAGTGATAAGGTGAGGAAAAATCCGAAAACAACCGGTCGACGATTCTCTTGTTTTTGCCTTTGCTGAACCGTCTTTTTCTTTTTTCCAAAAGACCCAGACAATCCGCCCTCATGTGCTCAATCTGCTTGTTAATGCTTCCTAAGAGGAACGGATTCGTCGCCTCCATAACGCGAAAAAAAGCCTCGATCTTCTGTTTTTCACGCATTCTGCCAAAATATTCCATCAGGGACATTACAGCCTTTGCATCCTCAACGCTATGGCTTTTGATCCCCACGTTTTGTGTTTCGCCCAAGGAGTCCCCTGAAGCAGGGATTTGGATAGAACTCAAAGTTCCTCTTTCCCCCATCACAATGGTGTCGGCACCTAAGGCAATCATTGTGGCAGGGCCGTGCGCTTTATGGGGAACAATCACATTGAACAGGTCAAATATTTCCCGGATCATCCCCACCATCTGCCAGGGAACGGTTATGTCGCCCCGATGGGCAAAAAGGAAAAGATCCATCGGTTTTCTGTCCAACGGTTTGAGCTCACACAGAAGACGGTACATCTCCTCTACACCGTCAGGGCTGAGGCTCCCTTCGGAACCCGGCCGGTCGCTTATCACATACGCGACCACTTTGGATTTCCGCTCATTTTCAATGCTCTCAATCAACTGCAGACGACGATCTCTGCTCATGGATTCAATCCTCTACTCTTAAATCCGCCGGCGGATCGGGTTTGGTCCATGCTTTTTGCCTTAAAACCTCAAATGTTCTCAACCGCTCCCACGCAAATGAATCTTGCCCGGGACTCTTTCGTATTCTGCCGATGTAATGAAGGGCTAGAAGGATCCTCATGACATTGAGTAGATATGAGGCGCTGTCTGTTTTGAGATAGTCTTCCATGGCATCCATCGTTTTCATTTCAAGGCGGCCGTTCTCAACGATGGAGACCCCATCAGGCCGGGCGGCATTGAGCAGATTAAGGCTTTTCTGAAGGCAATTGACGGCTCTGCCGACACCCAATTCCAAGGACGATTCAAAAAGCTCTGCGGCAATTTCCTGGTTCCGCACCATATCGCCTGAGAACCGGTCCCAATACATCTGCTTATACCAGTTCCGGACCATCTCCTTCAGCTTCTTGTTTTGAGCTAGGGTAACCCGGAGTTCATTTTGATCACTTGCTGCAAACGTGAGTGCATCGACAATTTTCCAACCATCCCAGCCGGGGTTAAATCGCCTGTCAATGCCCTTGTAAATTCCCACACCCTCCGAGACCGTGGTGTAACCGCTCCTAGCGGCAGAGGAAGCACTGAGAGCCTTGCTGAAATCCGCCATTTCTTTACACCATGCACTCTTTAAATATGTATAGTGCAACTGAAGGGGATGCGTCAAGTTCGCGGTAAAGACGGAAGCGACTTTCATCCCCGCCCATCTCACCCGTCACCTGAAGCTTGGGATAGCGATGTGGCTTCTTCGTTTTGCAGTTTTAAGAAAGGCCCCCATGCTCGGGGCCGCCGGCTTCAGCATTGCAAACAGCTAAATTGTTACGAGAATTTTATGATCGGGGGAAGATAACGGTGATCATCCATACCCTCCGG
>JAFGDM010000186.1 GCA_016932115.1 Deltaproteobacteria bacterium | reverse complement strand
GAAGAACATCGCCCTGGAGCTGATCTGTGATGAAAAACTGAAAGGGAGAATAAACCCCGCCCTGTTGGAACAGGCCGTCGTGAACCTGATCGACAATGCTATCAAGTACAGCGACCCTGGAAAGTCTGTGCGCGTTGAGGCGCGCCAAGAGAAGAAAGGGGTTGAGATCCTAGTGGAAGACGAGGGCACAGGCATTGAAAAAAAGCATCTTGACAGGCTTTTTGAAAGATTTTACAGAGTGGACAAGGCGAGAAGCAGAAAACTGGGTGGAACAGGCCTGGGTCTTGCCATCGTGAAGCATATCGTTCAGGCTCACGGTGGGCGCGTTTCCGTGGAGAGCCGGCTTGGTGAGGGAAGTACCTTCGCCATTCACCTTCCTGATGTCTTTCAGCATCCTCATGCCTTTCCGAAGTAATCTCATTAAATTCTAATGCATTGCTAACCTCCAGCTAACAATCACCCATTATTTTTACCCCAAAAAGGCTCAAACAAAAAACGGCTATGGAAAGGAGGTGAAGCTTAATCATTGTCTAATGAAGATCTAATGAAAATCTAACAAAGGTCATTTACGTTAAGCTTAATAAAAAGGAGAAGATCAATGAAAACAAAAAGCATTATGATTGTTATGACAACTCTGATTCTTTGTCTTGCAACCCCTATGGTTTGGGCGGGTAAGCTTGTCATTAAAGGCTCCACCACCGTTCTTCCGATCGCGCAGAAGGCGGCGGAAGCTTACATGAAACAAAATCCCGATGTGAAGATTTCCATCGAAGGCGGCGGGTCCGGAAACGGCATTAAGGCGATCATCGATGGGTCGACCGATATTGCGGACAGTTCCCGCTTCATCAAAAACAAGGAAGTGGCTCTGGCCGTTGAGAAAGGAAGGTACCCCGTGCCTTTTGCGATTGCCTATGACTGCATCGTGCCGGTTGTTCATCCTAGCAACAGCTTATGCAACCTCACCACGGACCAGCTCAAGATGATCTACATGGGGCAAGTCAAGAACTGGAAACAGATCGGGGGGCCTGACAGTCCGGTGGTGGTTATCTCAAGAGACACCTCCTCAGGGACATATGAAGTCTGGCACGAGAAAGTGCTGAAAGGTGAGAAGGTATTTCCCGGAGCTCTTCTTCAGGCATCCAACGGTGCGATTGTTCAAGCTGTTTCCAAGAATAAGAACGCTATCGGGTACGTTGGAATAGGCTATCTCAACAAGGAAGTGAAGGCCCTCAAGGTGGACAACATTACCGGGACGCCGGAGACAACGCTGAACGGGACCTATCCCATCAGCCGGGCTCTCTATATGTTCACTGCAGGCTGGCCCGAGGGGGATACGCTCAACTTTATCAATTTCATTCTTAATCCTCAAAAAGGCCAAAAGTACGTTGCGGAATCGGGGTTTGTGCCCCTATACTAATGAGCCGAGATTAGGTTCAAGATTCCTTCCGGCAAGGCGCCTCCGCGTCGTCTCAGGAGGCGCTCTTTTTGAGGGAGGGAAAGAGGAAGGACTGTCTTGAAAGCAAGTCAAAGAAGCGGTCAGAGTCGGAGAAGGAAAGAAAAGAGTATCCGAATCTTGTTTTTCGCGGTTGCCTCGGCCTCGATTCTCACCCTCTCTCTTATTATTATCTTTCTTTTTATGGAAGGGGTTCCCATTTTCGAAAAGGTCTCGTTGAAGGAGTTCATTCTCGGGAAATACTGGTATCCCACCTATGATCCCCCTGAATTCGGGATTTTCCCTCTTATTGTGGCCTCTCTTGCCGTGACGGCTGTTGCTTCCTTGATCTCCATCCCTCTGGGTGTGATGACCGCAGCTTACCTGGCGGAGATCGCCTCAAGCCGTCTCAGGGAGATCGTCAAACCGATTGTGGAACTCCTGGCAGCACTTCCGTCGGTCGTGATCGGTTTTTTCGGAATGGTAGTGGTGGCACCGTTTCTTCAGAATACATTCAACCTGGCCACCGGACTCAATCTTTTCAATGCAGCCCTCATGCTGGCCTTTATGTCGGTACCCACCATTTGCAGCATTTCTGAGGATGCTATTTTTAGCGTGCCCAAGGAGCTCAAGGAAGCATCCCTTGCGTTAGGGGCCACCCATTGGGAAACTATCTGGAGAGTCATTGTTCCCGCCTCGATTTCGGGCATCTCTACTGCGGTGATACTGGGCATGTCGAGAGCAATGGGAGAGACCATGGTTGTCCTCATGGTAGCCGGAGGGGCGGGCATGATTCCCACGTCTCTTTTCGACCCCGTAAGGCCGCTTCCCGCAAGCATCGCAGCCGAGATGGCGGAAGCGCCCTTTCGCGGGGACCATTACTCCGCCCTGTTTGCAACCGGAATCGTTCTTTTTGCCTTTACCCTTCTATTTAATCTTGTAGCGGACCATGTTTCAAACAAGTACCGGCAGGTCGGTGCCGCAACCCTGTAAATCACCGTGGGCGAGGATTGGTAAATGACGGATGGTTCAATAAGCAAAAAGGCGCTTAAGAGCCTTTCTCTTCCGGGGGGAGGGAGAGGCCGGAGCGGAGAGAATCCCGGTGACCGGGCGGGAGTGCAGAGCAGGCGCAAGATCATCCAGCGTGTGATGTTTGCTTTTTTCAAGGCCGCGGCAGTGATCAATGCAATTGCGCTCATGATCATTGTTTCCTTCCTGGTGGCAAAAGGCTACCGGGCGATCAACTGGAGTTTTTTGACGGAGCCTCCCATCGATTCTATGACCAAGGGGGGCATTCTACCGTGTATCGTGGGAACGCTCTGCCTCAGCCTTGGCGCCATTATCGTCGCTCTGCCGATCGGGGTGGCTTCAGCCGTTTATCTTCATGAATACGCCCGCCCCGGCAGAGTGCTTCGCCTGATTCGTTTGGGAATCAACAACCTGGCTGGAGTGCCTTCGGTTGTTTTCGGCCTTTTCGGATTGGCGTTCTTCGTGGTTTACCTGCAAATGGGTGTGAGTATCCTCGCCGGGTGCCTGACTCTTGGAGCCCTAACGCTGCCGGTAATTATCGGATCTGCGGAAGAGGCCCTTAGGGCGGTCCCTGACACATATCGTGAGGCATCTTTGGGTCTGGGCGCGACCAAGTGGCAGACGATCTACCGGGTTGTTCTACCGGCAGCCTTGCCCGGTGTTCTGACGGGCGCCATCCTGGGGATAAGTCGGGCCGCCGGAGAAACAGCCCCGATAATGTTCACGGCGGCTGTGTTCTTCACTCCGTCTCTTCCTACTTCGATTTTTGACGAAATCATGGCTTTGCCTTATCACATCTATGTTCTTGCCACAGCGGGGACGGAAATCGAAAAAACGAGGCATCTTCAATATGGGACCGCCCTTGTGTTGATTGTTCTCGTGCTCGGGCTAAACCTGGTAGCCATAATATATCGCGCCCGTTTGCGAAAAAGAAGGACGGGGTGAACGGATGGATGCGGATAAAGGCAGAGCGAAAAAAATGGTGGTCAAGAACCTCAGTTTCTTTTATGGTGGATCAAAAGCTCTCACGGATGTCTCCCTGGATTTCTATGCCAATCAGGTCACAGCCCTTATCGGTCCGTCGGGGTGCGGCAAAAGCACTCTTCTTCGGTGTCTGAACAGGATGAATGATCTGATCCCTTACAGTCGTTCGGAAGGGCAGGTTCTTCTCGACGGTGAAAGCATCTACGATCCCAAGGTGGATGTGGTCAGCCTTCGGCGGCGTGTGGGCATGGTCTTTCAGAAGCCCAATCCTTTTCCGAAAACCATTTTCGAGAACGTGGCCTATGGTTTGAGAGTCAACGGAGTCAAAGACCGCTCAACCATAGAGCAAAAGGTGGAAGATACCTTGAAAAACGCAGCTCTCTGGGAAGAGGTTAAGGAGAGGCTGTACGATTCGGCCCTGGGCCTTTCGGGCGGGCAGCAGCAAAGGCTTTGTATTGCAAGGGCCCTGGCTGTGGAACCTGAGGTGGTGCTCATGGATGAGCCGGCTTCTGCACTGGACCCCATTGCCACACAAAAAATCGAGGAACTCATCCATCATCTCAAAAAGTGCTACACAATCATCATTGTCACCCACAATATGCAGCAGGCAGCGAGAGTATCGGACGTTACAGCTTTCTTTTATCTGGGGAAGCTCATTGAAGCGGGGGTGACCGATACCATCTTCACTCGACCTAAGCTTAAGCAGACTGAGGAGTACATCACGGGCCGGTTTGGATAAGGGAAGGGAGGTAAGCGGATGCCCAAACGGTTGCAAAGGGAATTGGAGAAGATCAAGAAAAGGATCCTTTACCTTGGAGCCATGGTGGAGGAGAGGTTGAAAATGGCCATCAAGGCGATTGAGAACTGGGATGCGGATCTGGCTCAAGAGATCATCCGCAGGGACTATGAAATCGATGAGCTGGAAGTGGAAGTAGAGGAGGAATGCTTGAAGATTCTTGCGCTGCACCAGCCCGTGGCGGTGGATCTCCGGTTTTTGATCGCGGTGATCAAGATCAACAACGATCTGGAAAGAATCGGCGATGAGGCGGTCAATATCGCGAACCGGGTGCAGAATATTTCAACCCGCAAGAAGCTGAATTTATCCTTTGATTTCAGTGTCATGGCCGAGAAAGCGGCCACCATGTTCCGCTTGAGCCTTGATGCTCTGGTGGACCTGGACCTGGACCTGGCCTTCAAAGTACTTACCTTGGACGATGAAGTGGACCTTATGCACCGGGAGATCTACGACAGGATCAAGGAAATGCTGAGCAAGAACCCGGATTATGTAGGATATCTAATCAACCTCTACACAACCTCGCGACATCTGGAACGGGTCGGCGATCATTCGACCAACATTGCCGAAGAGGTGATTTACTTGATCGAAGGGGAGATCATAAGACACCGAGCCAAGGAGGAAGCTCTTCAAGCCGGCGAGCCGGAAACAAAGTAAATCATTACAAACCACCGTGGAGCCGAGGGTTTGGTTTGTCCTCAGAGGGCATCTTCTTAGAGGCAGAATGCTCTTTGTCTTCCTGGCAATCATCTTTTCTTGAAAGTTTCTATTTTGCTTTTCTGAAATAAGAGATGAATGAGGTTGACAGAAGGAGGAGTGAGAAAGTTACGGTGACTGCGGAAATGGGGCGGGTGAAGAAGATAAGAGGACTTCCTTGCGAAATAAGGAGGGTCTGGCGCAGATTTAATTCGAGCATGGGTCCCAGCACGAAGGCGAGGATCAGGGGTGCCGGTTCGTATTCGAAT
>JAFGDM010000027.1 GCA_016932115.1 Deltaproteobacteria bacterium | reverse complement strand
AGACGACACACAATTTTTGAGACATGATACTAAATTGTTCCCGTTTTTATATTCAGCCTTTCACTGGTTCAGGCCGAAATCTTCACGGATTATCCGGTAACAATTGTAAGAGCATCCTCTGCCTGTGCCCACGCCGTTGTGTGTCGCGGCGGAACAAAGATAAAAGTTTTTAATAGGGGTTCTATAGTTGGAGAGTTCGGGGGTCGGCCGGAACCTATCCATCTGCGATACGATCATGTCTCCCACGGCGATGGATCCCTGATGCATATTGGGACGCCGCAGTTCAACGTCATAAGGTGTAAACACCCGGCAGCCGATGATGTTTTCTCTGGTCATGTTGGGGGCATAGATCTGCCACTGGCGAATGATGGCGTCTTCAAATTCTTTCCTCAACTCCTGCCATCTCGCGGCGGAGAAGAACCTTGTCGGCGCAGCAAACTCCTCCACCCCGATCATGTGTTTTCCTTCAGGGGCTCTTCCCGGATCCCAGATGGTATCCGCTCCGACGAACATGAAAAGCTTGCTGCTGATTCCGTTGACCAATATTTCGGAGAGATATTTGTTTGCCATATAATCCGCATTTCTCGGCCCCATGTATAGTCTGGGTTGAGGCCCGCAATCTGAGTTAAAGGAGGCAGCCTTGTACCGAGGCAGTTCGTGCATTGCAAGGACCGCCCATATGACATTGTGCCTGTTGTATCGGATGTTCTTGACCCGTCTGACGACCTTGTTGTCGAGATGCTCTTCGCCGATCAGTCGGATTGTTTGAAGGGCGCTGAGGCCGCTTACCACGAGGCGCTTTGCCTCTATTTCCGTACCATCCTCGAGGCGGATCCCCTTGGCCTTGCCGTTCTCCATCAGAAGCTTAACCACCTCACTGCGCACAAAGAATTCTCCCCCCATTTCCATGAATGCCTTCTGAAGGGCGTTCGTTACACTCTGGCTTCCCCCTTTGGCAATGGCTGCCGGCTCCCAAGAAAGAACGAGGCCAAGGGAATGAACCAAACCGTGCAGGCCGATCACATCATCAGGAGCGCCGCCAAAGGAGGTCATTGCCGCCCGGATGAACAAAGTCCTGAGCTCTTCGCTTTCAAAAAGATCATAGGCTAATTGCTGGCTGGTCATAAACTGGTAGATAGGGTCGAAGCCTTCTTTCGGATCATCGCACAGCTTCTCCAGTTCATTTTTCATTCCCCACGGAACAGGAGGGCTGAAGCGGTACTTCCCAAATGCATTTTTCCATTTATTCAAGTACCTCCGGAACAACTCCTCCGCGGTATCGGCGTCCCTTTTTGAAAATCTCCTGATTTCGTTCAGGGTTTTTTGCAGATTCTCCTGAGAGACCTCGGTCTTTCCCGTCAACGGGTCAACCACCTTGAGAGCCGAGTAGCCGACCAAGCAAGTGTCATTGTCAAAGATCATAGCCTCGCTCTCGTCAGGGAAGATGTATTCCAGCCCCTTGTCTCTCAAATTGAAATCCGTGTACGCCGGGTGCCCGTAAAAGCGGGTCCAATTGGCGCCCGGATTTAAACGAAATCCGGGCACCGGGCCCCCTTCACTGGTTACGGCTCCTCCCAATTTAGACTGCAGCTCAAAGACACCCGTCTTCATCCCGGCCCGCTGCAGATAGCAGGCCATAATCAGTCCGTGGTGCCCTCCACCGGCGACAATTGCATCGTAACTCTTGTCACTCATCGGTTTCCTCCTTAGAAACTTAAAGTAGGCACAAGGCGCACGGCTTAGAATTCCTTTGTTGAGCGCCGGTGCCTATGACAACGGACAAAACAAGAACAACTTCCCCTTATCAGTTATGCTGATGCAAAGCCACGGGTCAGCGGAGTCTGATGAATGCCGTGAGCCCTGTGCCTTGCGCCCTCCCTAATGCATCACGCGGCCGCCATCCACTAAGAGGACTTGCCCTGTTATGAAGTCACTGTCGTCCGAAGCAAGAAAGATGAGCGCCCCAAGCAGGTCCTTGGGTTGCTGCAACCGGTTCAACGGGGTTCTGCTGATATCATACTTTGTGACATCAGCGATGGACCTGCTGGCTTCCGTATCAGTAAAGCCTGGAGCGATGGCATTGATCGTAATGTTGTGCGGGCCCAATTCAACGGCCAAAGCTCTTGTTAAGCCGACTACTCCCCCTTTCGAGGCTACATAGTGGACAAAACCGTTAGACCCTGTGAAAAAGGTCTCCGAGGAAAGGTTTACGATTTTGCCTTTTTTCTGCGCCTTCATGTGGGGGAATACCGCCTTGGTGCAAAGCCAGGGTCCCTTGACGTTGACGGTCATCACTTTATCCCACAGATCAGGATCGATCTCATAGAAGGGTTTACGGACCAGATTGTAAATGATGGCGGCATTGTTCACCAGGATGTCAATCCTCCCAAAAGCTCCGATGGTTTCCTCAGCCATCTTCAGGGTATCCTTTTCACTTGAAACGTCTACCCTGAGGCCTTTTGCCGTTCCACCCAAGGACTCGATCTCCTTTATCGTATCGCTAAAGTCAGCGATATCCACAGCCATGATCTTGGCTCCCTCTTTTGCCAGAGCCAACGAAAAAGCTCTCCCTAATCCTCTGGCGGCTCCTGTTACAATAGCTACCCTATCTTTGAGTTTCACCTCATTGCTCCTTGTTCAATGAGTGCCCGTCCATATGGACGGAGTTATCAACTCTCAGCTTAATGCTCCGTCGTTTTGGAGAGCGCCGATAACACGAATCCGGAAATGCTTATTTCCGGTCCTTCTTCTCGCGTTCTATGAACCGAATCAAGCTGTCCACCAAAGCTTTCGCTATCGTGAAATCCTCGAGATTGGCATCGATTTCTTCCATGTCCAAAGGCACGGTGACGTTTTTTTTCATCTCATCCACCAATATGCGATCTTCCTGAGGGTCATAGAGAATGCTTCCCTCTCGATCCAGGGAGGACCAACCCCGCAGAGGAATCACGAGCTTCAGGGGACCCTTGGCCTTGTTGATTTTTTCTGCATAAAGCTTGGCACCGATCAGAAGTTCGTCCCTCGGGAACCGAGCCATGGCTCTCATTTCATCTATATTTAGAACCCTTCCCGACGCGGTATATTTTTCACGGTTGGTCCGGGTTGGTCCGGCCCCTGTGAGGTTCAAGCAGCAAGGTGCCCAGACCTGGGGGATGCCTCTTGCGCCCGCCGCATCCAGTCTCTCCATGTCCGCGGCTCTATTCCCCTTGAACTTTGCCTCGATGAGACCCGCAGGGACGATCTCGATGACCCCGTCGAAGAACCCTTGAGCAATAAGTCGATCCATCGCACGATCACTCGTGCCGTTTGCATGAAAGGGATAAACAGCGTAACCTTTTTCTATAAGGAGGGTTTCGACGTGCTTGGCACATTGATCTGAGAATCCGACCTCCGTGACGGCAATGGAAGGGTAGGGGAGTTTCAGCGCTCTGTAATCATAAGCTTCCTCAACCATCCCACTGACGGCGCCGGCAACTTGTACCAGGGCGTTTTTTACCAAATCATTCATGCCGGCGATTTCCATGATCAACTGCATGACGACGAGATCGGTAGCTCCAAACCATCTTCCCACGTATACCGGCATGGCTGCCGGCGTGGCAATGACTTTTGGGATACCGAAGGGCAGTTTGGACATGACCCGGGATCCGATCAAGGCCATGGTAGCCCCTCCCAGGGCAACAATGCCGTGAAGGTTTCCTCGGGAGAGCAGGTCCAGAGCTTTTTGCTGCGCACCCGCAGTCATCGCGTTGGTGACGGACAAACGGTCTCTTGAAGCGGTGAGGTCCTCCAGGTTCTTACCAACAAGGTTTGCAATTTCATGAGGTGTGATGTCGGCTTGAAAGCTTGGGTGACCGCCCATGCTCAGATCCATCAGAATGGGTTGGTGTTCTCTTGAGGCGATTCTTTCCTTCAAAAATAGGAGTTGCTCGCCCTTGGTATCCACCGTTCCTAAAATCACAATCTTCTTGTTCATTACTCACACTCGTGATCGTTTTAAGGAGTCGAAATGAACTATTGTGTCTTGTATGGCAACTATGGGGCGAAAGTGAAGAAATCTAAAATCTACTGAAATAGAACGGTTAAAGGATGTTCATCCCGGATAACTCAAAATCCTGTGACGCGGCCGGCTTTATTGTGGTTGTCTAACCGTATCGCCCTACTAAAACCGACTGTTTCCTATTTGTCAACAAAAATTTTCCTCCGAAGGGGGGCGGAGTATGCTTCCGGGTTGGACAATCGGTATGGGCTTATCATAAACCTTTCCAATGAAGATCTTCAGGCGTCTCCTTCGGCCCAAGCTTCAGGATTTCATGAAGATTTTCATTCTTTTCCAATCGCACCCTTTTAAATTCCGTTGACTTTTAACGGGTGCGAAGCTATGAATTATTAAGCTGCCGAATGCTTAGAAGACGACGAGAATCTTCCCGTTTAAGGATTAAAAAAGAGGCATCACCATTCCAGACAAAAGGAGGGTACAATGGATCTCGGATTGAGAGGAAAGGTCGCATTGGTCACCGGGGCGGGTCAGGGCATCGGCAAGGCCATTGCCTTGGCTCTTGCGGAGGAAGGTTGCGGTATAGCCATGTGCGGCCGAAGCAAGGACCCCCTGGAGTTGTCGGCTAAAGAAGTTAAGTCCAAAGGGGTCGAGGTGCTGGCCGTCCAGTCCGATGTCACCAACGAGGAAGGAAATGATAATTTAGTATCCCAGACGGCCAAACAGTTCGGGAGAATTGACATCCTTGTGAACAACGCCGGCGTCGGCCCGAAGAGTGATCCGCTGGAACTCCCATTGGGCGTGTTTCGGCGCCACGCGGATCTCATGCTCTTTGGGCCCATCCAGTTGAGCAGGTTGGTCGTCCCGTACATGAGGAAGCACGGTTGGGGAAGGATTATCAACATCTCCTCCATTTTTGGAAAACAGCCGGGGGGCTTGCTGGATTATGATGCCATCAAGGCGGCCCTCATTATGGTCACAAAGGACTTCAGCAATTACCTGGCCAAGGATAACATCCTTGTGAATGCCGTTTGTCCCGGACCCATCCGAACGCCTCTTTGGGAGGGTCCCGGCCAGATGGCCGAAAGCCTGGGCAAGCAGTTGGGCATGACGGTCCCACAGGCCATGAAATGGTTCGCCGAGCAGAACATTCCCCTGGGGCGCCACGGCGAGCCCGAGGATATAGCTAATATGGTGGCGTTCCTGGCCTCGGACCGCGCGAAATTCATCACAGGCCAGGCAATCAACGTGGACGGCGGGATGGTGAAGTCTTTGATCTAGCGGGGTTTCCTTTTCGACCCGCTGGCGGGCCGCATAAGAACCCGGACAGCCCCTTGTGACATAGAGGCGGTCGACGCCCTGTTTTTTTTTGATTCACCGGAGCGCGTCGTGAGCGTCACAGACTATCTTTCATGGGGGGGGAGCATGCAGGTAAGAAAACAGGAAAAGATTGATTTATACAGATTGATGGTAAGGATACGCGCCTTTGAAGAGCAGAGCTTCATTTCGTTCAATCAGGGGCTTACTTATGGAGTCCTGCATCTTTACATTGGGGAAGAGGCTATAGCGGCCGGCTGCATGTATGATCTCAGAAAAGAAGATTACATCACCAGCACCCACAGAGGGCATGGCCACCTAATCGCCAAAGGCGCGGACATGGGGCGCATGTTTGCCGAACTCTTGGGCAAGGAGACCGGATACTGCCGCGGGAGGGGAGGTTCGATGCACATCGCCGACATGACTATAGGTATCTTAGGGGCCAATGGGATTGTCGGGGCCGGGGTTCCCATTTCCGTGGGCGCTGCCTTTGCACTTCGCTATAAAGGTTTGGACCATGTGGTACTCTGCTTCTTTGGAGATGCAACCATAAACACAGGGGCGTTTCACGAGGCCGTCAACCTGGCTTCCACCTGGAAGCTGCCCGTCGTCTTCGTCTGCGAAAATAATCTCTACGGTATTTCGGTATCCATCAAGAATGCATGCGCTCTGAGGAGCCTGGCCGATCGCAGTGCCGGATACGCAATCCCCGGTGTCTGCGTGGACGGCAATGATGTGCTGGCGGTGCGAAAGGCATGCATCGAGGCCACAGCGCGCGCCCGCAAAGGAGAAGGCCCCACCCTACTTGAATGTCAGACCTACCGATGGGGAGGCCATTTCACCGCCGATGACGGCAAATATCGCCCGGACGAAGAAGTGAGGCACTGGAAAGAGGAACGGGACCCCATAGGCAATCTCGCACGGGACATGCTCGGGAGTGGAGAAATCGACCAGCAAGAGATCGACGTCATTCATCGGGAGGTGAAGGAAGAAGTCGAGAAGGCGTTTCGTTATGCCCAAGAAAGTAACCCCGCCGACGTTGACGGTATGTTAAGGGGCGTGTACTACGAGTCTCCAACGAGAACCAGGAACAGTAAAGGGGAAGATCTGCCATGAGGGTGATGAGTTATCGCGAAGCAGTCATCGAAGCCCTTCGGGAAGAAATGACTCGTGACGGAAACGTATTCCTGATGGGAGAGGATGTGGGGCGAATGGGAGGGGTTTTTCAGGCGACAGCCGGACTCTGGGAAACATTCGGGCCTTCAAGGGTCTTCGACACCCCTATTTCAGAAGTGGCGATCGTAGGGGCGGCTCTGGGAGCGGCCCTGGTCGGCTTGAGACCGGTCGCGGAGATCATGTTTGTGGATTTTACAGGCGTGGCCATGGATCAGATCGCCAACCAGGTCGCTAAGTTTCATTTTATGACCGGGGGTCAGGCTATTGTTCCTCTCGTGATCCGCACCCAAGGGGGAGTGGGGTTCGGGGACGCAGCACAGCACAGCCAAAGCCTCGAAGCCTGGCATACCCATATCCCTGGTCTAAAGGTCGTCATGCCGTCGACCCCATCGGATGCCAAGGGCCTTCTCAAAACGTCAATTCGGGACGACAACCCCATCATATTTATCGAACACAAGCTGCTTTACCAAACCGAGGGGCCTATTCCCGAAGGCGACTACCTCGTCCCTATCGGAAAGGCGGATATTAAGAAGGAAGGCAAAGACGTCACAATCATCACATGGTCCAAAATGGTGCTGGATTCCCTGGAAGCCGCCAGTCTCCTGGAAGAGGAGGGGATTCATGCAGAGGTGGTCGATTTACGAACTTTGAATCCTTTGGACCTTGACACGATCATTTTTTCCGTTAAGAAGACCGGCAGGGCTGTCATTGTCCATGAGGCCTGTAAGACCGGTGGATTCGGCGCTGAAATCGCAGCCCTCATCGTTGAAAAGGCCTTTGATTACCTTGATGCGCCGATTCAAAGGATTGCGGGAATTGATACCCCAATTCCCTACGCGGCGCCCTTGTACCGAGCGGTGATCCCGAATCCGGACAAGATCGCTCAGGCTGTTCGAGGTCTTTTATGATCCCCGGAATCAAGAAACCCCGTTGCCGGAAGTCATAGAAAGAGGAAGCTTATGCTCACGGTTATCCGCCTACCTTCCCTCAGTTCCACCATGAAAAAGGGCAAGGTAGTCAAATGGCACAAGAAGGAAGGGGAGTATGTTAGGAAGGGAGAAATCCTTTTTGAAGTGGAAACAGACAAGGTTGTTGTGGAGGTCGAATCCCTGACTTCCGGGTTTCTCCGCAAAATTTTGGTTCCCGAGAAAGCGGAGGCCCCCGTACATACGGCTATTGCCATTTTTTCCGAGCGGATGGATGAAGATATCGCCTCGGTAGTCGAAGCGGGGTCGTCGGCCGCGCCTTCCACGCATGAGAAAGAACCTGTTCCGTCGGAAGAGAAGGGGGCCAGACGGAAAATCTCCCCCCTCGCCCGGAAAATTGCCTCCGAGGCGGGTATAGACATACAATCCGTTCGGGGGACAGGCCCAGGGGGCCGTATCACGCGGGAAGACGTGGAAAAGGCAATGGAAGAAAGATCCGGTGTGGCGGCGACCCTTGTCAGGGCAGAGGAGAAGCAGGAGCAGCAACCTGAAATGCCTGCCTATGAAGACCTGGAGGTGACGGCTATGAGGAAGATCGTCGCCCGGCGACTCCAGGAGAGCAAAAGCACCGCCCCACATTTCTACGTGGACCTCACCGCCGACGCAACCGCGCTGATGGAACTCAAGGAGAAGCTGGAGAGGGCAGGGGAAGAGGCCGGGGGGAAAATTTCATTAAACGACATCATGGTCAAGATCGTGGCCCATGGGTTGAAGGAGTTTCCCATGGTGAATGCCAGTTTCCTTGGGGATCGAATTCGGCTACACAAGAGGGTCCATATCGGGGTGGCCGTCGCAGTGGAGGACGGTCTGCTTGTGCCGGTCATCCTTGATGCAGACCGTAAGTCAATTCGCCAAATCGGCGACGAAACGCGAGAACTGGTCGGCAAGGCCCGGAACAGAAAACTTCTTCCCCATGAGTATGAAGGAGGAACCTTCACCATCAGCAACATGGGAATGTTCGGTGTGGAGGGTTTTCATGCAATCCTGAACCCACCGGAAGGGGCTATTCTGGCAGTGGGTGCGGTAATTCCTAAACCTGTGGTAGTTGAGGGGAAGATCAGGGTAAGGCCGTGCTTCAGGCTCTCTCTCTCGGTGGATCATCGGGTGGTGGATGGAGCGCTCGCCGCTCGATTCCTTGCTCGTGTTAAGGCGCTTTTGGAAACGCCCTCTTTGATACTCGCTTGAGCTATGATAAAAACGATTCGGCTTTGAGGTGATTCTCACCACTTTCCGGAAGCGAGTCTTATCCGAGAAGAGCAGAAGCGTCGTGACTCGCCTGTAAAAAACCCTTTCTACTTCATTACAAGCCAAGATACACTTTTTGTATGTGGTCATTTTCGATCAGCTCCGAGCTTTTCCCTTCCAGAACGATTCGGCCGTTTTCCAACACATAGGCACGGTCAGCGACGTCGAGGGCGTGCCGGATATTTTGCTCCACCACCAAGATGGTTATCCCTTGTTCCTTGAGAGCTTGAATGTATTTGAAGAGTTTTTTCACCATGATAGGGGCTAAGCCATAAGAAGGCTCGTCGAACATGCAAAGGGTCGGTGTCGACATCAAACTCCTTCCCATGCCCAGCATCTGCCTCTCTCCTCCGCTCAACGTGCGGGCGAGCTGTTGAGCCCGCTGCTTCAAGAGTGGGAAAAAAGCCTCGACTCTTTTAACTGTTTCTTCCTTTCTTTTCCAAGGAACGGGTGCATAGGCTCCCATCAAGAGGTTTTCATGGACGGTCATTTCGGTGAAAGGTTTGCCGCCTTCACGAACCAACGAGAGCCCCAGTCTGACAATTTCATAAGCGGGGAGCCGAGTTATCTCTTTGTTGAGAAAACGCATGGAGCCTGAGGCAGAGCGAATCAGGCCGGCTACGGCGTTGAGGATGGTTGTTTTCCCGGCGCCGTTATTACCTAGACTCAAGTTCCTAGAAAAATAGCCCTTAAATGTGAGATAACCTATTGATAGTAATGCATATCTTCGTTTTAGAGGGTCTTATT
>JAFGDM010000185.1 GCA_016932115.1 Deltaproteobacteria bacterium | reverse complement strand
CCATGATCAATATGCCCTATCGTCCCCACATTCACATGCGGCTTCTTCCTCTCAAACTTCTTCTTCGCCATCACTTACCTCCTTGTGTTCCCCGGGAATGCTTCCCTCTTCCGTGACCTATGAAAAAACAGGGCGAAACGACTCTCTTACCAGCGATAATGGGCAAAAGCCTTGTTGGCTTCAGCCATGCGATGTGTGTCTTCCCTTTTCTTGACCGCAGCACCCCTCCCCGACGCAGCGTCCAGCAACTCACCGGCCAGTTTGGATGCCATACTCTTTTCGCCTCGCGCCTTGGCAAAGGAAATGATCCACCGCAACGCAAGGGCTTGTCCCCTTGATGCTCTCACTTCCGTAGGAACCTGGTAAGTGGAGCCCCCCACCCGCCTTGATCTCACCTCCACAAGAGGCTTTACATTTGAAACGGCCTTCTGGAATACGGTCAGCGGATCTTCCTTAATTTTCTCTTTGATCAAATCAAAAGCACCATAAAGAATAGCTTGAGCCGTGCTTTTTTTGCCCTTTCTCAGGAGACAACTTACGAATTTCGCGGCCAGTACGCTATTGTATCTTGGATCAGAAGCAATCTCTCGTTTGACGACAACCCTCTTCCTCGGCATAAAACTCCCCTTTAGATCCCCTTAGGTTTCTTGGCGCCGTACTTGGACCGCCCGCGCCGGCGATCATCCACTCCCGATGTATCCATGGTTCCCCGGATAATATGATACCTGACTCCCGGTAGGTCCTTCACACGGCCCCCGCGAATCAAAACCACCGAGTGCTCCTGCAGGTTATGACCGACTCCGGGAATGTATGAAGTTACCTCGATTCCATTGGTCAATCTCACCCTGGCAACCTTTCTCAATGCGGAATTGGGTTTCTTCGGCGTCGTGGTATAAACCCTGACACAAACCCCTCTTTTTTGTGGAGAGGCCTGTAATGCCGGCGTTTTATTTTTTTTCTTCGACTGTTCCCGTTGCCTTCGAATGAGCTGATTGATCGTTGGCATAAAGACATCCTCTAGCTTTCTATTCTTGTAGTCGCCCTGCTTCCCGGCACGGGCGAATTGAAACCTAAAAATTTTTTTTTATATTCCCTACCTCGGTTGTTGTCAAGAAAATAATAGACAGTAATCAAATATTTTCTTCAGCCACTTGAATATCTAAGTTCCTGTAAGAAGGCAAACCTGTACCGGCAGGAATCAGCCGCCCCATAATCACGTTCTCTTTGAGCCCCTTTAGATAATCCACCTTTCCCGCCACCGCCGCGTCGGAAAGCACCTTGGTAGTCTCCTGGAAAGAGGCGGCGGAGATGAAGCTCTCCGTGCTCAGCGAAGCCTTGGTGATGCCTAACAGAAGAGGTTCCGCAGTAGCCGGCTTGCCTCCGGCCTCGATGATCTTCCGGTTTTCATCTTCAAAGCGCCACCGCTCCACATGTTCCCCCAAAAGAAAGTTGGAGTCACCCGCCTCCGTAACGGTGACCTGTCTCAGCATCTGCCTGACAATGACCTCGATGTGCTTATCGTTTATGCTCACGCCCTGAAGACGATAGACTTCCTGTACTTCATCCACCAGATACTTGGCCAAGGCCTTGGTGCCTCTGATCCTTAAAATATCGTGGGGGTTGGCTGATCCGTCCATGAGCGGTTCTCCCGCCCTCACGTAGTCGCCTTCGAGAACACTGACATGCTTGCCCTTCGGAATAAGATACTCCAGGGACTCGCCGATTTCCGGGGTGATCGTGACCTTTCTTCTCCCCTTTGTGTACTGGCCAAAAGAAACGGTTCCGTCAATTTCGCTGAGAATGGCGTTTTCCTTCGGCTTCCGGACTTCAAAAAGCTCGGCCACCCTTGGAAGCCCCCCGGTAATATCCTTGGTTTTGGTCGTCTCTCTCGGAATCTTCGCAAGGACGATTCCCGGCGATACGCTATCCCCTTCATTCACCATAATGATCGCATTGATCGGCAGATGATACCGGGCCAGGCTCTTTGCCGTCCCCGGAATGACCGAAGTTCCGCCGTCAATGCTCTTGATTGAGATCCTCGGCCGTGCATCAAGTTCCCGTGATTCCACGATAACACGACTGATTTTGCCGGTCACCTTGTCTCGTTTCTCCTGCATGGTGACACCGTCCAAAATATCGCCGAACTTGACCATGCCGGCCACTTCGGTCAAAATGGGGATATTAAACGGGTCCCACTCCGCCAGGGTTTGATGGGGCTGAATGTCTTCGCCGTCGCGCACCTTGAGGACCGCGCCGTAAATAATAGGATATCTCTCGACTTCTCTGCCCCCTTTGCCCAAAATCGCGATTTCACCGTTACGATTCATCACCACGGAGTGGCCTTCGACATTTTGAATCGTTTTCAAATGCTGGAAAGAGACAATCCCACCGTTCCTGGACTCAATAGTGGTCTGTTCCACCCTTTTGCTGGCCGTGCCCCCTATGTGGAACGTTCTCATAGTCAACTGGGTTCCAGGCTCTCCGATTGATTGGGCGGCAATGATTCCAATGGCCTCGCCGATGTTCACTTCGTGACCATGAGCCAGGTCCCTGCCGTAACACTTCTTACAAACACCCCGTTTTGCCTGGCAAGTCAACACGGAACGGATTCGCACCCTTTCCAGGCCTGCGCCCTGGATTTTCGCAACCCGTTCTTCATTGATTTCATCATTGGCCCGAACAAGGAGTTCTCCTGTAACAGGATCGTAGATGTCCTCCAAGGAAACCCTACCCAAAACCCGATCTCCGACCCGCTGGATGATCTCCCCTCCTTCAACCAGGGAGGAAGCGAAAATGCCGTCCACGGTTCCGCAGTCCTCCTCGGTAATCACCGTATCTTGCGCCACATCCACCAATCTACGTGTCAAGTAGCCGGAATTGGCCGTCTTGAGTGCCGTATCAGCCAGGCCTTTCCTGGCGCCATGAGTGGATATAAAATACTGCAGAACCGTGAGACCTTCCCTGAAATTTGAGGTAATGGGCGTTTCAATGATCTCGCCCGAGGGTTTAGCCATCAGCCCTCGCATACCGGCTAACTGTCTCATCTGATCCTTGCTGCCTCTGGCTCCCGAATCCGACATCATGAAGATGGGGTTGAAGCTGGTGGTCTTAACGGTCATCCCTTCCGAGCCTTTGATCTCCTCCACAGCCATCTCGCTCATCATCTCCGATGCGATCGTCTCCGTAGCCTGAGCCCAGATATCCACCACTTTGTTGTACTTTTCCCCGTCGGTAATGAGACCGGTTTTGTACTGATCGTCAATCCTCTTCACTTCCTTTTCAGCCTTGTCGATGATAGCCGCCTTCCGAGAAGGAATGGTCATATCTTTCATGGAAATGGAGATACCCGAAAGGGTCGCGTAACGGTACCCGATGTCCTTGAGCCTGTCGGATAAGATAACCGTTGCTTTGATTCCAAGCCTTCTGTATGACTCGTTGATAAGAATTCGCAGTTCCTTCTTGTTCATCACCCGGTTTAGCAGGGAAAAGGGCAACCTTTCCGGCAGGAGTTCGTACAGGATCACCCTTCCCGTTGTGGTTTCCTCCATTTTCCCGTCGATTCTCACCTTGATCGCTGCGTGCAGGTCCAGCTCTCCTGCATCATGGGCCATCCTAAGTTCCTCCGAGCTGGAAAAGGCCTTACCCTCCCCCTTGCTCATGGGCCTTTCACGCGTCAAATAATAGATACCAAGAACAATATCCTGACTTGGAACGATGATGGGATCTCCGTTGGCAGGGGAAAGGATGTTGTTCGTGGACATCATCAGAACCCTTGCCTCGATTTGCGCTTCGATCGAAAGGGGTACGTGGACGGCCATCTGATCCCCGTCGAAATCCGCATTGAAGGCCGTGCAGACCAGAGGATGGAGCTGGATCGCCTTGCCCTCGATCAGAATCGGCTCGAAGGCCTGGATGCCCAAACGGTGGAGGGTCGGTGCCCGGTTCAGCAGAATGCAGTACTCCCGCACCACCTCGTCCAGAGCATCCCAAACCTCAGGCGTCTCCTTTTCCACCATCTTCTTAGCGGATTTGATCGTTGAAGCAATCCCCTTTTCGTCGAGTTTGTTGTAGATGAAAGGCTTGAAAAGCTCCAAAGCCATTTTTTTGGGAAGGCCGCACTGATGCAAGCGAAGGTCGGGGCCCACCACAATAACGGATCGACCCGAATAGTCCACCCTTTTGCCTAGGAGGTTCTGTCGGAACCTCCCCTGTTTCCCCTTGAGCATGTCGCTCAGGGATTTAAAGGGCCTTTTGTTGGCGCCGGTCACCACCTTTCCCCGACGCCCATTGTCAAAAAGCACGTCCACCGCCTCCTGGAGCATCCTTTTTTCGTTCCGGACGATGATGTCCGGAGCGTTGAGTTCAAGGAGCCTCTTGAGCCGGTTGTTTCTGTTGATCACCCTCCGGTAGAGGTCATTAAGATCGGAGGTGGCGAAGCGCCCGCCGTCCAGCGGCACCAGGGGTCTAAGGTCGGGAGGCAGGACCGGAATGGCATTTAGAATGGTCCACTCGGGCCGGTTCTTGGATTCCCTGAAAGCATCGATCACCTTAAGACGCTTGGCGAGCTTTTTTCTTTTTGCATCAGAACGCGTCTCAATCATGTCGGCCCTGAGAGCCGCAGAGAGCTCCTCAAGATCCAGCTCCCGCAGCATGGCCTGAATGGCCTCCGCACCGATTCCGGCCTGGAACCTTTGGCCGTACTCCTCCCTGGCCCGCAGCAACTGTTCATCCGTTAGAAGCATACCCTTCTGCAAAGGAGTGTCCTTGGGATCGATGACAATGTAGTTTTCAAAGTAGAGAACCCGTTCCAGATCCTTTAGGGTGAGGTCAACGAGATTCCCGATCTTGGAGGGAAGGCACTTCAAGAACCAAATGTGGGCAACCGGAGAAGCCAGTTCGATGTGCCCCATCCTCTCCCGTCGCACCTTCGACTGAATGACTTCCACCCCGCATTTCTCACAAACAATGCCGCGGTGCTTCATTCTTTTGTACTTTCCGCAGTTGCATTCGTAGTCCTTGATAGGACCGAAAATTTTGGAACAAAAGAGACCGTCCCTCTCAGGCTTGAACGTTCGATAGTTGATCGTCTCAGGCTTTTTGACCTCCCCGTATGACCGTTCCCTGATCTTCTCAGGCGACGCCAAGGAGATCTTCACGGCATTGTAGCTGGAAGGATCCTTAGGTTTTGCAAAAAAATTGTACAGCTCTTCCACTCTTATCTCCTTATTTTACACGTGCCTTGTCGTTACGGCAGAGACCTCCTGCCACGGATAGATATCCCTCTTACTCCTGGGTGTCTTCGGAAAGCTGGACATCCAGCCCCAAGGCCAATAACTCTTTCAAGAGGACCTTGAAGCTCTCCGGGAGCCCGGCTTCCAGGATATTGTTTCCCTTAACGATCCTCTCGTACATGCGCGTCCTGCCGGCCACATCGTCCGATTTCACGGTCAGGAATTCCTGAAGTGAATACGCCGCCCCATAGGCCTCCATAGCCCACACTTCCATCTCTCCCAGCCTCTGACCGCCGAACTGCGCTTTTCCACCAAGAGGCTGCTGAGTCACAAGCGAATAAGGTCCGATAGAGCGAGCGTGCAGCTTGTCATCCACAAGGTGGTGGAGCTTCATGACGTAGAGCATCCCTACGGTGACCTCTTGATCAAAGGGGATTCCGGTTCGACCGTCGTACAAAACAGCCTGCCCCGTCACGGGAACGCCGGCCTTGGCCAAGCACTTTTTGATCTCTTCCTCCTCGGCGCCGTCAAATACGGGAGAAGCCATATGAACACCATCTTTCATCATACCGGCTTTGGCGAGCATTTCCGCATCATCCATGTCCGTAAAAATACGCCTGTACTCTTCGGGTGAAAAAATGTCCGCCATTTTTTTTCTTACTGCGCCCACGTCCTTCATCGATTCAAGGAGTTCTCCCACCTGTCTGCCCAACTGACGGGAGGCCCATCCCAGATGGGCTTCCAAAACCTGGCCTACGTTCATTCTTGAAGGCACCCCGAGGGGGTTTAATACGATATCAACCGGTGTTCCATCGCTGAAGTAAGGCATGTCTTCCACAGGGAGAATCCTTGACAGGACACCCTTATTGCCGTGGCGGCCAGCCATCTTGTCGCCGACGGCGAGTTTACGCTTGACGGCCACATAGACCTTCATCATTTTGATCACACCCGGCGCGAGCTCATCTCCCTGGCTGAGTCTCTCCACCCGCTCGTCGAAATGAGATTTGATCCGGGTGATTCTCTGGATGTAGCGTTGAACAATGTCCTCCATTTTCTCAATCTCATCCATGGAGGCCTTTACATCAGCACCCGCCCAGCTTTCCACGGGAAGCTTGGCGATCTCCTCCTCGCCGATCACCTTCCGGGTGCTGCAAAGAAGCTTCCCCGTCTTTTTGTCCCTGAGGTTGGTTTTTAATTTCTTGTCCAGGAGAATTTCCCGTAGCTTGCCCCTGGCACTTCTTTCAATGATTTGGATTTGGTCCCTCTTGTCCTTTTCCAGTCCGGCCTTTTCCTCTCGTTCAATGGAGAGGCTCCGCTCATCTTTTTCTACGCCCCTTCTCGAAAAGACCTTCGTGTCTATGACGATGCCTTCCACCCCGGGCGGTACTTTAAGCGAGGAATCCTTCACGTCACCGGCCTTATCCCCGAAGATGGCCCTCAGAAGCTTCTCTTCCGGAGAAAGCTGGGTCTCTCCCTTCGGGGTGATCTTCCCCACCAAAATATCCCCCGGTCTTGCGTAGGCGCCTATCTTTATTATCCCGCTTTCATCCAGGTACTTGAGCGCCTCTTCCCCCACATTGGGTATATCCCTGGTGATCTCCTCCTTGCCCAACTTGGTATCCCTGGAGACTACCTCGAATTCCTCGATGTGGATGGAGGTGTAAACATCTTCTTGGACCGCGCGCTCGCTGACAATGATGGAATCCTCAAAATTGTACCCGCCCCAAGACATGAAAGCCACCATGACGTTTTGCCCCAGAGCCAGTTCACCCATCTCTGTGGCCGGACCGTCCGCTATTATTTGGCCCTTCCTCACCCTGTCGCCCTTGCGCACAATGGGCTTTTGATTGTAGCAGGTGTTCTGATTGGACTTCTGATACTTGATGAGCTTGTAAATCTCAACTTCGTCTCCTTCATCAAGACCTTCCATAGAGCGAACGACGATTCTCAATGCGTCCACATCCTCCACCACCCCGTCTCTGCGGGCGATGACTGATACGCCGGAATCTCGGGCGACCACACTCTCAACGCCTGTTCCGATGATGGGCGCCTTGGCATTCAACAAGGGAACGGCCTGCCGTTGCATGTTGGATCCCATTAATGCCCTGTTGGCGTCGTCATGCTCCAGAAAAGGAATCAAAGAAGCCGAGACGCTCACAAGCTGGTCGGGTGAGACGTCCATATATTTAATACCCTGAACGGGAACCTTGCTCGCCTCTCCTGCAATACGCACCGCCGCTTCTTCCCTGACAAATTTTCCTTTTTTATCCAAAGGCGCGTTTGCCTGGGCAATGGGAAACTCCTTTTCATCCAGAGCTGAGAGAAACTGGATATTCCTACTTACAACTCCCTTTTCCACTTCCCGGTACGGGGTCTCAATAAAACCGAACTCATTGACTCTCGCATACGTACTCAAGGAGACGATGAGGCCGATGTTAGGCCCTTCGGGCGTCTCAATCGGGCATATTCGTCCATAATGAGTCGGATGAACGTCCCGGACTTCAAAACCCGCCCTTTCTCTTGTCAGCCCTCCGGGACCAAGAGCGCTCAATCTCCGTTTGTGGGTTATTTCGGAAAGGGGGTTCGTCTGGTCCATGAACTGAGACAACTGACTGGTTCCAAAAAACTCCTTCACCACGGCTGACACAGGCTTGGAGTTGATCAAATCATGAGGCATGAGGGTTTCGATTTCCTGGAGGCTCATTCTTTCCTTGATCGCCCTCTCCATTCTGACCAGACCGATCCGGTACTGGTTTTCAAGAAGTTCGCCGATAGCTCTCACCCTCCGATTTCCGAGGTTGTCGATGTCATCAACCATGGCTTCCGAGTTCTTCAAGCGAATCAACTCCTTCACTGTAGCCGTGATATCTTCCTTTCTCAGGGTACGCTGCTCCAGGGGCACATCCAGCTCGAGCCTGTAGTTCAGCTTGAGCCTTCCTACAGAGGAAAGATCATAGGTCGCCATGTTGAAAAAAAGGCTGTTAAAGAAATTCCCGGCCACTTCCTGTGTCGGCGGACTGCTTGGTCTCATCTTCCTGTACAGTTCGAGCACGGCTTCGTCGCTGGCCTCGATCTTGTCTAGAAGCATGGTGTCTCTGATTGTGGTGCTCACGCCATGGGCGTCAAGAACGAGACATTCCATCTCCGCGATTCCCTTTTCCTCCATTTCGCTCAGAAGATCGCCGGTAACAGGCTGGTTGCCGCCGGCAAGAATTTCGCCGGTGGCAGGATCCACAACATCATTGGCAAGAATCTTGCCGGGCATGGTCTCCATGCTGACAGGAACATGGGTAATCCCGGCCGATTCGATCATGCCATGGAGCCTCTTCGTATATTTCTCTCCCTCTTTGGCAAGCACTTTCTTTGTTTTGGGATGGATGATCTCCTTGGTAATCTTGCTTCGGAACAAATTCTCCAGCTTGGCCTCCCTCATCCATTCACCGTCCCGGAAAACTAATGTCTCCGTATCGTAGAAGGTGGAGAGAATCTCCTTGGACGAGTAACCCAGCGCCTTCAGAAAGGTCGTCACCGGAAACTTGCGCCGCCGATCGATGCGCACATAGAGCAGATCCTTGGGATCGAACTCGAAATCAAGCCAGGACCCCCGTAGGGGGATGATCCGGGCTGAGTAAAGCAACTTGCCGCTCGCATGGGTCTTGCCTTTGTCGTGATCAAAAAAAACACCGGGCGATCGATGGAGTTGGCTCACAATGACCCGCTCCGTTCCATTCACAATAAAGGTCCCCCGATCGGTCATCATAGGGATGGTGCCGAAGTAAATCTCCTGCTCCTTGATATCACGGATGCTCTTGGTCCCCTCGGTGAGATCGGTGTCAAAGACCAGCAGTCGGACGGTCAGCTTTAAGGGCGCTTCGTGCGTAAGGCCCTTGCTCAGACACTCTTCTTCCCCATATTTCGTCTGCTCGAACGTGTATTTAACAAATTCCAGGGAGGAAGATCCGCTGAAATCGCTAATCGGAAAAACACTCCGAAAAGCTCCCTGGAGACCCATATCTTTCCGGCCCTCAGGTTGAACATCTTTTTGGAGAAACCGATCGTAGGAGTCTCTTTGAATCTCTATCAGGTTCGGGATATCGATAACTTTCTCGATTTTCCCGTAATTCCTTCTTGTCCGGTGTACCGCGCCGCCGTTTCCTTTCATCAAATCCTCTCATTAATGGAACGTCTTGGAAATTCTACAATAAATTGAAAATAAACACGCTTCAGGACGCTTTCCTCTCATGCCCCACTCATGGAATAAGTGAGTGAGAGATTATGAGCCAAGGAGGCTAAATTCACCGTGGTCTCTACTTGACCTCCACAGTGGCTCCCGCTTGCTCCAACTGCGCTTTCACCTTCTCCGCCTCTTCCTTGGAAACGCCTTCTTTCACCTTGCCGGGTGCGCCGTCCACCAAGGCCTTCGCTTCCTTGAGACCCAAGCCCGTGATAGCCCGGACCTCCTTGATCACCTGGATCTTCTGCTCCCCCACGGCGGCAAGAACCACGTCGAATTCCGTTTGTTCAACGGCCTCCTCTTGCGCATGCGCAGCCGGGGCCGCCATCATGGCCACCGGAGCGGCAGCGGTAACCCCGAATTTTTCCTCCAGTTCTTTAACGAACTCCGAAAGCTCCAGTACGGTCATGTTTGAAATAAACTCAACCACGTCTTGTTTCGTTATATTTTCTGCCATATCCTTCATTATCCTCCATGTTCAATAGTCTGTAAGGGAATTCTATAAACCTTTATGCTTCACTCTTTTTAGTCTCAATGGCTTTGAGCACATAGAGCAGATTGGCAACGACGCCGTGAAGCACTCTCACCAATGATCCGGGCACCGCCTGCATGGCTGAAAGGGCCTGCGCCAGAAGGACCTCCCTCGCGGGAAGCTCAGCGACTCGTTTGACACCTTCCTGATCAAACATTTTGCCGCCGATCTCGCCGACCTTCAGTTTCAAACGATCCGACTTCTTCGCATAAGCGACAAGCACTTTGGCCGGCGCTACAACGTCGTCATAGCTGATTGCCAGCGCACAGGGACCGACAAAATGCTCCTTGATTGCCGAGGCACCGGTTTCTTTGCAGGCCAGCTTCAAAAGACGGTTCTTCACTACCTGGAATTCAGCCTTGTTCTTCCTGAGATCTTTGCGCAAGGCGTTCATGATTTCCACGGTAAGACCTTGGTAGTCCACAAGGTATGTGGCTTGAGCCCTCTTGAGTCGTTCCGCCATATCGGCGACCAAAGCCTCTTTTTCTTCTCTTTTCAAGTCTCCATCACCTCCCTTTTCACCAGAAATTCTTGAAAACGGAGTCGAAGTCAGGGTTGGGCAGCATCTCCGGATCACGAATGATCAGTCTCGGTAGGCTCGAACCTTTCGGTATTCGTTTAAGCCTTCACGCTTTCCGCCCCAAAGGGACGGAAAATGAGCACCCACGGTCTTCGACTGATAAATGCGGGGCTTTTCCCCGCAAATGGTTATCGATGTTCGCTACGCTGAAAGCTCTTTGAGATCCTTGACATACCCGGGATCCACCTTGATCCCCGGTCCCATTGTCGTAGAAAGAGCGATACTCTTCACGTAGGTTCCCTTACTCGCAGGAGGTTTCAACCTCATGACGGTGTCCATGAAAGCCGCAACATTTTCCAGAATTTTGCGGGCCCCGAAAGAAACCTTCCCCATCGGGGCATGAACAATCCCCGCTTTTTCCACCTTGAAGTCTATCTTTCCAGCCTTGATCTCTTTGACCGCTTTTGCCACCTCAAAGGTCACAGTTCCAAGCTTGGCATTGGGCATCATCCCTCTTGGCCCCAAAATCCTGCCTAACTTGCTCACAACTGTCATCATGTCCGGTGTAGCGACGGTCTTGTCGAACTCGAGCCAGCCTTTTTGGATCTTCTCTACGTATTCGTCCGAGCCCGCGTAATCCGCGCCTGTTTCCAAGGCTTCTTTTTCCTTTTCGCCTTTCGCAAAAACAAGCACGCGCACAGTCTTACCAACCCCGTTGGGCAGGACCACCGTCCCTCTGACCATCTGATCCGCGTGTCTCGGATCCACTCCCAGCCTCACAGCAATGTCTACGGTCTCATCAAACTTGCTGTGGCTCGTGTCCAAAGCCAGTTGCACCGCGTCGTTAAAGGTATACTTTGCGAGGCGATCCACTTTTTCCATCGCTGCTCTCTGTTTTTTTCCTTTTATGACCATTGTTTCTCTCCGCAAAAGCT
>JAFGDM010000184.1 GCA_016932115.1 Deltaproteobacteria bacterium | reverse complement strand
GGTGTCGGCTTTTGAGAGGACCTCCCCCTTCTCTTCCACCAACTGAAGAATCCTCTCCGTTACCTGACCCGTATGGGCGCTGCCGCCAAGGTCGGGAGTCACCGTGCCTTCGGCCGTGGTCGCTTCGATGGCCTCCATCAATGCCTTCGCGGCCTTCTTCAAATTGAGGAAGTCCAGCATCATCTGGGCTGACCACAGTGTAGCGATCGGGTTGGCGATCCCCTTCCCGGCAATGTCCGGTGCGGAGCCGTGAACCGGTTCGAACATGGAAGGGAAATGCTTTTCAGGATTCAGATTGGCCGAGGGCGCAATGCCCATGCCTCCTGCCGTGGACGGCCCTAGATCCGAGAGGATGTCGCCCAGCAGATTGGTCCCTACGACTACGTCAAACCAATCCGGGTGCAAAACAAAATGGGCCGTTAGAATGTCGATGTGGTACTTGTCCCGCCGCACGTCGGAATATTCCTCTCCGAGGGCTTCGAAACGCTCGTCCCAAAAAGGCATGGTGTACTTAATCCCGTTCGATTTTGTGGCTGCAGTCAAGTGTTTTGCAGGTCTCGACAGGGCGAGCTCGAAGGCAAAACGCATGATCCGGTCAACGCCCTTCCTGGTAAAAATCGACTCCTGAACAACCACCTCGCGTTCGGTGCCGTGAAAAACGCGCCCTCCCATATCGGAGTACTCCCCTTCGGTGTTTTCCCTGATCACGATATAGTCGATGTCCGAAGGTGTCCGTCCTGCCAGGGGAGTCTTTACACCCTGCAGCAGTCTCACGGGACGCACATTCACATATTGATCAAAACCCCTGCGGATCGGCATAAGCAGCCCCCAAAGAGACACGTGATCCGGAACTGAGGGATCACCGACGGCCCCCAAGAGAATCGCGTCGAACCCTTTGAGACGTTCCAGCCCATCGGAGGGCATCATTTCCCCGTGATCGAGATAATAAGCGCAGGAATAAGGAAATTCCGTGAATTCCACCTGGAAATCAAAGCGAGAGGCAAGAAACTCGATCGCTCTCACTCCCTCGGGCACCACTTCCCTGCCGATGCCGTCTCCTGGGATAAGCGCAATTCTGTATGCCATAAAAAACTCCTTTCGATCAGCGGCCGGCGCTTAAAAGAAGAGACCCTCAGGCAAGGGCACATGGAGAAGGCTGCTGAAGATGAAGTAAAAGAAGAAGACTTCCACCACGACAATCAAAACCCAGCCTGTGAAAACCTTCAAGGTCAAACGCCGTGTTGAAATGGACAGGTAATAAACGATGGAGGTGATGGCCAGCACGCTAGCGACAAAAAAACCGAGGATGGTCATGGCTAGGTACCATGCAAAAAACAGCGCACCTGTGACAAGCACCCTCCGGGGATCGCCCACAGCAAAGACATCGGAGCGCTCAGCTTTAACAAAGCCCTTGACGAAAATGACGACCGAGATCAACGCCATGACGATGACCATGGCCCTTGGAAACATGACGCTCAGGCGGCCGATCTCTTCATCAATGGAAAACCAGAACACTGCGCTCAAGAGAAGCCCAAAAATCCCGGCGATCAAATCAGAGTTCACGTTCTTGGTCATCGGGCGCCCTCCTTTCTGATCCGCCTTCTTCGATTCAGGGCTGAGATGATCGGCCACGCGGCGGAAAACAGCACCATTACGATGAGAATCCACGAAAGGGAATTCTCGAACAGGCGAATCACCGGAAAGCGATAAGCGACCCCCCCCAGCATGGCTTGCACATACCCCACCTCGGCAATGGTGCCCAGGATCAGACCCAGGACGATCGGAGCGGCGTTGACCCCTATTTGCTTGAGCAGGTATCCTGCAGTGCCCAGGATGAGCATGATCAACACGTCCGTACTGCTGTTCCTGAGAGCGTAGGTGCCGAGAATAGTAGCCAGTCCGATGGTGGGAATCAAAAAGTAGTGAGGGGTACGGAAAATGATGCGGTAGATGAGACGCCCCCCCAGGATACCCACGGGCACCATGGCAATGGCCGCCAAACCCATGGAAATGATGAATGCATAGGTCAGCACCCCGCTTGTGGTAAATAACTCTATGCCCGGACGGAGGCCGTGAAGAAGCATAACCCCGAGGATCACCGCATCGGGAGGAGCCCCCGGAATCCCGAGTGTGAGTAGCGGCACCATGCTGCCCGCCACGGTCACGTTGTTGCTCGACTCGGAGGCCACCAGGCCCTCAATGACGCCCGTGCCGAAACGTTCGGGATGACGGGAAGCGCGCTTGGCCTCATTGTAGGCGACCAGGTTGGCGATGTTCCCCCCCGCCCCGGGAATGATCGCCACGATTTCACCAATCACGCACGAACGAATGAGGTTGCCCGGTTGTGAAAACACCCTCCTGACAGTGTGCCAGAAAGCCGCCCTTGCTTTTGAGTCGATCGCAACAGCCCCGAGAGATGTTTTGCCCTGGGCCGCCATGTTGTAGAGTTCCGGCAACACGAAAAGCCCGATGAGGGCGACGATCATCTCCACGCCGCCCTGCATCACGGGCAGGCCGAACGTGAATCGGGTCTCTCCCCCGATGGGCGCAACCCCCATGGTCCCTAGCATCATGCCGATGGCGCCCCCAAGAAGGCCTTTCCACAAAGACCCCTCCGATAGGCTCGCGATCAGTGTGACGCCCAGCATGGCCACCCAAAAATACTCGGCCGGACCGAAACGCAGCGAGAGCTTGGCCAGGGGCGGGGAGAGGAAGAGGAGAAAAAGCACTCCGGCGATTCCGCCGATAGCCGAAGCGACTGTGGCCACACTGATAGCTTCGAGGGCCCTTCCCTGTTTTGCAAGAGGGTATCCTTCAAAAGCCGTGGCAATGGAGGAAGGCGTACCGGGTGTGTTCACCAGGATGGCGGCAAAGGCCCCTCCGTAAATTGCTCCCATGTAAACGGCGCCCAGGGCCACAAGGCCCAGGAGTGCCGGCATCGTAAAGGTGAATGGGAGCAACACGGCCAGCGCCATGGTCGCCGTGAGGCCCGGCATGGCGCCGACAAACAACCCGGCGCTGACGCCCCCGAAAATGATCAGGATCACAATGGGATCCATCAATTGCAAAAAAGCTTGCTCAAAGGTCGCCATGGGGGCTCCTCCTGACCATTTCGTCTATTTCTTGCCTCCCTTTGCCTCAATTTCTTTAAGGATCGCCTCGTAATTCTTTGTCATCCTTTCCAAGAGATTATGAGCGTCCTTGCCGGTTGCATAGGTCATCATAAAACCCAAATTCACCTGTTTGTCCGCAATGATCTTGTTGGTTTCAACAAATGCGTCGGCCAGGATTTTTATGATTTCGGGAGGGGTCCCTTTGGGCGCCGCCACACCGCGATAGGCGCCGCCTACAATGTCATAGCCTAGCTCTTTGAACGTAGGCGCACCGGGCAGGGTGTCCATGCGCTCGTCCGCGGCCAGGGCCAGGACCCGGATCTTATCGCGATATTGAACCCCGAGCATGGAGTAGTTCATGGCCGCCATCTGGTGTCCGCCCAGAAGGGCCGGCACAACCGGTCCGGTGCCGGTGTGGGGCACATAGGTGAGCTTGATGCCCGCAGCCTTTTCCAGGCGAAGCATGTCGAGGTGGTTCGCACTGTAGCTTCCACTCCCGCTCACTGTAACCGCTCCGGGATTTTCCTTGGCATACTTGATGAAATCATCCAGGGTTTTGAAAGGACTCTCGTTTCGCACCAGCAGAGCATTGGGAGTGAAATGGAACCACATAATCTGTTCGAAACCGTCGGTCCGATAGCCGGCATCCTTTCGCTGGATCGGCTGGGCTATAATGTGGGGAATGTTGTTCCCGATAATGGTGTACCCGTCGGGTTTTGCCGTGCGTTGAAACTCGCTCCAGGCTACCGCCCCCCCGCCGCCCGTTTTGTGACTGACCGCTACAGGGACCCCCAGAATTTTCTGGAGATGGCTCTCCTGAAGCCGCGCCGTAATGTCGGATTCCCCGCCGGGGTTAAAGGCGATGATGTAGCTGATCGGTTTTTCGGGAAATTTTGCTTCCACCGCAAGCGGCATCGTCAAAACCGCCCAAACTGCCAAGCAGCAGCTTACTGTCAAAATTCTTGTCCATCGGCAATTCAATTTGTCCATGTTCCTTCTCCTTTCATGAATGGGGATTTTGAGAATCAGGACTGCAGGGTTCCTGATGCTCCGCGTGAAGAAAAGGGGTTTATTCACCCGAATCGCATCCTAAATCAACCGACTCGGCGAGTCAAGCATGTTTGTGGTGTCGGATTTTATTTTTGAAATTCCTAGCCAAACATATTTGAAATTTCGTAACACTTTGGCTTTTTGAAAACACCTTAAGCACCAAGCATGGGGGTCTCTCTTAAAACTC
>JAFGDM010000183.1 GCA_016932115.1 Deltaproteobacteria bacterium | reverse complement strand
CTGACGGTAAAACATCTGGGGACCCGCCTGAACCCCCGTTGTGAAAAGGCCCGGAATCCCGCTGTGATCGACAACGACCGCCCGGGTCAGGACCTGAATATTATCATGGTGGGTGGTTCTTTGGACCAGATCGGCCAGGTAGGCTCTTACATCGTCGCCTTCCAGCGTTCTTCTCAGCTCCCCTGACAGGCCGCCGAGCTGCGCGGACCTTTCCAAAAGGTACACCTGGAACCCCTGATCGCCCAGAGCCAGGGCTGCGTTCATCCCCGTCACACCTCCACCCACGACGAGAATATTCTTATTCATCGGCAAAATATGCTCTGCCAGAGGCCTGGCCAGAGCCACGCTGGATGCAGCCATGCGAAGAAGATCCTTGGCTTTGTCGAGGGCTTCACCGGAACGATCGAGATGAACCCATGTGTCCTGATCACGAAGATTCGCCATTTCGACAAGGTATTTATTGAGTCCCGCTTTGCGCACTGTGTCTTGAAAAAGTGTCTCATGGGTCCGGGGCGAGCATGCCCCGATCACCACGCGATTCAAGCCCTTTTCAACGATGACCTGCCGGATATGTTCAAGAGATTCCCGGGAACACCCTCGGCCGACCATTTCCGAGACAACCACTTGGGGCAATCGCCGGGCGAATTGAACCAGTTTCCGGACGTCGATCAATCCGCCTATGTTGGTCCCGCAATCACAGACAAAAACTCCCAGCCTGGGTTCTTCCAGGCTCACATCCCGTTCGTGCGGAAAATCTTCTTCCTCCGCCTCATCATCGGAAACATTTACCCCCATAGAAGCCATACAAGCTGCCGCGCTCGCTTGAACCATAGTCTCCGGAATATCCTTAGGACTTTCCACAAGGCCGCATACAAAAATTCCGGGTCTGGAGGTTGCGACAGGATTGAAGGCACCCGTTTTCACAAAGTGATGCTCATTGATCTCAATGCCCACTTTCTGCAAAAGTTCCATCAGTTCCGGCGTAATCACAAAGCCCGTGGAGAGGACCACCATGTCAAAAATTTCTTTTTTGGGAAGGAATTCGCCCTCAGGGATATAGGAGATACACAGGTCGTCTGATCCGGGCACCGGTTCCACACTATGAGGCCGGGTGCGTTCAAAGCGAATCCCGAACTCCTGTTTCGCTCGACTCAAGTAGAGCTCATAGTCTTTGCCTGATGTTCTCATGTCCATATAGAAAACCACGGTTTCCATATCGTCCCGGTATCTCTCTTTGGTCACCATGGCTTCCTTGAGAGCATACATGCAGCAGACACTAGAACAGTAAGGCAAGCAAGGCGTTTTAACGCTTCTAGATCCCACACATTGAATCCAGGCAATTTTCTTTGGCTGTTTGCCGTCGGAAGGTCTCACCAGAAGTCCCAGGGTAGGACCCGAAGCGGAAAGGATTCTTTCATAATCGATACCGGTCAGAACATTTTCGGACAGGCCGTAGCCATACCCGTCCAGAACACTCGGATTAAACAAATCGGCACCGGTTGCCAGTACGATGGAACTAACCCGCATCTTTCGGGTTTTTTCCAATTCCTCAGGCAGAATTGCGCCTGCGCGGCACACATCGACAAGGCGGCCCACGTCGGAACACTTTCCGATCTCGATGGAATAGGCGTAGGGGGTCGCCCTGGGATATCGCATGCAGGTCGGCGCTCTATGGTCAAGACCCGGTGTGAATCGAACGCATTCGGGGAATGCATCAAAGCACTCGCCGCAGGCTGTGCACCGATCCAGGTCGATGAATCGCGGCCTTGTTCTAAGCGCAACGCTAAACGCCCCTGCTTCCCCTTCAAGCGACACCAATTCCGTCATTGGTAAAAGCTCGATGTGAAGCTGCCGGCCGCTTTCCGCAAGGTGCGGAGAGAGGGTACATAAATCGCAGTTGTTGGTAGGAAAGGTTCGGTCCAGTTGGGTCATCAGGCCGCCGATAGCCGGCGCCTTGTCGATAAGCACCACATCCCTGCCCGCTTCGGCCAGGTCCAGAGCAGCCTTTATGCCGCCCATGCCGCCTCCGATTACGAGCACCCTATTATTCTCTTCAGTCATCTTCTGATCTTCCATATCTTTTTCGATATCGCTTTGATTCATCCGCCGCAGATAGACGATCTCATCCGGGCGGCTAAAGGTCGGCGTATTCCAGGATCGTTGGAAGACGGTGCTCCCAGCCCAAAGTGACGATCTGGACTCCCTGCGCGATACCTTTCAGGTTCTTGATGGTCTCTCCCGCAATAATGAACCCTTCAAGTTCGCGATCCTTTGCCTGGCGCATTCGCTTGATCAGGGCCTCAGGAATGAAAGCCCCCGGTTCGTACGTAGCCATGTACCTTGCGATACCGACTGTTTTCAGCAAGAATACCGTGGGAATTAGAGGGACTCCAAGCCCCCCGGCCTTTTGCGCAAACGAAGCAAACCGTTCTATGTCGAAGACTGCAGGGCAAATCATGAATCCGGCACCGGCCTCAACCTTCTTTCTTGCCTTTTCAAGCTCTGTCTCGAGCTCTTGATCGTCGCTGTAAGGGCCTATGGTGCAACCGACCATGAAGGAGGGCGTGCCGCTCAACTCAAATCCCGCCGCGTCTTTCCCTTTTTCAAGGGAACGGATCACGGACAAAAGCCCGATTTCATCAAGGTCATCGACCGGCTTTGCATCCACATGATCTCCTAAGGGCATATCTTCACCACGCACTACCACAATGTTCTGGATCCCCAAGACGTAGGCTGCCAGAATATCTCCCTGCAAAGCCATCCTGTTCTTGTCCCTGCCGTAGACATGGATAATCGGTTCGACCCCTTGCTGACGCATGAGAACTCCCCCTGCAAGGGCACTCATTCGCATGACACCGTTATCCATGTCCGGAATGATGACCGCATGAACTCGTTCCTTGATGCGGCGCGCGTTGTTGACCAGTTCAGAGATATTGACGCCCTTAGGCGTATTCATCTGGGCCAGAATCACGAATTCTCCTGAAGACAACCGGTTCTGAAAACTCATAAGTCCCCTCTCCATCCTTCCCGATCTGAAACGATTATGTCACGTTTTCTTTACCGTTAGCAAAGATTCAGAGATTAGTAAAGGCAAACTGACGATTTCATGTCACCCCGCATAAAAAAATCGCCTTATCTCTACCCTCAATAGGGAAATAAACCTAAACCGCCTCTCCGCGAAACCCGCCCCCGCTTGCAGCGCACAAGAAGGTACTGGTGGAGGGCAAGTGAGGGATCGCTTTTCATGCTTGAAAGTTTACTCGACAATCAGGGATGCCTAATTAAGTGGGAGCAAAAGTGCATAGGTCATGCCACCATAGTGAGATCAAGGCTTAACCAAAATATTTACGTAATATTAAGGAGTTATCACATTCGATCCCCCCTTGGAGCGGGAAAAGCTCCAACATAAGCATTGCAAAGAGGCAATTCATGCATTAGATTAATTTGCAGAAGTGCATACACAACCTGTAAGGGATATTTAAAGCTCATGGATTCCCATGTTAAGGATCAGACACAGATAATTCTGGACAGCATCGGAGACGGTGTGTTCACAGTGGACGCTGAGTTAAAAATCACCTCCTTCAATCATTCGGCGGAAAAAATTACGGGCATCAAAAAGGAAGAAGCCGTCGGACGTCAGTGCTGGGAAGTCTTTAGAGCCAGCATCTGTGAAAAACGGTGCTCTCTTAAACACACCATGTCTACCGGCCGGCCGGTTGTGAATCAGGCGATTTATATCGTTAATCTTCGCGGAGACCAAATACCGATCAGCATCTCCACCGCTCTTTTAAAGGACGAACATGGGGAGGTGATCGGCGGTGTGGAGACCTTCCGAGACCTGAGTATCGTGACGGAACTCCGTAAAGAGTTGACCCGTCGCCATTCCTTCCAGGACGTCATCAGCAAAAACAAGGAAATGCAGCGTCTCTTCGGGATCCTTGAACAAGTATCGGAAAGTGACGCTACGATTCTTCTGGAAGGAGAAAGCGGAACGGGCAAAGGATTGTTCGCTAAAGCGATCCATACCTTGAGCCCGAGAAAAACCGGACCTCTGATCACCATTACCTGCGGTTCGCTGCCGGATACGCTTCTGGAATCGGAGCTCTTCGGTTATGAAAAGGGCGCCCATAGCACAGCCTTTAAGGATAAGCCCGGAAGGCTGGCCATTGCGGACGGAGGTACCCTCTTCCTGGATGAAATCGGTGATATTTCTCCCGCCCTGCAGGTTCGTCTTCTTCGGGTTCTCCAGGACAAAACCTACGAGCCCCTCGGCAGTACCAAATCTTTGAAAACCAACGTCCGCATCGTGGCCGCCACGAACAAAAGCCTGGACAAACTGGTCGAGGAGGGGAAATTCAGACAGGATCTCTACTATCGAATCAATGTGGTGAAGCTGGTCCTCCCCCCTCTTCAGGAAAGAAAAGAGGACATTCCCCTCCTTGTTGAACACTTCGTTCGGAAGTTTGCCAGATTAAGCGGCAAAGAAATCCAGGGGCTTTCCCCTGAAGTGATGTCGGTTCTAATGGCCCATGATTTCCCCGGCAACATCAGAGAGCTGGAAAACATCGTCGAGTATGCCACAGTGGTTTGCAAAAACGGGCTCATACGTATCGAACACCTTCCCGACTATCTTAAAAAATCCAAGGAAGCCAAAATCCAGCCCTCTACCGACGAGAAGAAACCATCTTTCAAAGACGTAGAAAGAGGATATCTCTATGAGGCGTTGACTCGAAACCAATGGAACCGATCAGCTACAGCCGCTGAAATGGGCATCCACCCAACCACCCTATGGCGCAAGATAAAACGTCTCGACATATCCCTGCCCAATTCCGCTTCTTCTCGACAAGAGTAATAAAAAATGGTAGCATTTTGGTTTTTGAAACTCATCGATTCCGGCGTCGGGCATGGGGGTCAATCTCAAAACTGAAAACATTCCGAAAACCTGGGGAAGGAGTTTTTCAAACATGTCATTAAAAAAAACACGAGATCTTGACATGAAAAGAAGGCAGTTCTGCAAAACGACCATTAATTTCGGTCTGGGGGCCGGTGCGTATTTTGCCTTCGGCGCCGGGATCAACGCTTTTGCCGCGGCAACACCGGAACAAGGTTCGCCCTTTGATCTTGTGGCCATAAAGGGCAGTGAACCGGATCTGATGTTTTGTCGCGCCATTAAGTCCCTCGGGGGAATGAAACATTTCGTAAAACCCAACCGGACCGTGGTGGTCAAACCCAATATCGGATGGGACGTGCCCCCGGAAAGAGGCGGCAATACCAATCCGGCCCTGGTGCAAGAGATCATCAGGCAATGTCTGGATGCAGGCGCCAAGGATGTTTATGTTTTTGATCATACCTGTGATAAATGGTCCAACTGTTACGCCAACAGCGGCATTGAAAGGGCGGTAAAAGACGCCGGGGGCAAAATGGTCCCGGGAAATGCCGAAAAGTACTATCAAAATGTGAATGTCCCCGGAGGTAAGACGCTCACCCAAGCCAAGGTCCATGAATTACTGCTGGAATCAGATGTATTTATCAACGTTCCCATTCTGAAAAATCACGGGGGAGCCAAGCTTACCATGAGCATGAAAAATCTCATGGGTGTGGTATGGGACAGAGGGTTCTGGCACCGGAACAATCTTCACCAGTGCATTGCCGATTTCGCCACTTTTCGAAAACCGGATTTAAATGTTGTCGATGCCTACCATGTCATGAAAAAAAACGGGCCCAGGGGGGTTTCAACAGCGGATTTGGTGACCATGAAATCCCAGATTCTTTCCATGGACATGGTGGCCGCGGATACGGCTGCCTCAAAACTGTTCGGCATGGACCCCGCGGATGTACCGTATATCGGACTTGCGCAACAATTGGGCGTGGGAACCATGAATTTGTCGAAGCTCAATATTGACCGTATTATCCTCTAAACCGAAACTGTTCGCAAAATACTCCGGCCTGTAGCATATGAAATGGAAAATTTTGAAGAAGGCGAGGGTCATCATATCCCTCGCTTTCTTTTCGACAATTGCCCTGGTATTTCTGGATTTAGGTTCTTCGACCCCTGAAATTGCCTCACGATTTGTTCTCTTTTTCCAGTTTGTCCCGTCTTTGCTGAAGTTCCTGTCCATTAGCACGCTGGCTGCCTCCGGCTTTATTGCCGTAATCGGCCTCACCCTTCTGTTCGGCAGGGTATATTGCTCCTTTCTTTGTCCTCTGGGGGTGTTGCAGGACATCATCATCTTTATTCGTAAAAAAACCGGAAATATAAAATTTAATACCCGGCGTGCGCATACCAAAACCCGGTATGGAATTTTGATCACCGTGGTCCTCATCTTTTTTTCCGGTTCCATCATCGGCCTTACGGCCCTGGACCCCTACAGCAATTTCGGAAGAATGCTCACCCACTTGGCAAGACCGGTTGTTATCGAAACAAACAATGTCCTGGTTTTTATGCTTGAAAGCATCAACATCTACGCAGTCTCTCCCGTGGGACTGAAGGGTATAGCCCTTTTCCCGTTGATTTTCAGCATAGTAATACTTGGCGTGATTGTTTTGATGAGCCTGAAAGATGGAAGGCTTTACTGCAATTCGATCTGCCCGGTGGGGACTTTTTTAGGCTTTCTGTCCCGGTTCTCGCTCCTAAAAATACGGTTCAAGCCGTCCGAATGTATCCATTGCGGGGCCTGCGTAAGAGCATGCAAATCCCATTGCATGGACATGGAAAATCAGACCATCGACTTTTCACGCTGCGTGGTCTGTTACAATTGCCTCGATAAATGTCCCACTTCTGCCGTAGATTACCGATGGGCTTTCGGAAAATACGAGCCGTCGGGTTTAGAAGACGCAGGTAAAAGAGATTTTATTCTGCAGACCGGGGCGTTCTTGCTTGCAAACAGATCTTCTCCCCTGTGGGCCGGGTCGCCCATCGAAATTTACAAAGACAGCACTGTCCCCGTGATCCAAAAGGCTCCTGTTTCGCCGCCCGGCTCCCTTTCACTGGAAAATTTTACAAACAAATGCACAGCCTGTCATCTATGTGTTTCAGCATGTCCTACCCAGGTGTTGCAGCCGTCTTTTCTGGAGTATGGTCTTCTTGGCATCATGCAACCTCGGATGGATTATAAGGCAAGCTTCTGTAACTATGATTGTGTGGTCTGTTCCACCGTATGCCCCAACGGGGCAATCATAAAACAGGACCCCGAAGCCAAAAAGTTGATCCAATTGGGTAAGGCCAAATTCATCGAGCAAAACTGCGTGGTGTATACGCATAAAACCGATTGCGGGGCCTGCGCGGAACACTGTCCCACCAAGGCGGTGCGCATGGTCATGAACGAAGATATCGAAAAGCCGGCCCCGAAGATCGACGAAAGCATATGTGTCGGTTGCGGAGCCTGTGAGTTTGCGTGCCCCACAAAACCCCACAAATCCATCTATGTAGAAAGCAATCCGGTTCATGGAGTCGCTCAGAAGCCGAAGGAAGAGAAAATCAAAATAAAAGTGGATTTGAAGGAAGATTTCCCGTTCTAATACTCGGGTATCGTACCTTCGCTATTGTTACCGTATGCATCCTCATTACCTCCCCGATGAATCCATGGCTCTTTAAAGGAGCAATGAGGGGGATGCATCGACAAGCTTGCCGCTCCAATACAAAATTTGTAGCTGTGAGTTTTAGTGGAACTATGAGGCTTTTTATTTTATCCTGAGTTTCCTTTTAGTAATCTCATTATTAGAGGGGCGCTGAACATGAGAAGTGGCGGACTGAAACAGGCCAGGCAACTGACGAGCGAGGGTTTTCATTATGATAATCTCCTGAAAATGGCCAAGCACTGCCGTGAGGAGACCGAACCGGATAAAATCTTGAGCGCCTACGTATTGAATCGTGTTTTTTCAGAAATGGCCCAGGAAATTGGCGAGGGCCCTGTTCTCATTTCTGAATTGCGCAAGATAGAGGCGAATTATAGAACCGCCATAAACCTTGCCCTGGAAAGTGCCATAGCCGGAGTTCCCCAAAAAGAACAGAATAGAAGATTGACTGAGCTTATCCGTCTGCTTTTGGATTCTCAAAAAACGGAATAGGCATCTGAGTTCTTCCGGATTCCTCATCACGTTTAGGGATCGGGAGATAGGCCGAAAGGAGACAGAATAATATGCGCATACAACCGGTTCTGGTCACCGGTTCTACCGGGTACGTGGGCGGGAGGCTGGTACCGCAGCTTTTGTCTTCAGGGCACCGGGTGCGTGTCCTGGGCCGGTCTCTTGCCAAACTCCAGTCCCGTCCCTGGGCCATTCACCCTCATCTGGAGATGGCTCAGGCCGACGTGCTGGATCTGGAATCCCTGAAAAAGGCCTGCCGTGGGTGCCGGGCTGTTTTTTACCTTGTTCACTCCATGAGCGCCCTACACAAGGATTTTGCCGAGGCCGATCGCAAAGCCGCAATTAACATGACCAAGGCCGCAGGCGAGGCAGGGATGGAGCGGATCATCTACCTGGGCGGCCTCGGCGAGGAGACTGACATCCTAAGCAAGCACCTCAAGTCCCGCACGGAGGTAGCCAGAATTTTGCAATCCGGGAGGGTTCCCACAACCTTCCTGAGGGCTGCCATGATCCTGGGCTCAGGCAGCGCCTCCTTTGAGATCCTCAGGTACCTGGCGGAGCGCCTTCCGGTTATGATAACACCCCGGTGGGTCAGAAACCCTGTTCAGCCCATTGCCATCCGGAATGTGCTCAAGTACCTTCAGGGCTGTTTGGAGAACGAGGAAACTACAGGTGGAACATTCGACATCGGCGGTCCTGATGTATTGACCTACCAACGTCTCATGGAGATCTACGCAGAAGAGGCGGGTCTTAAAAGACGATGGATTATCCCGGTCCCGGTGCTCACACCGCGACTGAGTTCCCTATGGATTCACTTGGTAACGCCTGTCCCTGCCTACATTGCCGGACCTCTGACAGAGGGACTTAGAAATCCGGTCGTCTGCAGAGAAAATCAAATCAGATCACTCATTCCTCAAGACTTGATGAGCTGCCGCGAGACCATTCGTCTTGCTCTGGGGCGTATCCACAACCAGTGCGTGGAAACCTGCTGGACGGATGCAGGGCAACCTTCCATTCCTGAATGGGTCCACTGTGGAGATGCTTCTTATGCTGGAGGCGACATAATGGAGTCCGGCTACCGGATTGTCCTGGACGCTACCCCCCAGGAGGTGTGGAATCCCATCTCTAGAATCGGAGGAAAAACGGGCTGGTACTCGGCGAAAGCTCTGTGGTACATAAGAGGTGCCATAGATCGATTGGTAGGAGGGACCGGCATCCGCAGGGGTCGCCGCGACCCTGTACGACTCTACGCAGGGGATGCCGTGGACTTCTTCCGGGTCCTTGAAGTGGACGAACCCCACCATCTGCATCTCCTCGCTGAGATGAAATTCCCGGGTGAAGCCTCCCTTGAATTCAGACTCTACCCCATGGAGGGAGGCCGAACAGAGCTCCAGCAGTTGTCGCGATATGTACCAAAGGGGCTCTCAGGTATCCTCTACTGGTATATCCTCTATCCCTTTCATGAGTGGGTCTACCAGGGGATGCTTAAAGGCATCGCCAGGGCGGTGGGAAAACCAATCGTCGAAGGGCCGGACCGCTTTGCTCCCAGGCGCCACCATGTCTGCCGATTTGATCCTAGGGTGTCATAATGAAATGAGTGCTGAAAGTTCGCACGCTACCGGGAGAAGAGCTAACTTGTTACCGAAATTCGATTTTTCCGGTCAAATATAATCAAGATACGGATGATGTTGTCGCCGCGCGTCACAGGCGTAAAATGGAGAAATGTGGTCAGAAAAGGCGGCACCGAACCGGAATTAAAATCCGACCACAAAGCATTCTGAAGGGCTAAAGCCTTTCTACAACTCAACAGAGCAATGTAAGAAAAAAAGGCCGGGAAGTGCACAACTTCCGGCCCTAAGAATAAGGTTTAAAAATCTTTCTTTTCGCTGCTGCTAGTCTCCAATGTTGATTGCTCTAGAGGCATCATCGATACAGTTCTTGAGATCCTCTTCGCTGACTTTCTTGGGGTCCTTCAGATCCTCGACCTTGCACACATACTCATTCCCCGCCTTGTCCTTGACCCAAACAAAACCTTTCTCTGCCATGGTACTCCTCCTTTCAAGTTGCGAATTATTTGAAATATTATAAGGACGGGATACTGAAAGCGCAATAGTTTAATTTGCCGATTCTTTTCTTCTCAACACCCAAGACCCTTAAAAAAATTTCAACCCCATGATGAAGCTTGAAATCGAGGAGCCGGCTTTGTTGGCTTTCGGGAAAAAGCAAACAAACACTCCGGTGCCCGCAAAATGCACCAGTCGGACTGTCCTGCCCCTTTGGTCATAGGCTTTAAAGGGCGGTGCACTGTCTCCGAATTTTAAAAGAGCGTTTTCTGCCTTTTATTCCAAGAGATTCTTATTCATCTTCGTTTTCTTTATCATTTTCTATTTGCCATATCAGGCATATTTGTCACAATATGTTGTTGTCTCTTCTATGACATCCGGCATATCGGTCTAGAATTTTGTAACAATTTAGCAGCTGTTTGAAATGCTGAAGCCGGCGGCCCTGAGCATAGGGGTCCATATAATCCCTGCTCGGGTGATAAAATGAAATCGCAACTTCTCAGCAGACTGGTAAGATAGGGGGGAGATGTAATGGATAAAACAATATTTAAAGCTGCAGATATCCAGATTGGTTTTCATCCTGAGGGCTACCGTATAGACAAAACAGCCTCGCCAATAAATTTTTATACAAAATGGCAAATTACGCCGGAAGGCAAATGG
>JAFGDM010000182.1 GCA_016932115.1 Deltaproteobacteria bacterium | reverse complement strand
TGGATGCTGGTTACTGGATACTGGATATAATAAGGATTTCTTTTTTGATTTATCCAGCATCGAGCATCTAGCAACCAGCATCTCCACATTCCGAGCTATATAGGTATTCTACCACCATAAACTGGTCGGTTTGAGGCCGTGGCTTCAGTAGAAGAAAGCACTACAAGGCATTTTGAACTTTAGCCGCTTGTTCTTTTCTATAACCCTTGTAATAGTTGATCAAGCCATTTGTGGAGGAGTCATGAGAGGCTACACGAGCGTCACCGTCTAACTCCGGGAGGATCGCCTTGGCAAGCTGTTTGCCAAGCTCCACGCCCCACTGGTCATAAGAGTTGATATTCCAGACAATTCCCTGCACAAAGATCTTATGCTCATAAAGAGCCACAAGGGCCCCCAAGGTCTTGGGATCGAGCTTGTTAAAGAGAATCGAGTTTGTCGGTCTGTTACCTTCAAATATCTTGTGAGGCAACAGCCTCTCTGCGGCTTCCGGGTCCATGCCGCCGGCAAGGATCTCGGCACGGGCCTCGTCCTTGGTCTTACCCTTCATCAGCGCCTCGGTCTGGGCAAAAAAGTTCGACAAAAGAATCTCATGATGCCTGCCGAGAGGATTTTGGCTATTGATTGGTGCAACGAAGTCTGCCGGGACCAGCTTGCTCCCCTGGTGAATCAGTTGATAAAACGCATGTTGGCCGTTTGTGCCGGGCTCACCCCAGACGATCGGACCAGTCGAATAGCCGACCAGGTCTCCTTGCCGATTCACGCGTTTGCCGTTGCTTTCCATATCGCCCTGTTGAAAATAAGCAGGGAAACGATGGAGATACTGATCATAGGGAAGGATCGCATGGGTTTGGGCGCCAAAAAAGTTGTTATACCAAATCCCTAACAATGCGAGTATTACAGGCATATTCTTGTCCAGGGGCGCAGTACGGAAATGTTCATCCATCTCGTGGGCGCCGGCAAGCATGGACTCGAAGTTTTCCATACCAATGTAGAGTGCGATAGCCAGACCTATGGCGCTCCACAGCGAATACCGCCCCCCTACCCAACCCCAGAATTCAAACATATTCTTTGTATCAATACCGAACCGACTCACCTCTTCAGCATTTGTAGAAACCGCCACAAAATGCTTTGCAATTGCAGCTTCATCACCGGATCTGCGGAGAAACCAATCTCGAGCGCTGTGGGCATTCGTCAACGTCTCCTGGGTCGTAAACGTCTTTGACGCGATAATAAAGAGCGTGGTTTCAGCATCTAAGTATTTTAGCGTTTCTGCAAGGTGTGTGCCATCGATATTTGAAACAAAATGGGGGGTAAGGCCGGGCTTCCCATAGGCCTTCAGGGCCTCGGTGACCATCACCGGGCCAAGGTCTGACCCGCCAATGCCGATATTTACGATCTCCGTAATGGCCTTGCCCGTGTACCCTTTCCATTTTCCCTCCCGCACAGTATCACAGAACCGTCCCATCTGTTCCAACACGGCGTTTATAGCGGACATCACGTCTTTTCCGTCAACGAGAATAGGCCGGTTGGAACGATTGCGAAGCGCAACGTGCAAAACCGCTCTGTTTTCCGTGAAGTTGATCTTTTCCCCAGTGAACATTTTGTCTCTCCATCCTGTTACATCCGTCTGTGTTGCCAAGTCCACAAGCAGGGCCACGGTTTTTTCGGTAATGCGATTTTTTGAATAATCAAGGAGCATGTCGTTAAACCTGAGAGAGAATTTCTCAAAACGGTGGGGATCTTGTTTGAACAAGTCCCGCATATGTTTTTCTTTCATTTCCTGGTAATGGAGATCCAGGGCCTTCCAGGCAGGCGATTTTACAAGTTCAGACATTGTGGGACACTCCTTTTCTGATTTGAAGTCAATCAAAGACAGGTGGTTACCTTGCTGTGCTGTCAGTATTCTAAAAAAGGGTTGACTTAGTTCACTTTCTAGGCTAGAAATAAATCATGATTAAAATCAACATTCATGAAGCAAAAACGCATCTCTCCCGCTATCTGGATCGATTGGCCAAAGGGGAAACCATTGTATTGTGCAAAAGAAATGTCCCTGTTGCCGAAATTCGTCCTATTCGGCCGGATAGAAAATCTCGACGTCCGGTGGGCCTGGCCAAAGGCAAATTCAAAGTTCCTCCCGAATTTTTTGAACCCTTGCCGGCCGAAATCGTAGCTCCATTTTATGGTGAAGATCCTTGAAAATACTCTTGGACACATGTGCATTTCTCTGGATTATCAGTGATGCCTCCGAACTCTCGACTCATGCCCGTGAACTCTTTGTCAACCCTGAGAACGACATTTATCTGAGTTCTGTCTCCAGCTGGGAGATTTGCATCAAACATGCCCTGGGACGACTGCCGTTGCCGCAACGACCTGAGCACTTCATCCCGGCCCAGCGAAAAAAACATGCCATAGAGACCGTTCCGCTGGAAGAGCAGGCCACATTATACATGACGCGGCTGCCTGAATTTCATAAAGACCCCTTTGACCGCATGCTGATTTCCCAGGCCATTGTTCACCAATTTAATATTATGACACCAGATGAACTCATTTTGCAATATCCTGTCCGATCTGTCTGGTGATAGTCGGCCTCAGGGCCTCAAACCGTTCAGGCTTTGCCCACTCATGTGAGTCCACTTCGGCCGGATGGGTCCCCAAAAAGCTCATCATGGTCGCAAGGGGTTGTGAAAAGGTCTCGCCTTGAGCGGAAATAGGTGTCACTTCTTATCGGGAACAAGAAAGATGGGAAATTGGCGGGAAAAGACGTGAGGGGAAAGACGGGGTAGGGATTATTAAAATTGTTAGTGCCAGCAGCAGGTTTTCAAAAAATATGTTCACGGGCGTATTGTTCATGCCCTTTGCTCAGCGCTCAGGCTGAAACCTGTTCGCCTTCGTGCCTTTGGTCTCTTACCTGACCTGTTGAATACGAAGCTACTCGTGGGGTGTTTTCCGGATTGTCTTGAAACTCCTTTTTCACTCCACCTTCCCCTATCTCGTGGACATCCTTCATTACTCCTTCCCCTTGCCAGCTCGGCTGATATTCTGCCACAATCTCCCGCAGTTTCAACTTAATTCTATCCGCATCCTGCTCGCGCGCCACTTTCGCCAGTTCGTCGATGGCGCCGTTCAGGACCCCGAGATGACACTCTGCCCCCTTGAGGACCATAATCTTATCATGGTTTGTGGGAAGGATGCCCTCGCCCTCAGTGATTAACTCTTCATAGAGCTTTTCCCCGGGCCTGAGGCCAATATACTCAATCTTGATGTCCACATTCGGCTCTAGCCCGGATAGACGGATAAGATCGCGGGCCATGTCGGCAATCCTGATCGGGGTACCCATATCGAGGACAAAAATCTCGCCGCCCTCACCCATGGCGCCCGCTTGAAGGATGAGCTGGCAGGCCTCCGGAATCGTCATGAAATAACGAGTAGCCTCCAGGTGAGTGACGGTAACTGGACCCCCTTTCTCAATTTGCTTCTTGAAAAGCGGTACCACACTGCCAATGCTGCCCACCACATTGCCGAAGCGCACGATCATGAAATGAGTGCCCGATTGTCCTCGGCCATTTTGACTCTGAACAAGCAGCTCTGCCGCCCGCTTGGAGGCGCCCATGACGTTAACCGGACGTACGGCTTTGTCAGTGGAGACAAAAACAAAGCGCTCCACATCAAACTTCTTTGCCACGTCAATCAAATTTCGCGTCCCCAGGATGTTATTCTTGATCGCCTTCCAGGGTTGAAGCTCCATCATGGGCACGTGTTTATAGGCTGCGGCATGAAAAACAACTTGAGGCTTCGAAGCCTCAAAGGCTTTTTCAAGCTGGCGCCTGTCTCGGATATCTGCCAGTAAAGGCAAGATTCTTATGTCGCTGAAGTCCTGTTTGAGCTCCAGCTCAAGTTCATAAAGAAAGCTCTCTGCTCTTTCATATAACGCAATTCGCTCCGGCCGAAACCGGCAGATCTGCCGGCATAATTCCGAACCGATTGAGCCGCCAGCGCCGGTGACAAGAACGCTCTTGCCGCGAAGGCACGTGCCGATTCGCACCTCGTCCAGTCTAACTACTTCACGACCCAGCAAATCTCGGTAAGCCACCTCGCGAATCGCATTGACCGTCACCTTACCGTTAATGAGTTCGCCCATCCCCGGCACTGTCTTGAATTGTAGGCCGCTCTCCTTGCAGTGGGTCACAATCTGGCGCATCTGTTCAGAGTTGGCCGACGGAATGGCTATGAGCGCCTCGTCAGCCTTGACACTTCTTGCTGCCGGCCCAATATTTCTGACAGGCCCCAACACTGGAATACCATGGATCTTCATACCCATCTTTGTGGGATGATCATCGAGGAACCCCACCACATTATAGCCAAGGCGTGCGTTGCCACGTATCTCTCTATAGATCTTTTCGCCGCAGTCTCCGGCGCCAATAATAAGCAGGTTCTTGAATCCAGGACGGTTTTTTCTCAGAGGTCTAAAAAGTGCCCTGACGGCCACCCTTGAGGGTTTGTCTTCACTGAAAAGCTCAAAATAAAGACGGACGCTAAGGCGAAATCCTGAGACAAACAAGATGGTCAAGCACCAATCAATAATGAAAACAGACCGAGAAAAACCTTCAAACCTTGTGCCCAAAAGTACAATAGTTATAATGAGAAGAGAACTAACGGCAGAAGCCTTGATAATATTTAGAAGGTCAGCAATGCTAGTGTAGCGCCACATCCCGCGGTAGAGATCGAAGAAATAGAAACTGACGATTTTGACGGTCAGAATAATAGGCAGCACTCTTTTGAGTAAAGCCAATCTTTCCGACGGGACGACAAACTCGAAGCGCACCAAATGTGCCGCATACCAGGCTGCAGCAAGCACCAGGACATCAATGCCCAGAACTACCAAAAAATTCCTGCGCAATAGATTGGTTTTCATAACTATTCCTAAGGCATATGCCGTGCGGGGGCCAATACTGTACGTTACGCAACACCTGCTCTTCTACAGGAAATAGCCTCCGTTGTCAAAACACTCTTCGAGACCTTTGAAAAACGTTCAGTTTAGATACGGTCAAACATAAATCCGGTACCACATGTATCCCACTATCTCATAAAGACAACCCTTCACTTGTGAAGCACCGGACAAACTCGGTAAAAAAAACTCCCAAGAGACACTTTCGTCTTTTTTGTTCACTGAATACGTGTCTGGCGTCAGCCCATACCTTTTGAACGCGGACAGGGCTCTCCGTATATGTATTTCCGAGGTAATGAG
>JAFGDM010000181.1 GCA_016932115.1 Deltaproteobacteria bacterium | reverse complement strand
GGTCCCAACCCTGTCCGAGTCGCGACGGGTTTTGTGAGATCTCTTTTTAAACCCAGGTCAACACTTTTGAACGTTACCAAATTGTTACCAAGTGTTTCATTCAGCTCGATCAGCAAGTGGGAGAAAGGCAGGTATCAAACCCTGCGCTCGAATTCACGACGAACCCCTTTCCTCTCCGGTCATAAGGCGGGAACCGTTTACGGCCGACCCAGGAACCGGTCATACCATCGGAGAATGGCCTTTCTGCAAGGCTGCTCTACGGCGACCCGCACAAAGAATGCCGCAAGGAGCAGGAGGAGCCAGAACACGCCGTATCCGGCGGCATCGAAATGATCGGCCGTTGTCCCGAAGCGGGAAACATAAAAGCGGATCCCGATCTGATGAAGAAGATAAATGGGAAAACTAAGTTCCCCGAGCTTCACGAGAAACCAGCTTCCCAGCCACCGGGAAATCCTCCCTCTTTCGAAGGCCATGACGAGGATGAGGGGCCCATAGAAGAGGGAGGGCCATCCGCTGTCTTCCACCCATTTCGTCGCCCCGTAGCCGAGAAGGGGGTAGAGGGTCTTTAGCAGGGGGTAGGTTCCCAGGATCGCCGCGATCACGAAAAGGCAGACCCCCGCCTCCAGCAGGGTCCCCTTGTGGGGATCAGGCGAAAACCCATTTCTCCGTTTCAGATATAGGAGACCCAGGGACATTCCCAGGGTGAACTCGAAGAGCCTCGCCAGGGGGCTTATGTACACCAGTCCCAGGGCGGCCGGTTTCCCTGTCCCGCCCAAGGGGGAAAGATTATACACCCTGCACAGGACGACAAGGAACAGGACGAGAAGGAGGGAAAAGATGAGTTTGATTTGCCATGTACGGTCCAGTCGAAAGAGGATAAACGGGAAAAGGAGGTACAGGCCCCATTCGGTTGATACGGCCCAGGAAAGCCAGTTGAGTGAAAAGAAGTATTCCTGCACGGGTATCCAGCCATGAACCATGAAGAGATTGGCGGCGGCTACGGAAACCGGGGGGAGATGCCCCGGAACGAAAAAGACCACCGTGAGGAACGTCAGGACATGGAGGGGCCAGATCCGGGCAACACGGGACACCATGAATTTCAGGACTTTCTTTGTTGTGCCCAGGGACGGGTAGACGCAGGTCAAGATGAAACCGGAAAGGAGGATGAAAAAACAGACCGGCTGGCTGGTGTTGATGTATTTCTGGACTTCCGTCCCGATGCCGAAGTGGCCCACCGAATGGTGCAGAACGATCACAGCCGCGGCGAAGAACCGCAGGGCGGTGATAGAGGGAATGGCAACGCGCGCGTTCCCTGTCGATCCGGTCATCAGCATCTCCCGCGGAAGTCGGTCCCGCCCTGACGGCAACCTGCCGCCCGGCGGGCCCTTTAAAACCCAGGCGCTTTCCTAACACGGCAGGGCTTCACAGTCAAAGAATTTCGGAAAATCAGGGTGACGGGACCGGATCAGACACTGGGAAGTGAATCCAGCATGGGTGATAAGAATTTGAACATGCTATAATTGTAATTGAGATCGGCATAATTTGTGCCACACAAAAACATGCACCACTTCTTAGCAATTTCTCTGTCGCAATGACCCCTACCCTGAGAAATCACCGGTTTCCGAAAGAAGAAACGTCAAAATTAGCAGTCGTTCTGGAAACCGAGTACCAGAAGTAAGTGTTTGTGGGAGATCGTCGATTCTCGTAGGGCTCTTTACGTCTGGCACCCCATCCGGTGGGGGAAAATGAACCGTGATTGAAACTGCCGCAAGATGCCCAAGGGCCTTCCTACCGTACATAAAAATACATCTATCGAGTAAACAACCAGTGCACGACATCACAGACAGAAGGCGAAAATCATCGAGTTCAAGAGGCCCGAGCCGGTGAAGAGGGAAGAGCCTGGTCTCTCCCCCAACCGAATTAAAAAGCGGTGGAGGATATGACCACCGGCCAAGGACAAGAATAGCAATCTGGTGAAGAGAGGGCAGGTCTAGTACTTCCGCTTGCGGAGAGGAAAGCAGGTCATCAGAAAAACAGTTCTGAAGCGCGTTATAGCAGTTACAGGTCTATCAAGGGTTTTGGACCAAGTGAAAAAATATTTGTGGGATACCGGCATTAAGACCATTCTGACCGGCCCGGCCGATCTCGGAGCCCGGGCGGAAAACGCCGTGCTTATGGAGCTGAGCAGAAATAAGCCGGCCGTGGGGTACTTCGCAGAAAGGGAGAGAGAAGTTGATTTCATTGTCGGCGGCGCCGACAAATTCATTCCGGTAGAGGTAAAATTTATTTCATCCTTTGATTGGTCCGAGAAAAAGTTTTCAGGGATAAAGCTTTTCCTTCGTCGCTTCCCAAGAACCCGGGAGCTTCTGCTGATCACCAGGAGTGTTGACACAGAACTTAAAGAAGGGCAAACCATTGTACGAGCAATCCCTCTTTGGCGTTTCCTGTTGTCCTCCACCTCATACCTACCAGCTCTCCAATAAGAAGAGAAAATATTGAGCGAAGCGCTGGAATCGCTAAAGTCGTTCAAATCGTAATGTAGGGGAGATCCAAATATAAGTGAGGCTCTAGATCCAGGAATGGAGATCAAATACTGGATCATGAATTGGGGCTTGAAAGCTTTGGTGATCGACCCCGAGTCATTGCGGGAGGAAATCAGGACTGAGTCTGAGGCACTCCTGGAAAAATATCGCGATGCTGAGATGGTCCGCCAATCCAGAGCTAATTACAAAGCAAAGCCGGTTGAAAATGGAGGTATTTATGGGGGTAAGCGGACGAGCTAAGTTTTAAAAAAAGTAATTATAACAGGTGCTTTTTGGTTATGTTCGACTCCCCCCTCCCGCCACCAATGTTATGATTTATTCTCCACTCAGGACATTTTCCCCTTGATTGGGATTTCCCCCTATAGGAATGAGTTATTCCCCTATTTACAGCTGATATTTCTCCCCCTAGTGTAGGATAAGTGAACGATATGCAAATCTTTCTCTTTATTCTTAGAGCCCTCATGGAGATCCATTCGCCGAATGTGGGGGACTGCATAGTTTGCCTGGGGGATTGGTAGATGAAAAGTACAGGGTTCACCCCATTTACACCATCCGTCTTTTCCCCGATGTTAGAGACAAAAGTCTCCCCTCTAGAGAGGGGGCTTATCAGGTTCCATCAACAATTGTTTCCTGTGGGATCTTATGACTGATCTTCTTCTTCAAGATCTTGAGAATCTCACCAACGAGGAGCTGGTGCAGCTCCTCTCTAATGAAAGAATGAGAATGTTTGGTGAACTGAAGCTTCACAACAAAAGGAGGGAAGACAATCGGTTAGGTTCAAGGCCATTTGCAGGTTCAATGCTAACGTTAGAAAAACCAGGAGGAATAAATAAATGTTAGAACCTGAAATCGCGATGGAGAAAGGTCCGCACACCGTCCCAGCATTGGCAAGGAAGAAGCAGTTGCTAGTTGTTGACGATGACAAGGCCATGCGGACGCTCCTGGCAAGAGCCCTATCCTTCAAGGGGTATGATGTAGCTCTCGCCGGTAACGGCCTTGAAGCCCTAACTCTCTTTCATGAAAACTGTTTTGATCTTGTTCTGACCGATTTGCAGATGCCCATCATGGATGGTGGGAGGTTTTCGCGGCTAGTTAAAGAACAATCCCCGAATATACCTGTGATCATGATTACGGGAGAGGCGGATTCCAATCGGTTTTGGGAGAGGCTGAACATGAGCTGTGTTGATGCCATAATCCCGAAACCGTTCAAGCTGAAAGAGGTCGATACAACCGTCCAAAGACTATTGAACGCCGGAACATATTAACCGTCTCATAATTGTATTGACATAACCAATCTTATCTTTTTTTAGAATAGCGAATAAAGTTCAAGCACAGCGTGAATTCTATTATGGGACGATTAATAAAGGCAGAAAGATGCTTTTTGGTGAGAAAAAGGAAAGTCCGTAAAAGAGCTGGAGACGATTGCCCTTTGGTTTGGGTGTATTCGAAAAGAGGGCCTCGGAGTTGAAAGAGAACCTGCAGCATGTCCGCAGACGCTCTGACCGGCAATAAAAGGCTCAAGCGAGAGGGCGAGAGGGACGAACTCAAGGCCAAGTCGAAGGCGCGGTGAAGGATTCGAAGTGCCCGGTCAACGGAAAAATCCGAAACTGACTCGGAGATACAACAAAGTAAAGGGAGGAAAGAGCTTTGGGTAAGGCAAAGTTCCTTATCGCATTAAGTCTCTGGGTTGCTGCATATTTAACACCGGTCTGGGCTTCCGGTCCCGGGGAAGCGCCTTCCGGCGCGGATTATGTTCGAGGCGCTTTTGCTCATCCCTATCCCTTCTTTCTGAGTGAGGAATCGGATACTTCTCCTATTTATATGAACCTGAAGGGTTTGCGACTGTCCCCTTTGCGGACCTCCTATTCGCCTTTCACGGATGAGACGTATGCAACGCTTCAAGGCGTGAAAGCCCTGTATGAAATGAGCTTGGGGAATTACAGTCTTGAGTTCAGCGGCGGTTATGTTCCGGGAATGAAATTTCTCGTCTCTTCTGAAGCTCCCTTTGAGCCAAGAGCGTACCTGGGCTACGTAAATCTTAAAATTCCACTCTACCGGTTCTATTTAAAAGGCGGCGCCTTCTTCGGGCAGAACATGGATGCTTTGGGGTTTGTTTTCAAACACCTCTCCGAGCAACAGGACACGGAAAGGGAACTCTTCGGCTACCAGTTCGGTGGAGGGTACCGGTTTAGTGACTCCCTGAGTGTGCAGGCCGGGTGGGGCCAAGCTGCCCAGGAATATGCGGCGGCAAGGGAGGGTCTGAGGGCCTGGTACTTCCAGGCTCAGATAAGCTTGGGATGGCGGATGTCCGTCACTCCTCAGGTGGGCTTTATCGAGTTCACAAAAGGGGACGGGGAAAAGACAAGGGAAGAAGCCTTTTACTGCGGCGCAAGGTGGCAAATCAGTTTCTGACACGGCGAAATTCCCACCCTATCGCCCTACCGGCATGGCAAACAGAAAATTGGAATGGGCCCGATAAATCAGGCCCTTTGTTATTTCATGGTAACGCTTTATTCGAGCATAATTCTCAAGCATGCGCTGCACGAGCAAAGGTTTCGGTTCGCTTGAATTGCCTTATCGAAACAACCACAAAGACGCTCACGAAGCGGGCAAGAGATTGAAGCTGCTTGACCTCCAAGGGCAGAAGCGTCATATCAAGACGCCCAAGCTGCATATGGGTGCTACCGGCCTGGCCTGCACCCTATTGGGCCTGAATGCGGAAATGCTGTGGCAGGACCGCGCCCTTT
>JAFGDM010000180.1 GCA_016932115.1 Deltaproteobacteria bacterium | reverse complement strand
GTGAAGCTGACGATCCCTCCTTTGGAGGTCACATAATGGATAAAGCCTTTGGACCCGGTGAAAGCGGTTTCGGAAGAGAGGTTGATGATCTTCCCCTTTTTCTGGGTTTTCATCTGGGGGAACACCGCCTTGGTACACAGAAAAGGCCCCTTCAAGTTCACGGCCATCAACTTGTCCCATTCTTCTGAAGAGACCTCATAAAAAGGCCTGCGTCCGATTCCGAAATATAAGGCCGCGTTGTTGACCAGAATATCGATCCGACCAAAGGCTTTGATCGTCTCTTCAGCCATGCGGGCGGTATCTTTTTCAGAGGTCACGTCTACCTTCAGGGAAATGGCTGATCCGCCTTTATTCTTGATCTCTTGAGCGGTCTGCAGCGAATCCTTTTCAAGGATGTCCGCGGAAACGATTTTTGTCCCTTCTTCGGCCATGGCAAGGCAGAAAATTTTCCCCAATCCCCGACCGCCTCCCGTAACAATGGCAACCTTATTTTCGAGTCTTCCCATTGGTTCCTCCTCGCTCTGACTCAGACTTTTTTCGTGATGATTTTCCTGGAAATGTCTGTCGCAAATTTGAAATAGAGTTCCTTGACGGGATCGGCTTGTTTGAGAGCCATCGTTTCCTTCATCCCGGGCGTGCTCTCAAAAAGCATCTCTTTGACAAAGCCGGTCTCACTCTCCGCCACTTGCCAGACCGTGTAGGATTGGCAGCCGTTGGCTTCCCAAAAAGGCTTGATCTTATCCCGCGTGGTTTGAAGATATTCGGCTTGCTTTTCTTTCGCCACATTGTACTGGAACACCACTTTGACCATGTTCATCTCCTGTTCTTTTGATATGCACTGCTGAGGTCAAGGAATACAACCGCATTGAATGACTTGTCATTTTGCTGAGTCGCTCAAAATCCCCCCCTCCCCTTTGCTAGAGGGGGGATGGGGGGATTTGTGCAGTCATTCCGTTTATCACAGTGAAAAATCTGCTGTCGCATTTCCATTGGAACCCTTTGGGAGTCCTCTCCTATTTGAAAGGAGAGGACTCACGTGGATCTTATCCCTGGCTGCGAGGCGCAGGCGGAGGCGGCGTCGGGGGCAAAGGCCAAAAATCCCAAAGTGCGGAATAGGCGGCCCAGGCAGGGAACGTCAATCCGAGCATGAGATTAGCCTTGGCAAAAATATCGAATGGATATTTCATGGCGTCAGCCCCAAAATGGGAAATACACCAGGCGCCGAGCGCATGATAGGCTATAATACCCACGATGATAGATAGAATAATGTTAAGGAGTCCACCTCCGACAGGGCTCTTGAGGGTGCGCCCCGGCCACATTTGAAACATGAAAATAAACATGAGCAGTCCAAAGAGGAAAGAAACAAGGTAGAGAAGGAACCTGAGCGGTTCTATGCTAAGTGCTTTAACCCCTATGAGATAAAGAATGGCGCCCAGGACAATGCAGACGATGGTTACGACAATTCCCATCGTGGGCTGCTTCATCACGCTAGCGGATTTGTTAAAGGGCCAGAACCCGAGCGCCAGGAAGCAAAAAAGGAAAAGGAGGACAGAAAAATAGAATGCGAGCGCACACTCCCAAGCAAAGGCTCCCATGGGCGCGATTCCGGCAAAGACAGCCAGCGGCCCTCCCTTGGCGTAAAAGGGAACAGGGCCAGTGGGTGCGGCATAGGAGAGCATACTGAAATTGAAGAAGATCTTCGTGATGAGCCACGCGAGGACGTAGGCAAGAATGAGGGTCCAAAATCCTTTTCCGGGAAGTGACATCTTCTGAAAGGGCCACATGCCGAAGGCGATGAGCAGGAAGAAAATGGTGATCACCGTATTAATCGCTTGCACATGAATAAACGGTGTGGCTGCGCCGTCAGCCAAGAAGTTCACCAACCCGAAGCAGGCCAAGAGCCCGACGAGTACCGCAAAAGCGGTGAGCAGGAATCCCCGCCAGGGCTGCGAGAAGCCTTCGGTGGAAGGGTATTGTGCCTGCCACCCGGCGCCGATAAGAGCGAGAATAGGAACATTGGACATGATAAAGGTCGTAAAGGTGCCGAGATACGTCTGAAGGTCAAAGATGGAAGTGATGATCATTGCTGAACCCAGGGTGATGACGAGCCCGAATATTCCCCGCCAAGGTTGTGTGATGGTCCAACGTGCCGTAGGTGTCAATCCGTCCATTGCCTTTCCTCCTTTTTTGGTGGGACCGTCCTGAAACGGAGAGTCCCGGTTTTGCTATGCAAATTCCCCGAAAGAACCATGGAACTCCTGCCGCTTTACGAGATGGGAAGGCTGCATGCTTTGCAGCCCCTTTGCCGAGAATGGCCCTTCCTCCAAACCCTATTCCCGGGGCCCGGTCATTGATCAAGAATGTGGACGGCGCCGTCTTTCGCGTTCATTCTGATGCGCTGGCCTGTCTTGATCTTTGCCGTGCCCTCGCGCGTGTTCACAATGGTTGGCACGTTATATTCACGGCCGATGATGGCTGTATGGGCTAGGGTTCCCCCGCTGTCCGCTATGACGCCCTTGATGATTCCGAACACCGGTGTCCAGGCTGGATTGGTGTTGGGACAAACCAGGATCTCTCCCGGTTGAACGTACTTCAGGTCCTCATAATTAATCGCCACGCGGGCTATGCCTTCAACTTCCCCCGGGCACCCACACAGTCCGGACAAGTCCGCTTCGAGTTCGGGTTTCGTAGAGGGAGGCTCACCGACGACAACCTTGATAGCAATGGGATCTCCTGAAGCGAGCAGATCATTCACCACCGCTTCCTCAAAACTGCTGCGATCCGTAATAAGAGGCGGGTTCGGTCTCGTTTGCCACTGTGTCCATTCCGCACGTCGTCTTCTCGTGATCCAGCGCATATCATAGGACTCGGGAACCATCATGACCCGGTCAATTTCATGGAGATTCAGCATGAAGATGTCCTCAGGCTGGTCAATGGTTCCCCTCTCGGCAAGTCGTCTCCCCATGCCGAGATAGCCCCGGCGCATAAAAGCCTGGACCATGAGCTCGCAATAAAGGTCGTGCTCCTCGCTGAATGCGCTGATCTTTCCCGATAATCGCACGAGACCCTCAAAGAGGTTTTTTTCGTCCGGGGGGACCTTGCGGAGAAATGCAGCGATAGCCTTTTCCCTCTGTGTGGCCAGTTCCGACCTGGTTGCCGTAAGCTCGTAGTCCTCGCCCCTGCTGATGAAATCCTTAATCACCCCGATGGGGGTAGCGGGATCCTCCAGCCAATAGGGCTCGGTGAAGTCGTTCGCCCGCCTCATGCGCCACCCGCCAACCTCGTCCGTCTCAAGGTAGTTCATGAATTTCTTGTACCAGTCCTTGCCCTTGGCGGACTCATGTAGTTTCGCAATGATTGTTTGAGGTTCGTTTTCCTTGAAAAGTCCTTCCAGGCCCATGGAACCGGCAAGCCGGCCAAAATCCCACAGGTCCTTGTCCATGTCGTAGACCTTGTTTGAGAAGCCTCGCAACATGTTCTGGAATTCAGCGTCCTGGTCGCTCATCCCAAAGCGTTTCTTACACAGGTCCGCGAGGAGGAGGTAAGCGCTATGGGAAGAGAACAGGCCTTCATGGTGGATCTCCCACATCCGCATGTAAGCCAGCATGAGGTCATAGTGGTGGTGAAATAATTCAAGGTTCGAGGCCTTGTCTACATCCAGTTCCTTGAGCCTCCCGTAAATGCCCAGGAGTTCCTTCTTCCCAGTCGCCCATATACTATCGAAATCTTCAAGATAGGGGCGCAGCGCCTGCCGGAATTTCACAGCCCGTTCCGCCTGCTCCTTTTCGTCTCGGACGATGTGAAAGGCATTATAGGATCCGCCGTCCTTGTACCTCATTTCCCAGCCTTTGCACGTCGGGGTGCTCAGTTTTTCACAAATGGCCTTGGTTCCATGAGGGCAATAGTTCACCCAGTACCACCCATAGAGCGGGGTCCAGGGCGGTATGGAGTGTGTTCCATCGAGGAACCAGGAGTGCATCTCTGGCACGTCAACCTCGTGAATAAACTCAAACCCTGGTGTGGCGTCCCAGATTTTCACCCTTTCCTTTTTCTCTGCTGCCATTTGCACCTCCTTTGATTTGAGGTGGGTTGCCTTAATGCCGAAGCCGGCCATTTTGCCCTGCTAAGAGTTTCTATCCCAGCTCGGCTCCTTTATAGTCAAAACCAGGTCCTCTGTCACCTCCTTTCTCAAGGACTGATCTGTTTCGCTTTAGGAAACAAAGAGCCTTTGCCCTAATCGGGGGTTGTTTTAGCAAGATGTCCTTGGCCTGAATCACAAAGCGCAGGTCCGTGTTACGGGTTAACCTACTACTATTATACCATGGAAGAGTAGATTGCCGTCTTAATGGTTAGGAAGGATTCTGTTTCGAATTTTCTTAATAATTATCGACTACTCCCGTGTTTCTTGATTGTCAACAGAAAAATACTGAGCCTTTATAGTCCTTTTAGGGATTGTGAAGTCTTGGGTGCGGGCGGGCGGGGGTGGTGCAAGGACCGATGAGGCGGAGGTGCTTCACCGTTCGATGATGGGATCCGTCGTGGGGAGTGACCTCATCGCCCGCCCTTTAGCAGGCCGGGCAAGCTTGACAACGGCTTGGGGACGTTGTAGTTCTTTCACCTGGCGCAGCGTAGGATCGTGTGTGGAAATCAAGAAGTTACCGCCAGCGGGAGGGAAGGGCGAATGGACGAGAGAGACTTAGTAATCATCGGCGGGGGGGCTGCCGGATATCCTGCGGCATCGAGGGCTTCTCACCTTGGTGGCAAGGTGATGGTCGTTGAAAAAGACAATTTGGGTGGTATTTGCGTCAATTGGGGCTGTATCCCCATGCTGTTTTTACTGCACCAGGTGGGGCTTGTCCGGGCGATAAAGCAAGCGAAGGAGGATGGGATCCATGTAGGCAAGGTCGACATCGATTTTGGCGCAATGAAAACGGCCAAAGATGCTTTCGTAAAGACCATGTCGGAACGGATTAAGGGCAACCTCACGGCGAGCAATATCAAGATGATCAGTGGTTGTGGAAAGCTTGCCTCACCTGATCGCGTGGAAATCGAACTTGGGGATGGGACAAGACAAACGGTCCATGCAAAAAAGGTCATTCTTGCTCCGGGATCCGTTCCGAAAAAACTTTCCGTGAAGGGATCTGATGGCCAAAGGGTCCTTACCATGAAGGAGACCCTCGGCCTTAATTTCGTTCCGAAGAGCGCTGTCATCATAGGAGGGGGCGTCATCGGGGTGGAGATAGCGACTTTGTGGGCTAACTTAGGCTGCAGGACCACCGTCGTCGAGATTATGCCCCGTCTTATTCCGAATGAAGACCTTGATTTATCCCTCGCCATGGCGCAAGCCTTTAGAGAGGAAGGGATTCAGGTATATACCGGCACTGAAGTGCGCGGTATTGAAGACGTGGAGGGAGGAAAGTCGATAACGGTCGCCGGTGAGGGAGGAAACCATAAACTGGAAGCTCAGGTTGTGTTATTTGCCATGGGCCAGAGCCCTTTGGTTGAGGGCCTCGGGTTAGAGGATGTGGGCGTGGCACTCAACCAGGGGGCAATTCAAACGAATGAGAGGATGGAAACGACCGTACCCGGCATCTACGCCGCCGGCGATGCCACTGGGGTCATTATGCTGGCTAATGTGGGCATGGCTCAAGGAATGGTCGCCGCACAGAATGCCATGGGCGGGAATGAAACGATGGACTATCGAGTGGTTCCAAGGACCATCAGGACTTTTCCTGAGATCGGAGCCGTAGGCATCACGGAGCAGGAAGCGAAAGAGAGAGGGCTGGACATAAAGGTCGGTAAATACCCGTTGAAAGGAAACGCCAAGGCTTCCGTGATGAAGGATCGCAAAGGCTTTGTGAAGATTATCGCCGACGCAAAATCGGAAGAGATTATGGGGTTACACATTCTCGGACCCCAGGCAACAGAACTCATCCATGAGGCTCTCATGATCATGCAAATGAGGGCAACGGTCCGGGATGTGGCCAATGCCCTCCATGGGCATCCCTGCCTGCACGAAGCGATCCATCGGGCCGCTCAGGGCATGGGCCTTTAAAGGATTCCTTTTCGCCTGTCGGAGGGAAGCGGAGATTGTCGCATCACCTCCAATCAAACGTATAGTAAGACCGAATAGCGTCTAACGCGTCTCTTTGTGGACCGCCGAATCCCTGCTGCAAGATTATGATATCTCTATAATACTTCTCAATTTGATATTCAAAGGAATAACCATAAGCCCCCATGAATTCCATGACCTTCTTAAGGGTACTGAGTACCATCCTCCCGGCCATGAGCCTGGCAGCAGAAGCCCTGGCGATCATCGCCTCAGACCATCTGGGCCCATATTTCTTCGGATTGTCAAGCATGCTTGCAACATATAGATAGTGGGCCCTGCAGGCCTCGATCTCCGAGGCAATCTCCCCAAGTTGAGCCGCAAACAGGGAGCGTTCCCTCACAGGCTTTCCGTCTATCTCTCGATCTTTCATGAAGTCAAGGGCAATCTCAAACCCCGCCTGCGCTACCCCGACGCAACGAGCCGCGCACCCCAACCTCCCTGTAGTCATACGAGAACGCATTATTTCCACACCCCCTGTCCTCAACTCCTCGGGGATCCTGACGTTCTCCAGCCACATTTCACAATTTCGATCCGTAAAGCACATCCCCATCGTCTTAATATAATTTGAGAAACTAAGCCCGGGTGAATCAGCAGGCACATGAAAAACAGCAATTCCCTCATCTCCGGCCGATGGGTCTGTTGTTGCGACCAGGCTATAGCCCAGGTGACCTTTTAGCTTCTCCCGCTGGAAGATCTCGGCCGGGCCTGCCGGGCCACCCCATATCTTGTGTCCATTTAGGACATATTCATTCCCTCTGCGCTCCGCCTTGGTCCTGATTGTCCTTCCCTTTTGCGCGGGATCCTCGATGTTCACGCTTCCCTGAGGCTCCGAGATCATGAGGGCAGCCGTATAGCAATCGTTACTGAGCAATTTGTCGGCGTATTCCCTGGCCTTTTTCACATTCCCTGTAGCAACAAAAGGTCCGAGCACCGCATGGGCCTTTCCGGCATGAACCGAAAGGCCTGAATCACCGCGGGCTAATTCCTCGTTCAAGGCCAGCCTCAGGGCCGTAGATATACCCATGCCCCCGTAATCCTTTGGAACGCCAAGTTTCTGGTAGCCCAAGGCGACCAACTTCGCATAGAGATCATCCAACGTACCCTCAGCAAGCTTTTCATCTCTATGCCATCCACCTTCCAGATCCAGCCTTTTTGGAAAGACCTCCTTTTCCACGAATTTGGCTATAGTTTCTATCATAGCCATGTCTTCATCAGAGATGAAAGTATCTAAATATTTATTCACGGGTCTACACATGTTGTATTTCATTTCTTTCCCTCTTCCAGCCTATTGCATCCCGTAGTCTGCGATCTGGCCTTTAAAACAGGCTCACAGGGGCCTGATCAGAGATACTGAAACCGCCATGTGACGAATCCCTCTAACCCCACACAGCCTTTTGGGTGGCCTTCAGGCCAGTGATTGAAAGGGCTTCATCCTCATTGCCGGTTCGACCACTTACTCCGATACCCCCGAAGACAATGGCATTGTCCCCGGGTTTTACAACGGCTGCGCCGCCCGGGATTCGGGTTGCCTCGGGAACAAAATCATGGGGTGTATAATTCCTCTTGCCCAGGAATTCGAGCCAATCGCGGGTGTTCTTGCCTGTCGTTGCAGAGCTTCTCGCCTTCTTGAGGGCCATGTAATTGAACATGGGGGTGGCTCCGTCCATCCTCGCGGCGCAGACGAGTTCACCCTGGTGATCGACAATCGCAATGGATACCGGCTGTCTAGGATCTTTGGAAGCCTCTTCAAGAATCGCCTCCACAGCCGCCTTCGCCTCTTTGAGTCCCAAAACTTCTCTCGTAAACATTTTCTTCTCCTTTGTTTATTGAGGGCTTCGTAAAAAGTCTCGTTCACCCTTCGATACCTCAGGGCGAACGGATCATAAAAACCGTAAGTGTTTGATTTTCTGTTCGTGGTGAGGTATCGAACCATGAACGGAAAGGCGCCAGCGAACTTTTTACGACACCATCTTTATTGATCAAGAATAAATACAGCACCCTCGTTTGCGTTTAGCCTGATGCGTTGTCCGGACTTGATCTTGGTCGTGCCCTCCCGGGTGTTTACGATGGTCGGTACGCCATATTCCCGGCCTATGATCGCTGCGTGGCACAGGGTCCCCCCGGCATCGGTAATAACGCCGCTGACTATACCGAAGACAGGAGTCCAGGCCGCATTGGTACTGGGGCACACCAGGATTTCTCCAGGCTTTATTTTCTTGAGATCCTCGTAGACAAAACAGACGCGCGCGGTTCCCTCGGCTTGTCCAGCACATCCGCACAGACCCCAGAGGTCCGCTTTTACCTCTGGTTTTGCTTCCGGCAATTCACCAAGGACGATTTTGATAGCCATGGCATCTCCCGAGGGAAGCAAATCCATGCCTACGGCTTCCATGGGGTTGGCTCGTTCAGTCAGCATGGGAGGATTAGGCCGGGTGCACCACTCCTGCCAAGCCGCCTTGCGTCTCCTCGTGATCCAACGCATGTCATGGTATTCAGGGACAAGAATGACCCGATCAATTTCTTCGGGGTTCAGCATGAAGATATCCTCAGGCCTATCGATTGTTCCCTTGGCTGTGAGCCTTCGGCCCATGGCCAGATAGCCCCGTCTCATGAAAGAATGGGTCATGAGCTCGCAATAAAGATTATGCTCTTCACTATAGGAACTAGCCTTTCCCGCCAGCCGGATGAGTCCCTCCCATAGGTCCTTTTCGTCCGGGGGTATTCGTTTCATGAACTCGGCTATGGCAGCCTCTCTTCTTGCGGCCAGCCGGGCTCGGGTGGATTCCAGGTCGTAACCGACACCCCTTGCGACATAATCTTTTACCAATCCTATGGGAGTAGCCGGGTCCTCCAGCCAGTAAGGCTCGTTAAAATCGGAAAAGCGCCTCATCCGCCAGCCCCCCACTTCGTCGGTCTCCAAATAGCTCATGAATTTCTTGAACCATTCCTTGCCCTTTTCAGTCTGCTGGAGTTTGGCAAGGATGCTTGGAGCGTCGTTTTCCTTGAAGAGGTTTTCCAGGCCCATATCGGTAGCAAGCTTTCCGAATTGCCACATGTCTTTGTCCATTTCATACACTTTGTTAGCGAAACCACGCACCATGTCCTGAAAAACGGGATCCTGATCCCTTATGCCGAAACGCTCACGAGTCATCTGATCGAGCAACAGCCATGCATAATTTGCAGCGTAGAGAGGAACAAAATGAATTTCCCACATTCTCTTGCAGGCCAGCTTGAGATCATGGTGATGATCGGAGAGCTCGAGGTCGGTCGCCTTTTCCAGATCTACCGCCTTAAGCTTATTACATGTCTCCAAGAGTTCTCTCTTATAACCCGACCACAGTCCGTCAAAGTCTTCAATCCAGGGGCGGAGAGCCTCTCTGAATTTCACCTCTCGTTCAGCAATCTCCTTTTTATCCCTTACGATATAAAAGGCTGCGTATAAACCTCCATTCATATAGCGCAGAGGCCAGCCTTTGCATGCGGGCAGGTTCAGTGTAGCGGCGGCATATTGCACCCCCCGCGCACAATAATTCATCCAGTGCCAGCCGAATAATGGCGTCCATGGGGGTATGCTGTAGGCCACGTGAAACCACGAGTGCATCTCACGGAGGTCGATCTCCGGATCTAAGTCAAACCCGGGAACCGCATCCCAGACTTTCACCTTTTCCCCTTTTTCTCCGCTCATTTTGTCCTCCTTTAATTCTAGATGACCTATGGGAACGCCATGTATCGGTAGGTTCTCATTTGCCCTGCTTGATTTCCGGCCTCCGGACAGACGTTAGATTTCCAAATCGTAGTAAGCCCTGCACACGTTATGTCGGCTCAGACGGGTTCCTCCTTTCCATAGGGTGATCATGAGGGAATCACGCCAGTACTTTTCAACATGATACTCTCGAACGTATCCGTAGCTGCCCATTAATTGTATCGCTTTTTCGGCACATCTCACGGCTTTCTCGCTCGTGATTCGTGCCATATTCATCCTGGCGGCCAGGAAACCCTTCTTGGGGCCGTAGATCTCCGGGTGATCACACATGTAGGCGGTCGTCAGATACCAGGTCCTCGCCAGTTCTGTCTCCATGGCTAGGTCCGCAAGCGTTTCTGCCGGCCCGCCGTGTTCCCTTATCGGTTTGTCTGCGACGATCCTCTGCCCGGTGTACTCAAGAACAGTCTCCATAATTCCCTGCATGATTCCGGTGGCCATGGCTCCGCTGGAGACTCCGGGGAGCTGTGCCCAGAAAAGTTCCGCCGCCTTGCCGCCCGGACCGATGCTCCATTCCCCGGGGATCCTTAAGTCGTCGAAATAGACGGGGCAGTTGTGGTCTGTTTTAAGTCCGCACTTTTTTTCGTCGGGGCCGACCGTGAGTCCAGGCCATTTCTTTGGGACGTAAGCGAGGACGATCCCGTCTTCGCCAAGCTTGGGGTCGACGGTGCAAGCGATGCAGTAGAGATCTGCAATCCCGCTGTTGGTGGCCCAGAGTTTGCTGCCGTTGACGACGCATTCATCACCTTCAAATCTGGCTGTCGTCCTCAGTTTTGTTCCTCGGTAGACAGCATTCTCAATGTCGCAACCGCCGCCCCCGTGCGGTCCGCCTGGTTCCGTCATGGCAAAACAACCAATCTGGACCTTGTCCCCGCAGAAATCAGGCATGAATCTATCTAAAACCGCTTTAATATTCCCACTAATGGCCGGTTTCCAGGCCCAACCGGTGCACATGAGAGACACGGCGATGCCCACGTCGCCACGGCTCAATTCTTCGCAGATCAGCGCATTAAGGAGGGTTCCCCGAATGCCTTCTCCTCCGTATTCTTTGGGCATGGATAACCTCTGTAGCCCTATATCCACTAGAAGCTTTCGTACTTTTTGCTGCAGATCGCCCTCGTCCTCGAGGCGTTCGCGAATCGGGATGATCTCCCGGTTCACAAAATCATGAACCGCCTTATGAAGGGTTTGTTGTTCTTCAGTGATCAAGACGGGGGGGAAGTGCAAAGCATAATCTTTAATCATGAGAACCTCAGCTTTTTTCTTGCTTCCACTCTGCAATTCCGTTCACAAGGTTCAAAACCCTTTTCAAAGAGTTTTACGCAAAAAATTTGTTTCACCCAGCTACGGTTCTGGAAAGGGGAAAGCATTATCGAATGTGGTTTGTGTGGACAGGAGACTTTTCCTGCCATAAGCGGCTATGAACAGCAGATACACTTATGTTTCCTAGTTGTCAAAAGAAAACTCACCCCTTCATGGCTACGCGAGCAGGAGGGCATGTTTGAGTTTGAGGAAAGTGCTTCATATGGGACGGCAAAGAGTCATCGCGCAGAAGAAGAGGAAGTTTCCAGCTTCACCATGAAGGTGCCGATCGGCGAACCCATCTCCTTGACCATGGGACTACACTTCACTTTCAACATGAAGATCTTGTTTTTATTTGTCGGGAGGCCCCACAGGGCCTCACAGTTGCCAGTGCCTTTTGAAATCACAAGGTCGCTTTTTGCAAAAGCGTCTCCCAGCTCCGGAGGGGCCTCCTCGGGCACAAAGATCGCTTTGGAAGATAGGACAGCGTCAGCCACTCGATCTAAACCGAAGAAGGAGACATCCTTCAGGGTTGCATCATCAAAGAAAGGTTCTTCCTTCACGATTAGCGTCACCTTCAACCCTAGTTCCTTGAGAAGGGAGATGAGAAGAGAATCGAATCCGATTTCGCCGGCATTGTCGGCGACATAAAAGACGTGATGTGCCTTTAAGGCCGCTTGGTAGACATCCCCAACCGTTGAGGGAAGCGGCGCTTTTCCTTTGATGATCTCTTCGACATGGGAGAACTCAAAGGGCGCCGACGGCGCGCCAATGGGCGCCACGTTTCCCACCGACGCAATCCCGCAGGCCCTCACGAACCGTTCACTGGGCGTTTCCCCTTTTTCAATGAAATCTCTGGCCTGATCCAACAGCTCTTGCGCAGCCTGGTTGCATTTGACTTTGAACGCCTGATATCCGGCCGCGGAGGCCGAAAAGAATTCCTCAACAGGTTCCAGGCATCTGTTGCAGAGCGCCCCCAGATTGGCAGAAGGTTCCAGATCGCTGGACAACACGGACATCACTTTTCTCAAGACCGTAAATCGCTCCGCTTCAGTCAGGGGATTGGCGAGTCTTTCGTAAATCCATTTAAGAATGCATGGGCCGCAGTCTGTGCACGGTTTCAACTTGCAAATTCCTCCTTTGAGCTTTTTATCGGACTCCTCTGATCCCCGGCTAGCGAAAAGAGGGGAGGGGCAAGGGTTCACCCCTCCCCGTGATTTCTGAATCATGGCAGAGGACAGCCGAAACCTATCCACACCCTCATTTATCCAGGATGTAGAGGGTGCCTTCGGTGGCGTCCACTCTGATCCTCTGGCCTGTCTTGATCGTGGAGGTGCCTGTAAAGGTGTTGACCAGGGTCGGCAGCCCATACTCGCGCCCCACAATGGCCGTGTGACTGAGCGTTCCTCCCCGGTCGGACACCACCGCCTTGACCAAACCGAAAACAGGCGTCCACGCAGGATTGGTCCCCGGGCAGACCAGAATGTCCCCTTTCTGGACCTGATCCAGTTCGCCGTAACTCATGATTACTCGTGCCGGCCCTTCCGCGACACCGGGCGCTCCGCAGACGCCGTAAATGTCCGCTTTCAGCTCCGGTCTCACCCTGGGCAGTTCTCCCACAACGATCTTGATGATGATCGCGTCGGATGACGGCAAGAGGTCCATGCCGACGGCTTCCTGAATGTTTGCTCTGGTTGTGTGTACAGGAGGAACCTGGGAAAACCTTATCTCCTCCCATCGTTTGCGTCGTCTGTTGGCAATGTACTGCAATTTGTGAAACTCGGGAGCTCCCAGCACCCTCTCCACTTCATCCGGATTCAAGAAAAAGATATCATCCGGTTTGTCAAGTGTCCCTGCTGCAGCCAAACGCCTTCCGATGCCGAGAAAACCCCGGCGTTGTACCGCATGGCAGTGCAATTCGCAGAAAAGGTCGTGCTCCTCGCTGAAGGATCCTGTTTTCCCGCCCAGCATGATGAGGGCCTCGAACCAGGGCTTCTCGTCCTTGGGCACCTTTGCCAGCAGATTGGCTATGGCCTTTTCCCTGCCCTGGGCGAGTTTTCGCGTCATCCCATCCAGGTCGTAGTCACCGCCCTTCTTGATAAAAGCCTTCATGGGAGCGATCACTACAGAGGGATCTTCAAGCCAATAGGGTTCGTCAAAATCCATCATGCGAACCATTCTCCACCCGTCTACCGCCAGGAAACTGTGCAGTTTCTTGAGCCAATCCTTGCCGGATTTGCTCTGTTCAATCTTTCCCATCACCTGTTCCACAGGCGTGTTCATGATGATATCTCCCAACCCCATGGACACCGCATCCCGGGCCAGTCCCCAGAGTTTCTTGTCCACCTGGAACACCTGATTGTCAAACCCCCTGAACATGTCCTGGAATTCGGGGCTCTCGCTCGTCAGGCCATAGGGTTTCACCAGGTCCTCGAGCAACAGGAAGGCGGCGTATGAGACGTTCATTCCTTGAAAGTGAATTTCCCACATACGACGGTTGGTGCTGATCATATCCCATAGATGGTGGATGAGATCGATATTACTGGCCTTGTCCACATCCACGGCTTTCAGCTTGTCATACATGGCCACCAGCTCTTGTCGCTGTTTTGCCCATATGCCGTCGAAGTCTTCAATCCAGGGGATCAAGGCCTCCTTAAACTTGGCCGTGCGCTGCGCCACCTCCGCCTCATCGCGAACAATCCGCATGCCGATGTATGTGGCGCCCTCATGATCTCTAAAGGTAAACCCTTTGTATCGGGGCATGCTCAGAACTTCAGCAGAGTACTGCGACCCATGGCCACAGTGCCTGATCCAGTGCCAGGCATACATCGGTGTTAATAGCGGCACACTGTGCGTCCCATCAAAGAACCACGAATTCAGTTCAGGCAGGTCGATCTCTTCGTTAAAGTCAAACCCGGGTATTGCATCCCACAATTTCACCATGTCTTGCTTGCTCTCGCCCATTTTTCCCCTCCTTTTTGATCCTGCAAGAAGTTTGCGTTCTTAACCCGCTTTTGCCATGTCTCCTCTGCATCAAGGCGTTCCCTCTTGAATCAAAGTTCATGCCCTACGCCACATTACCTCCAGCTCTAAAATCCTCGAAGCTTCTTAGCGATCAGGTCAGCAATATGACTGGCCGCCGATTCCTTTTTCTTTGCCGCAACCTTCGCAGGGCGAGTCTGAAGCCAGAACAGGCTCCCGGGAAAGGGTAGATCCCGATCAACGGCCCACTCCATATCCTGTGGACCGTTCAGGGTCTTCTCCGCAGCCCTGGCCACCCTGGCAATCTCAACAATCTCTTCATCACTGATACAGGGTATGCCTTGCATATCGGCAGGGACATCGGCCCAGTCAGCGCCATCTTCCATGTAAACCACGCACTTGCTTTTGTTGCCCATATGCCTGGCCGCAATCTCCAGCGTCTCCTTGTCAACCACAAACCCGTCAACACTCTCCGCCCCGCTCACAACCCCTTCACCCAGCCCCCAGTTCGCCTCCAAGATAATCTTGGAGTCATCCCCGTCCACGGGGTTTACCGTAAAAGCAATGCCCGAGGCACGGGCATTGACCATCTTGGGCACCGCCACCCCCAACTCATCGCCCAGGATAGGAAAGCCTTTGTTCGCCCGGAAAGCAATGGCTCGAGGGGTATAAGCACTGGCCCAAACCTTCTTCACCTTTTCCAGCAAATCCTCTTGTCCTTTGACGTTGAGATAGGTCTCAAACATGCCGGGACGACTTTCCGTTCCCGCGGATCTAACGGAAACCGCGGGGTTATTGATACCCAAACGACGGGACAGCTCTTTGTAGTACCCGAGAATCCGGGTTTTGAGGCTTTCAGGGATTTCTCCCGCCTCAATCATTTGGCGCATGGTTTGGCTCATCTCGTCAAAGACAGCGATCCCCTGACCCTTAAGATCACCGAACTTCCGAACAAACTGTTCCATTTTTGAAGCCAGCCCGGATTCCTTAACAAATAGCCGGTAAGCCCCAAGAGAGAGGGCAAAACCCGGGGGAACAGCCAAGCCCATTCGCGTCATTTCGCCGAGATTGGCGCATTTTTTCCCCACGAGATCGTTGTGCTCTTTGCCTATTTCCTCAAACCAGAAGATGAGTTTTTCTGCAGTCATGTTTCCTCCCTCTTACGCCTATTTAAGGAAAAACCTTGGCCAAAAATTTTTCCTGACTCCATTCTTGATGGAGGAGCGGTGACATGGATCCTTTCCGAAGCGGAGGATTGGTGGTAAGTGGAACGGGACTAAGCAAACAACGGAAATAAGAGTTCATAAGCGACCAGGAAACCCTTGGAAAGGGTGAAAAGGAAGTGTGTTAAAATATCTCATTCCTGTCGAAATTCATTCATTTGTCAAAACAAAAAGATTTATATGCTCATAAGTTTCACTTATAGAAGGGATGATAAAGTGCTGTGTCATCATCGAGACATTTCTCATACAAGCGGGCGCCGGTTGCATCACTACTGACCCATCGCACTGGGTGCATGCTCGTTACGGAGGATGATATAGAGGGCGTCACATTGCTTTGTTTTTTTGGTGGGCACAAAACAATATGCTCTAATCACCAATATAATCAGGCAACTGGTCAAATGGCGTTGGGTTTGAGGTGGAGCGGCTCCTCTATGGGAGCCTTAGAGTGATGGGTACTCTCCTGCTTCATCATTGTCAACGAAAAAATCCCGGGATGGTGTGGGAGAAGATTCTTTTTATTTAATGCGCCGTCCATCCTCCATCGGAGACAATAACCTGGCC
>JAFGDM010000179.1 GCA_016932115.1 Deltaproteobacteria bacterium | reverse complement strand
TGGCGGAGAGATCGGGATTCGAACCCGAGGTAGAGGTTTAAGCCCCTACACTCGCTTAGCAGGCGAGCGCCTTCAGCCAACTCGGCCATCTCTCCGCTGATTTCCTAGCTATATACTTACGGCTGCCGTGTAAGGACATCGGCCGATTGTAAAATTTCCCTCTCGGGAAGCTCCCTGGCGGAGGGAGCAGGATTCGAACCCGCGGAACATTGCTGTTCAACGGTTTTCAAGACCGCCGCCTTCAACCACTCGGCCATCCCTCCGGGTATTTAGGTTAAGTAATATAACACCTCCCCTCCACGGAGTCAAAGCGTTTTGATGTTCTCCCGCAAATTCCGGATCGTTTCCGCATAGTCCCTGCTGTAGAAGACGGCCGATCCTGCAACAAAGACATTCGCCCCTGCTGCGGAAACCCCGGCGATGGTGTCCACATTGATGCCGCCGTCCACTTCTATGTCCGTCCTCAGTCCCATCCGGTCGATCATCGTCCTGAGACGCTTGATTTTCGGAATCATACCCGGGATAAACGCCTGGCCCTCAAAGCCCGGGTTCACCGTCATCACAAGGACCATGTCGACATCTCCCAGAACGTACTCGATTGCCTCTGGCGGCGTGGCGGGATTCAGGGAAACAGCGGGCCTTGCGCCCACCTTTCGAACCAACTGCAGGGAGCGATGAAGATGGATGGTCGCCTCGGGGTGAATGGTCAGGATGTCCGCCCCGGCCTCGGCAAAATCCCCAACAAACCGGTCCGGGTCGGCAATCATCAAATGGACGTCCAGAGGCAGCCGGGTCGCACGTCGAACCGCTTTGACCACCACCGGCCCAATCGTAATATTGGGAACAAAGCGGCCGTCCATGACATCCACATGGATGTAGTCCGCCCCGGCCTTTTCCACGGCTTGGACCTCCTCTGCGAGGCGGCTGAAATCCGCTGACAAAATCGATGGGGCAATTTTCCCCTTCTTGTTTTCCATGCTTAGCCTTCTCCTAAAAATCTTGCATGTTCTTGTAAAATAACGCCATTATCGCCTTGCAAAAAGTGCGGCAAAAAAACCGTCCATTCCATGAAGGTGCGGGAGCGTCCTGAAGAAACCGTGTTCATCGATCAACTCAATTGCCCAGAGCGGCGCCCGCTCCCTGAGATCCTCAAGAATCATGTCCGGATGGTTCTTCAAAAAATATTCAACAACTCCCTCGTTTTCCTCTCGCGAAATGGTACAGGTCACGTAAAGCACTTTCCCCCTACGTTTCACCATTCCGGCGGCCCGGTGGAGAATGGTTCTCTGCAAAAGGGCCAAACCTTTGATTCCTTCTCTATCCCTGTTCCATTTACCGTCCGGATGCCGGGAAAGCACGCCCAACCCCGAACACGGGGCGTCGACAAGAACGCGGTCAAAGGACGATCGAAGCAGGGCTGAAACGTCCGCTGCCGTATCCGCGACAGCGGGGTAAATTATTTGAATGCCCAAACGCTTTGAATTTGCCGCAAGACTTACCAACCTCTCCCTGTTCATGTCAAGGGCGATAACTCTCCCCCGGTTGCCCATCATCTCCGCGAGCCGGCCGGCCTTTCCTCCAAAGCCGGCGCAAAGATCCAGCACCGTGCTCCCTGGAACAGGGCCGAGAAAAAAAGAGGCGATTTGAGCCGCCTCTCCCTGCACCTGTAAAAGACCCTCTTTGAAGGCTCTAAGCTGATCGACGCGCCCTCTCAACCCTTTTACCACGACACCGAAAGGGGAATAAGCGGTAGGTGCCGCTTCAAAGCCCTCCTCTTCAAGAAGTTTCATCAACCGGGGACGCCCGGTTTTAAGAGGATTTACCCTCACAACCAAGGGCGGGGGCTTATTTCCCACCTCCAAAAGGGCTTCCGCCACTTCTGCGCCGAGCTCTGAAATCCACTTCTCCACCAGCCAGACGGGATAGGAGTAATAGACAGAAAGGTGGTGAATGAGATCCGTGGTTCGATCCGGATAGGAGACCTCCTCCTTGTGACGGCAGATATTTCTTAAAAGGCCGTTCACGAAAGAAGCGATGTGGCCGGGATGCTTTGCCTTGGTCTGTCTTACCGCCTGATCGACGGCCGCCGAGTCCGGCACGCGGTCCAGGAAAAAAACCTGGTAGAGGGCCAGTCGCAGGATCTCAACAACCGGCGGGTCGATTTTCCGGAGCGGTATGTCGGCGGCCTCGCCGATGATCCAATCCAGGCGGAGGCGCCATCGAAGAACCCCCTGAACCAGTTGGCTCACAAAGGCCCGGTCCCGAGCGTCCAGATCACGATTTGCCCCAAAAATACGGTCCAGGACGCTGCCTGAAAAGGCAGGCCTACGAGAGAGGGTGATCAGTGCTTTCAGGGCGAGATTCCTGGGTGTCTCCGCTTTCATGTTTGATAAACGCCGCGATCCCCCTTTCCACGAGTTCCAGATCCACGTCCGTGTCATAGCAGGGCCCATTGGGCCTTATGTTCAGGATTCCATAAACAGGGATGGGATAGGTGTCCTGGATCCCGCTTGTGAGGTCTCTTTCACAGGCCACGCCGATGATGATTTCCGGTTTTTTGTCCACCACGATTTTTCTCGCCAGTGTGCCGCCGGTGGCCACTGCAATGGAAAGGCCGTATTTCTCCGAAAGCTCCACCAGGTCTTTTATTTTGCACTTGCCGCAAGCCTTGCAGTTTTTCACGTTCCCGGTAATCCGTACCTTGCACTCATGGTTCTGAATGCACTGGGGCAACAGGATAAGGATTTTTTGCGGCGCAACTTTCCTTGCCTCGCCCAGGACCAATTGATTATTGACGGCGATGAAAGCCCTTCGCACCTCATCCTTGCCGATGCCGATCAGCTTGCCTGCCAGAACCAGGAGAGGAAAAAGAAACCGAATGACCACGCCCCTAATTTTCCGGTTGAAGAAGAGGTTCTTGCCGCGAATGATGGTGAAAACAAGGGTCAGGCTCCCCCCGATCAGAAACAGGACGACCAAGCCGATCACCACCGCCATGATCAGTGGAAGGCCGGCGTGGATGGCCGTGAAACCCAAGTAGGGTACCAACCACAGGGCAATAGCCGCAACCACCAGACCCACGCAGGTGAGAAGGAGGAGAAAAATGAACGTCCCCTTCTCCGCAGCGTGGTTGCCCGCCCGGCTCTTCAGGTCCTTGATTGCATCATCTAAAACCTTCTCCATAAGTCATGCGCTCCCGAGGATTGAGCCTTCGGGGATAACGACACCTCTCAGGTAAAGGGCGGCAGGAAGTCTCTTTTTCCCGGGAGCCTGCACTTCCCGGATCCCCACAGATCCCCGCCCTGTTTCAACCACCAGGCATCCCTCCGCCAGGCCCCTGACGCGTCCGGGGATTGATCGACCGGGGATTTTGTCCATCACGGTGGAGGAAAAGAGCTTGATCTCCCGCCCCTCCCAGATCGTGTAAGCTCCCGGTCGCGGGTCAAGGGCCCGAATCAGCGCAGACACCCTTTCCGCCGGCTCGAACCATTTTACAAGGCCGGCCTTTCGTTCAATCTTTAAGGCATAGGTGGCTTCGGCGCTGTTTTGTGGCCTTTCAGGCACAGGGCCTTGCGCCGTTGATCTCAAAAACCTCACCATTAGATCGCCCGCAAACACCGCCAGCCTGTCCTGAAGATGACCTGCCGTTTCATCCTTCATCACAGGCACCTCTTCTTGAAAAAAAATCGGGCCTGTGTCCATTCCCTCATCCATCCGCATCACCGTAAGACCCGTGACCCTCTCGTCGTTCATGATAGCGCGTTGAATCGGTGCTGCGCCTCTCAGTTTGGGTAAAAGGGATGCATGAATGTTTATCGCACCCCATCCAGGGATATCCAGTAGCCTCTTTTTCAAAATCCGACCAAAAGCCACAACGATGATGAGATCCGGGTTCATTTCCCGAATTTGATCGCAGAAAGAATCAGACGAAACGTCCTCCGGTTGAAAGACAGGAATGGTTCGCTCCAGCGCGAGGCGTTTTACCGCTGAAGGAGTGACCCGTTTCCCTCTTCCCCGAGGCTTGTCCGGTTGGGTCACAACGGCCGTCACATGACCGTCATGATCAAGGACCGCCCTGAGCGTCGGCACGGCAAAATCAGGGGTACCCATAAAGATGAGCCGTGGCCGAAGAGGGAATCCTTCAAAGGCACGATTCCACATAGCTCAATCATTCTCTTTTCTGAGCATTTTTTGGATCTTTTTCTTGTAAAGCGCCCTTTTCAAAGTGCTGATATGATCAATGAAGAGCCTTCCATTCAAATGATCGATCTCATGCTGCAAACATATAGCCAGAAGGTCCTCCGCTTCAATGTCCACGGGTTTTTCGTTCTGATCGTAGCCGGTAACTTTCACCCTGGCGTGTCTTTTCACTTCTGCGGAGTAATCGATGACGCTGAGGCAGGCCTCTTCATAAACAATCTCCCCTTCGCGCTGGACGATTTCAGGATTGATGATCACGGAAAGCTTTCTTCCGTTGATCCGCGGATTCAAATCGTAAATCAGCACCCTTTTGAGAGAACCTATCTGGTTGGCGGCCAGGCCGATGCCGGGCGCGGCATACATGGTTTCCCCCATCCCTTTAATAAGGGCCAAAAGGTCATCGTCGACAGTCTTTACAACTTCAGCCTTTGCCCTCAAGACAGGATCGGGATAGGTGCAGATTTTCATCATTCCCGTCATATCTTACCCTCCAAAACACAGCCTTCCTTTGTCCACATCCCCCGGCAGACACGATTTCGCCGCTCTTTCAACCTTTTTGAGAAACCCCGGGAGTATGCGGTATAGAGGACTTTTATGCTACATCCTTTGCTCCCATAAATCAAGACGCCCAAAACCCTCTTGACTTTTTGCCGGCTTCTTCCTATTCAGTCGTCATGATGAAATCACTGGTTAATTTTCTTTTCGAAGTGGGGATGCTGAAGAAGACGCCCCGATCGGGATATCAATTCCTGGGGTCGGGAAAGGAAAGCGTTGCCGAGCATTCTTTTCGAACGGCAATCATCGGCTATGTCCTCTCCCTCCAGGAACCCGGAGCCGACTCCATGAAGATCCTGCTCATGTGTCTTTTCCATGATCTTCATGAGGCCAGGACAGGAGACCACAATTATGTGAACAAGCGCTATGTTTTCGTTGACGAAAACAAAGCGACCCGAGACCTGGCCGGAGACCTTCCTTTCGGGAAAACTCTTCATTCCCTTGCCAAGGAATTCCTTGATCACCGGTCCGTGGAAGCACGCATCTCAAGGGACGCAGATCAGCTTGACTTGATCCTGGCCTTGAAGGAACAACTCGATTTAGGCAACGCTTACGCTCGAGACTGGCTTCATTACGCCCTGCAGAGATTGCGCACGGAAGGCGCCAAAAAACTGGCTCAAGAGATTATGGAAACGGACAGCGCCGAATGGTGGTTTGAGAAAAACACGGAGTGGTGGGTCAATGGCCCTGAGAATGCCGGCGAAGTGGAGAAGTAAGGTCTCGCCCCCCTTGATCATGCGGATCAGCCTGATCATTTCCCTTTTCATCCACTTTTCCCTGATCATATCATTTCAAGATGCTTTTCCCCTCTACAGAGTTCAGGAAGACCTGCGATCTTATGAGATCGAATTTATCAGACCGCCTGTAGATGATCTGGACCTTGAAGAAAAGGGGCAGGTCGACATTGCCGACCGCAAGGATGAATCAAAGACACCTGCCGATGAATCCGAGGAAACCATTTCCCTGGATACGGACGACAAGAGGTACTTGAGCTACGCCCAGGCGATCAAAGAAAGGATTATGATGCATTGGGCCTATCCGCCTGATGCCCGGAACAACTTAATCGAAGGCCGCCTCTTGGCATTGTTCAGCCTCAGCAAAGAGGGGGTCCTCACCCGCTTCGAAATCACCCGGTCCTCGGATCACGAAATCCTGGACCGCGAGGCTGAAAGGGCTGTCAGAAACGCAGCGCCTTTCCCCCCCATTCCCGATCACATTCGCGTCAGCCGCCTCAACATTGAAGCAAGCTTCGATTACCACATCACTACTAAAAGGCACGAAAAGACGGAGTGATTAGGTGCTCCTATTTTTTCAGGATCACCGGCTCGTGTTCGAATTCGCCCGATGCAACGGATTCCCAGAATTGTTTTTCCTTCTTTTGCCATACGGGGCCGAACTTGGCATTGAAGAATCCGCCCAGTCTTTCGAAAACACGCTTCCATCCGGGCCTGTAGGATAGAGAAAGGACGTCTTCGAGAAAAGGAATGATTTCCGCCATTTTCTCTTTCGGGATATAAGCCCGCGCCCCCATCCGGATCGATCTCTCCAGGGCCTCCTGAGTAAGCACATGGGCGGTGAGCATAACGGTGGGAAACCCCAGACTTACGGAGGCATTCAGCAGGTCGAATCCTCGAACGCCCATAATGTCCAGGATCACGAGGTCGTAAGTCCAGGAACGGAGCAGGTGATAGCCCGTTTCGTAATTCATTGCCCCATCGAGCACGAGTCCGGGGAAGCCCTCCAGTTGCTCCCTGAGCGTGTCCAGGACATCGGGCTCGTCATCCACCGCCAAAACGCGTTTGTTGTTCAGGAGGCTCTCCCTCATGAGGTTTCTCCCTGTTTGCCCTTGGCCATCTTCCGGCTCTCTTCATCGCGGATCTCCCGCCTCAAGAGCTTCCCCACCTTGGACTTGGGCAGCATATCCCGGAATTCGATGTAACTCGGGACTTTGTAGGAAGCCAGTCTCTCGCGGCACCACTTGAGCAGCTCAGCGCCCCCAACTCCCCGTGCGTCTTCCTTGAGGACCACGATCGCTTTGATCCGCTCACCGACCCTGGCGTCCGGCACACCCACGACACAGGCCCCGATCACGGTGGGGTGGTCCTGAAGCACCGCTTCCACCTCTGAAGCGGAGACTCGGTATGCTTTGTGCTTGATGATGTCCGCGGAGCGCTCCACATAGATCAGATCGCCCTCCGCGTCCTGTCGGACAAAGTCGCCCATACGGTAGTAGATGTCACCGTTGATGCTCACATAGGAGCGGCTTGTTTCGTCCGGTTTGTTAAGGTATTCTTTGATCGTGTAGGGAGAGGTGACCAGGAGTTCTCCCGTTTCCCCCCGCGGCACAGGCTCCAGAGTATCCGGATCAACCACAAGGCAGCGCCGGCTCTTCAGGGGCTCGCCGATGGTATTGGGCTTCGGGTCTCTGCCGATGCGGCTGTAGGTCACGTGCCCGGCCTCGGTCGAACCATAGACTTGATGGATAGGCACGCCCGTGTGCTCTCTCCATCGATGGAACACCTCCAGAGGCAACACATCTCCGCCGCAATAGCAGTACGTGAGAGAACTCATGTCATACCTGTCAAGGCGGTCGTTTTCAAGGATCATCCGGTAAAGAGCCGGGACCCCCAGCATCCATCGAGATCTGTACCGCTGAATGCATTCCAGGATCGCATCCACCTGCGGCACGGGCATGAGCAACGTCGCGTTGCCCTTGTTGAGCCCCACGGCCATGAAAAGGCCTAGAGCCATGATGTGGAACAGGGGATTGACGGCCAGGTACACGTCTTCCCCCTCCTTCACGTATCGGCCCGCAACGTCTTCCGTCACGTCGTTCACATAAGAGGTCATCCCGATGTGGTTGCCGGGAACCCCTTTGGGAAAGCCCGTGGTTCCGCCGGTATAAAGAATGTAGGAAAGATCCTTCCAGGGATCCAGGTCGACCTTTTCTCTAAAGGGCGGGTGTTTGAGGAGACTCCTGAAAGAACAAACCCGGTCGTCCTTATCCACCTTGCCGCCGGGAATCCTGTCGAAAAGAACGCCCAGGCCTTTCTTCCAGGTCGGAAGCAGGTCGGCAAGGTTGGTCACGATGCCCCGTTTGAGACCTGTCTTCTGAAAAATCTCTTTCACGTAGCAGAAATTGGTATCCTGACAAACAATGGTTTGCGCCCCTGAGTCCTTGACCATGTACTCGATCTCATAGGAAGTGTAAATGGGAGAGATAGGCACAATGACCGCGCCGATTTTCTGTATGGCAAGAAAGCCGATGACCCACTGGATGCAGTTGGGAATATAGATCATTACCCGGTCGCCCTTCTTGACGCCCAGATCCAGCATGGCCCCTGCAAACCTCTCGCTCAATTCGCGCAGTTTGCGATAGGAGTAAGTTTCCCCGAGGTACACGACGGCCGGCCTGTCAGGATAGGCTTCACTCATCCGGTCGAAACGGGTGAAGGTCAGTTCTTTTTCCAAAGCCGACTCAGGTGAATTCATGGTCTGTACCAGTGAAAGAGTTATCGGTTATCCCTTATTGGTTATTCGTAATCCGCCACTTCTGATCAAGTTTTTCCCTTACCACGGACAACCCCTCGCCAAAGGCGGCCAAGCTCGTTTTTCCGTGCCACCCAGTCCTCGTAACTCCTTGCTGCATCGGCAAGCCCCGCAGAAACACCTGCTATGCAGGCTGATCAAAAACGTCCGGATGCAAGGCACCCGAAATGACGCGGAATGAGGCGTACATAGAAGTACGCCGCAGATGGGCGTTTTTCATCAGCCTGCTACACGCCAAAATAGGCGCCTCTTACATCCGGGTTGTTCAGCAGTTCGTCTCGCGACCCCTCCATGACCGCCGCGCCGTTTTCCAGGATGAAGGCGTGATCCACAATGGGAAGCACGGGCCGCGCGTACTGTTCCGTTACAAGAATAGAAATCTGTTGTTCGTCCCGGATGACCTTCGTGGCGCGGATCAGGATCGCTTGCATCAAGGGGCTTAAACCCAGCAGCGGTTCATCCAGAAGAAGAAGTTTCGGTTGCGCCATGAGCGCGCGGCCGATGGCCAGCATTTGCTGCTCTCCTCCGCTCAGGAAACCCCCCACCCGTTTCTTGAGTTTCACCAGAGCAGGAAAGAGCTTGAAGACATAGTCCAGGGTCTTGTTCGCCTGGGCAGGAGAAGCAAGGTATCCCCCGATACGAAGGTTCTCGAGAACACTGCTCTCCTTAAATATCCGGCGTCTTTCTGGACAAAGGATAAGCCCCCTTCTCGCCCTCTCGCTCGGCCTTAGTTTTGTGATGTCTATTCCCTTGTACTGGATCTTTCCCGAAACCGTGATTCGTTCTCCGCCGGCCATTTCCTCCTTCTTCTTGATATCCTCCATAATCCCGGAGAGGGTGTACATGAGAGTGGATTTGCCCGCGCTGTTCGCGCCGAAAACGCCGACAATTTGGTTCTCTTTGCACAGAATGTTCACATTGTTGAGAGCAAGCATGTTCTCGTAGAAGACCATCAGGCCTTTTGCATCAAGCATAGGTCATGACCTCCTCCACCTCCTCAGACCCGAAGTAGGCGGTTTTCACTCTCTCATCCGCCATCACCTCTTCGGGCCTGCCCTCCAGCAGTTTCTCTCCGAAATTGAGGACCATGACCCTGCTGGCCACCCTGAAGAGCTCCCGCAGACGATGTTCAATCATGATCAACGTGATTCCATCCATCTGCAACCGCTCAATAAGGGGCACCATGCTTGCAATTTCGCTCATGCTCAGCCCTGAAAAAACTTCATCGCAAAGGATAATCTCCGGTTTCAGGGCAAGACAGCGCGCCAGCTCAAGGCGCTTTAAATAGCCGGTAGGAAGGGAGGATGCCAGCTTGTAAGGCACAAAGGAGTCTCGCTCAAACCCAATCTCCTCCAGAATATCAATGCCCACCGTGTCGCGATCCCCCAGCTTTCCACCGCCGCGCCAGCCGCCCGTTCTCTTGGCTCTTGGAGAAAAGAGGGGAATGACCAGGTTCTTGTATGCGGGCAGCGTGTAATAGGGGCGCATAATTTGGAAGGTCCGGGTGACCCCGAGGTCCGCGATCTTGTGAGCCGGCTTTCCTGTAATGTCCCTGCCTTTGAAAAAGACCTTTCCCGACGTCATCCTGACGAAGCCGGTGATGCAGTTGATCAGGGTCGTCTTCCCGGACCCATTGGGGCCGATGATGCCCAGGATCTCTCCCTGGTGCACGTCAAAAGTGACCCGGTTCAGAGCCAGGATGCCGCCAAAAACCTTGGTCGCCTCCTCGACGTGGAGCATGGGAGACTCGCTCATATCTTCACCCACCGCTCAAATTGATGATATTTTCGCTGGCCGTAGACCATCAGCCCCTCGCTTTTGAAAACTATAAAAGCCATGAGAATAATCGCGTAGAAGGCGATGCGCAGTGTTCCAAACTCTCTCAACAGCTCGGAGATGGGCACAAGGATGAAACAGCCGATGACCGGGCCTGCGAGCGTACCGCCGCCGCCGATGACGGTTGCCGCAATGGGGAGGATGGAAAAATCCAGGGCAAAAAGGGAAATCCCGGAAAACATGTAAATGTGGGTCAGGCAGGCACCGGCAAGACAACCTATGGCGGAGGCGATGAAAACCGCCACCGCCTTATAGTAGGTGATGCTCATTCCGGAGGCGCGCACCGCCTGGTCATTGTCCTTGACCCCCCGGAAAACCAAACCGATATCGAGGTTCACCAGCCTCCTGAGCCCGAAAAGAAACAGGAGCACCATGATGAGGACGAAATACTGCTCCACCCAGTGGTTCGGGAAACTGTCGATTCCCATGATTCCGTCCGTGCCCCCGAAAATATTGAGTGCTTCGATGATCCGCATCATGGCCAGGGGATACATGAGGCTCACAATGGCGAAATACACGCCTCTCAACGGAAGGCATGGGAGAAGAAGCAGGGTGCAGATAGCCGCTCCGGACACCGAAGCCATGGGGATAGTCAGGATGAGCGGCAGGCCCAGGTTCTTGTTCAGGAGTGCAGCGATGTAAGCGCCGGTGCCTATGAAAAGCGCTCCTCCCAGGGAGACGAGCCCCACGTAATGGGCCAGGAAATCGAAGCTCAGGGCAAGAAGGGCATAAAGGCAGACATTGGAAATGACCCGTTGCCAGTAAAGGCTTGGCACCACGAGAGGCAACAGGAGCAACCCTGCAATGAGCACCAACCGGGGCAAGACGAGGTAGCCGAGCTCCCTCCAGGACAGGAGCGCATAGATTCCATCCGATCGCACCTTGATGCCCCGGTCCAGTCTCTCCTTTCGACGATCAGCGGTGGTCATAGTCTAGACTCTTTCTTCGAGTTCCTTTTGGCGTCCGAAAAGACCTGAAGGCCGCATGATGAGAGTGAAAATGATAGCCAGAAGCGCCACGACCATCTGATAGTGACTGCCCAGATAGACAACTGTCAGGATTTGGGCAAAGCCGATCAGGAATGCCGCCAGCACGGCCCCCATCCAGCTCCCCAAGCCCCCGACGATGCAAACGGCGATGGCCAGGATCAGAACGTTGTATCCGGCTTCCACCACGATGTTCCCCAGAGGGAGAAGCACAATGGCCGCCAGGCCTGCAAGCATGGATCCGAAGGCCGTAGCCAAAAGAGCCATCCTGTCCGAGTCAATGCCCAGCATGAGAGCCGCCCTCTCATCCTGAGCCATGCCCCGGAGAGCCAGTCCGATTCGTGTATAATGGGTGAACAACCAGAGCAGGGCGATGACGGCTACGCCGATCCCGATGAGAAGCAGGCGGTGGATATCGACCGGAACGCCCCCCAGCGTCACACTCCCCGCAATGAAGACGGGCAGCGTGTAGGTCATGCCCTTGAACCCGCCCCAGCGCAATCCTTCCAGGATGGCGAGGCCGATGGCATAAGAGGCGATGATCTCCGAGATGGCCATCCCTCTCACCCGGATCAGCATGAACCGATAGATCAAAGCGCCGAGGATACCGGTAACAAGAATGGCGATGAGCGCGCTAAGAAAATAACCCAAACCCACAACCTTCAGAAAGGTCCATGTGATGAATCCCGCAACCACGTAGATGGCGCCGTGGGCAAAGTTGGGGATCCGGCTGATGCCGTAAACGAGGGCAAAACCCAAGGCCATAAGGGCCAAGGCAATGCTGTTGATCGTTCCGTAGATCAGGATTTCCATCGCCCTATCCGAATTAGCTTAAAGGTGAGAGAATCCGACTCAGGGGACGTCCATCGTACCCTTCTTCCTCAGTGCTTCATCCACGGCGGCAGCTTGATCTCACCCATCGCGATACTCTTCGGAAAGACGACCACCCTCTTCCCGGCCTGCCACTGAAGAATGGTGCCCACAGCCCCTTCCTTGGGATCCAGAGCCGGAATCACCTGGTGGTTTTTGGGGTTGAACCGTATCCTGCCGTAAACGCCCATCATGTCCGTTTTCTCCAGGGCATCCACAACCTTGCCTGAATCAATGCTGCCGGCGCGCTCGATGGCGTCCTTCAAAGTGTAAACAGCCATGTAGCTGCTGGAGCTGCCCAGACCTTCGGGTTCGATGTTCCATTTCTTGGTGTAGGCGTCATAGAACTTCATGGTCCACTCGGTGGCTTCGGAAGGAGCGTTGCCTGCATTGACCACGTTGCAGAGCGTGTATTCGCCTTTGCCTTCCGTGGCTTTCCAAAAACCGGGCTGTTCGGCGGCGGCCAACGTGGAACCGAAGGGAAGGGCCGGGATCTGAAGTTCGTACCATTGTTTGAGAAGAATGGAACTCTCCGGCATGTCCATCCAGATGTTCAAAATCTGAGACCCCGCTTTTTTGGCTTTGAGGAGGCCCATTGAAAAGTCCGTTGTCCCTGTTGGGTAAACTTCTGTTCCATCAATGGTCCAGCCCTGCTTTGCGGCAACCTTGCCCAGGATTTCACCGCCCCCTCTGGCATGTGCCACGTCCTGAACCATGATAAAGACCTTGTTAAGATTGAACTTCTCCTGGATTTCCTTGAAACAAGCCATGATTTCTTTTACAAGTTGGCCGGCTTCACCGTGGATGCGGAAACAATATTTTAGCTTGTCGTATTCCTTCTCGACCCGTGCGTGATATCTGGGTGTCAGCACCCCTGTTGTCAGGATTGAGACCCTTTTATACTTGCCAAGAAGGTCCATGGCGGCAAGGGCGGCTTCCGAGCGGACAGGCCCCCCGATGAGGAAATCGGCCTTCTTCTCAAGAATCAGCTTTTCAACAGCCATGAGCGCATCACTCACCGGCACGCCCGGTTCAAGGTCCCTGGTGTCTATCACCTCCACCTTGAACGGGAACTTCTTGCCCCCCACATTGACGCCGCCCTGAGCATTGATCTCCTCGACGGCCAGTTTGATGCCTCTTTCCGCATCCCAGCCGTAGAGGAAGGCCGTAGAAAGCGGAGCACCGATAATGATGGGTTTTTGACTCAATGCACAAGGGACAACGGTAAACAGGAAAATGAACAAAACAACAGGGGCTACAAGAACAAAGGCCTTTCTCATGGTTCTCCCTCCTTCTGAATAATGGTTTAATCCCAACTTCGCCCCGGTAGGAGCAAATCAAATTTGGAACACCTGATGAAGATTATTCACTGCTCGTTCCTTGTCTTGATCGTGCTTAAGATAGAATGGCAGGAATAAAGAGAGAACAAAAATCCGAACACTTTTTCTGATCAGGATCGGCATTACCGGGTTTTTTTATAGAAATCCCCCGGTAAAAGCAATAAAAAAATGGGGAAATGTTGCCTTTTGGAAAAATGTCAAAAACATCAGGCATCGGTATGCATTTCAGAAAGCGAACATGCTACAAAAAATGCACTCCTTGACTTGCCCATGACGGCTGATTAACGTACTGACATATTTATAGAGTTTATGTAAGGCTATGGCAGGCAAAGATTATTATCAAATTCTCGAAGTTCCTCGCACCGCTTCGCAGGAGGAAATCAAGAAGTCCTTTCGCAAGCTGGCCATGAAATATCATCCTGACCGCAATAAAGATGATAAGAACGCGGAGACCCGGTTTAAGGAAATAAATGAAGCCTATGCGGTCTTGAGCAACCCTGAAAAGAGAAAGCAATACGACACCTTCGGTGCAGACCATTTTGGAAAGCGTTACACCCAGGAAGATATCTTTCGTGATTTCGACTTCTCCAGCATTTTTAGTGAATTCGGTTTTGGCGGGGGAGCTCAGAATATTTTCGGTCAAATGTTCGGAGGACGCTCTTATGGGAAAGCAAGACGATCTCCCTTCGGATTTGAAAGGTACCAAACCAGGAGCACGCCGACTCAAGGCCGGGACCTTGTTTATGAACTGGCCGTCACACTGGACGAAGCCGCAACGAATACCAGCAAGATCGTTTCCTATCAGGACGGTGATTCTCACCAGACCATTTCCGTCAAGATTCCAGCGGGCGTCTCAACGGGGAAAAAGCTCAGAGTTCCCGGCAAGGGGAGGCCCGGGCTCAATGGTGGGCCGAGAGGAGACCTCTTTGTGCAGATCAAGGTGCTCGACCACCCACTGTTCAAAAGGGAGGGAGACGATCTGGTTTTAGCCCGTGAAATCCGCTTCTCCGAAGCCCTCGCAGGAACCGAGATTGAGGTTCCGACCATCGATAAAAAAACCCTGCGTCTGAAAATTCCGGCAGGCTCCCAGTGCAACGCCCGATTCCGACTTAAGGGTTACGGCATGCCGAGCATGAGTGGGAACGGCAGAGGAGACGCTTTTGTTCAGCTCACCGTGGCTGTTCCCAAGAAGCCGAGCAAAAAGCAAAAAGCCCTTCTCAAGGACATGGAGGAAGCGGGATTGTAGGGATGAAAGCGCTCGCGGTCTTTTCAGGCGGGCTGGACAGCATGCTCGCTGTAGAACTCATCCAGGCCCAGGGGATCGACGTGCTGGGCCTTTTTTTTGAAACGCCCTTCTTTCATGCCGACAAGGCGAGACGATCTGCGGAGATGCTTCATGTACCTCTCAAGGTACTTGATTTAACTGAACCCCATCTGGCAATTGTCAAAAAGCCGCGTTACGGCTACGGGGGGAACATGAACCCCTGCATCGACTGCCACTCCCTCATGATCCGCGAGGCTGCGGCACGACTGGCCGAAGAAAACGCCCGGTTTATAATCACCGGCGAAGTCCTGGGACAAAGACCGATGTCCCAAAACCTCCGGTCCCTTTCGACTGTTGCAGCACAGAGCGGACTGCCGGAATATATCCTCCGGCCCCTCTCTGCAAAGCTTCTTCCGATCACACTGCCTGAGGAAAAGGGATGGGTTAGGAGAGAAAAACTTCTGGCCCTTTCCGGCAGAAGCCGCAAGCCTCAAATGGAACTGGCCCGAGCGTACAATTTCGCGGAATATCCCTCACCTGGCGGCGGTTGCCTCCTCACGGACCCTGTTTTTTCTCGTCGTCTTAAAGATCTCCTTTCAGCTAGTCCTGACTGTGATATTCGTGAAATCGAGCTTCTAAAGTTGGGCAGGCATTTCCGTCTCGGACCGGCCACCAAGATCGTTGTGGGTAGAAACAAAAAAGAGAATGAACAGATTTTGACGCTGGCCGAAGAGTCCGATCTTCTTATCAAGGTCGAATCTATCCCCGGGCCGCTTGCGCTTGCCGTCGGCGACATCTCCCGACAAACGGAAAATATCGCCCTGGCCCTTGCCCTCTCCTACAGTGACGCAAAAAACGGCGAGGTTGCAGAGGTGAAGCTTTCTGTTAAGGGTAATGAACGAAAGGAATCCGCACCGGCACGGTCGAAATCCGAATTCCAAGCCTTAATGATCTAGACACGCCTATTTTCTGAGAAGTCTGTCCAGAAAGGCCTTTTCCCTGATCTCACGAAGCTTTTCCTTGTTTATCCTGATTTTTTCCTCGTGAGCCGAGATTTCCGCCTCCGCAGAATGACGATTCTGCTCAAGGCTGTGCGCTCTCACGCTCATTTCCATGATCGTAAACCTTGTCTCGCGTGATGCATCATCTGTTTTCATGACTTCTATTCTTTTCCAGATAGCGTCTCTTTCTCGGTCCGCAGAGGCGACCGTCTCTCTCTGGAATTTAATAGCGGCTTCGCTCACCGCTATGTCTTTCAGCAACGCCCCCTCCCGATCCATGCTCACGATGAGATAGATCAAAGGCCCTATGGAAAGGAGAATCAGGACTAAAACCGTCTTCATGGAAATTAATGTGAGCCGCTTCAAAAGAGAGGCAGACCTTCCGGCTTTTCCGATTAGGACAAGGAGGGAATCCTTTGAAGTGTAAGAAGGTGTTTCCCCCTCCACCTTTCTTTTGAGTCTTCTGACGGCGACGGTCAGGGCATCAAGGGTGTCCTCCATCCCACGGCCCAGAGTGCCGACGGTGCACTTGTCGATAACGCCTTTGTGGGGATTCTGGAGCTCCCGGGCGTGGGCGCGCAGGTCCTCCAGGATGGAGTCTGTGTTAATTTCCGTGGCGAACTTGCCGGGATATCTTGTCTTGAGATCGAGAATCTCTTGCCTGAGATTGCCGAGCTGTGACTCAATGGCGCTTCCTATCTTCTTGAGAAAGGCTTCTTCGCAGAGGAAGGCATTGCCCAGGCTCAGCAGGAGAGTTCGGTCCCTGACATCGTGAAGAGCGGAAAACCCCGTTCCAAGATAACCCGGGTTTTCCTCGGATGCATCCGGGGTCGCTTCTTCGAGTGCCTCGTGACTTATTTTGGCCATCCGTCCCTCGGTTATAAAGCCCTGCCCTAATCTAAAAAGGAAATTCCTTTTCTTTACGAAAATCTAATGATATCATACTGATTGCCCTTGCGTCACCATTTTTTTCTTTAGCCCCAGGGCTTTCTCATTCGTAGGGGGGGGCCAGGGTGAAACGGGTGAGATTTTGATGCTCAGAGAGAGAGGCATTGTAGAGAGGATTTCTGCGCAGAAAGCCGTGCTGCGCATTGAGCGAACATCGGCCTGCGCTGCCTGTGAAAGTCGCAATTCCTGTCATCTGCAAAACAGCAGGGAGTTTTTTGTTGAAGTGGACAACGAACTTCACGTCGAACCCGGGGATGTCGTGGAAGTCAGCATGCCTTCAAGCTCAGTCATCAGAGCTTCTTTGGCCGTATACTTTCTTCCGGTCCTGGGTCTCATCCTCGGGGCCTTAGCCGGCGGAGCCTCTGCCGCCGCTTTGCGTTTAGAGGCAACGACGGCCTCCCTTGCAGGAGGAGCGATAGGACTCGTTCTGAGCATCATTGTTCTAAAGCGCCTCGATCGTTCAGTTCGAGCGAGACCTGATTACTTTCCTCGAATGACGAAGGTCCTCAAGAAACCCGTCCCGCCCCATCAACACGACGATAGCAAATAAGTCCGCATTGAAGGCAGCGTCTTGCCTCTTGAACCGCCTGGTCCTCCGAATAACCGAGGGCGATCTCCGCGTTGGGATCTTTGATGCGTTCATCCGGACTGCTTTCAGGCATGGGAATGCGGGATTGCACGGCCACCGGTTCAATCTCCTTGAGATTCAACACATCCGTCCATTTCCTGATCATGTTGGGCGGGCTTTCCACACTTCGCCCTGTGAGAAAACGATGGGCGGAATTAGCGGTCCTTCGTCCCGCACCGATTGCCTCCACCACTGCCTTGTAATCGCCTATTTCTTCGCCCGGTCTAAAAATCCCGATGTCTTGTTCTGCAAAAGGGCCTGCGTAAGGCACGAGGGTTTCCCACCGGATAGAAGCCCCCTCTTCCATCTCTACGGCCTCCTCCTCACTAACACTCCTTACATAAATCAATTCCGGGAAGCGACCGGCCCCGGTCAGAAGAAGATCCACCGGAAGAAGCTCTCTTTCCTCTTGGGCCTGACCCTCCTCCGACACAGAGGCGACTTCCACATGGGTCAGCTCAGCTCCAACACCCACCATCCTCGTCACCGTCTTCTTAAAGTGGAAACAAATGCCCGCCGCCTCCCCCCTGCTGATCTCTTCTTCCCGGTATGGGACACGATCACGGTCTTTTCTCAAGATCAGGTTCACGCTCTCGGCCCCAAACTCAAGACAAGCCATTGCAGCCTGAAGCGCAGCCTGTCCTCCGCCTATAATCATGATTTTTCTGCCGGAGGAGAGGGCCTTCCCTTCTGAGTGCTTCAATATAAAATCGATCAGAAGGTTTACGCCGGGTAACGTCCGGCCCCGATCCTTGTCGCCCATTTGGGCGTCCCAGCCGCCTGTCGTCACCAGCACAGCCTCAAATCCTTCTTCCAGAAGAGAGGCGATGCCGAAATTGCGGCCGAGCTTGAGGTTCATTTTCGCTTCCACGCCCGCATCAAGAATACTCTCTATTTCATAGTCTAAAATCTTTTGAGGAAGCCGATTCTCGGCGATCCCGGTCCGAAGGAGCCCTCCAAGCCTTGAAGACCCTTCATAAACAACGGAATCGTGACCCATGCGGTTTAGGAAATAGGCCGCCGTCAAACCTTCGGCACCGCCGCCCACCACTGCCGCCCTTTTCCCTGAAGCCGGCGCCCTGGGAATCTGTACTCTTTGCCCTGATTTCATTTCATAATCGGCTGCAAACCGTTTCAGGTGATTGATTGCCACCGGTTCATCCACGAGGTTTCTGCGGCACTCATATTCGCAAGGGTGAACGCAGATGCGACCACACACCAACGGGAAAGGATTGGTTTCCTTGATCACCCGAACGGCGCCCAGGATGTCGCCCTCTTTGATCTTGCGGATGTAAACAGGGATTTCAATCCCTGCCGGGCAGGCTCTCTGGCATGGCGCTGTGCATTGCTCGGTGGTGTATTCCCGCTCGACCCGCCGCGTGTTGGAGGTCAGGGTGATAATGTGCTTCGGACAGACCCTCTCGCAGGTGCCGCAACCCGTGCACTTGTCAGGGTTCACCACCGGGAGGTTGTCGGGGCCCATGGAGAGGGCGTCAAAGGGACACGCTCTCACGCAGGTCCCCAAACCGATGCAACCTATGGGGCAGACCTTTGAGCCGCCGTACAGAAGCGTGGCAGCCACGCAGTCATGGATGCCCTCGTAAATGAATTTGCGCTCCGCATCCTGGTAGCCGTAAGTGCACCCGGGTCTTGCCGTATCAGGTTCTCTTGCCTCCAGCTTGACTCCCAGAATCGCTGCGATCTCCGCCCCCAAATCCGGGCCGCCGGCCACGCAAGAGGAGGGAGAGGATTTTCCCGCCACAATGGCTTCGGCATTCGCTCCGCAACCTGGAAAACCGCATCCGCCGCAGTTAGCGCCCGGCAACGCACTGGAAACAGCCTCCACCTTGGGATCCACATAGACATAGAATATCTTGGAGGCCAAGGCGAGCCCCACGCCGCACAGTACGCCCAGGCATCCCATAATGAGTAATCCTCCTAGCATTCAGTGCCTCCTCGACAACATATAATCTCGTGATCAATGAACACGCTTCAAACCCTTTCCTGCTCAAGCCATGCCTTTAAATCCGAAAAAAGCGAGGGAAAACATGCCAGCCGTCACCAGTCCGATCGAGGTATCTCTGAGTGGCCGGGGAACCCTGGCCAGTGTGATACGCTCCCGGATGCCGGCAAAAAGGATCAGGGCCAGGCCGAAGCCTGCGGCATATCCGAAGGAGGAGATCAGGGTCTGGATAAAGTTGTACTCCTCCTTCACGTTGATGAAGCAGGCGCCGAGCACCGCGCA
>JAFGDM010000178.1 GCA_016932115.1 Deltaproteobacteria bacterium | reverse complement strand
GTTGAGGACTGGAGGAGTGCGGTGGACGAGGTCTTCTCATCTGGTATGGTCCGGTGTGAAGGCAAGGGGGATCAAGCCCGAGATTTGAATAGGAAGGGGCGTTGCAGATTGCATCCTCTTAGCAATCAGGAGATGGGGTTGCCCCTGCGCAAAGGTGCGATTTGCAACCACCCACCCATCGGCAGAAGGGACTGAAAAGCCTGTTAAGCAACTATATATCCAGCGCAGAGCTCATTCAGCATTAGTGATCCCAAGCCTGATCATTTTTCGACGCAGGGAGTTTTTGTCAATGCCCAGCTCACGCGCTGCGGCCATTTTTCTCCCGTGGTGTCGGCGAAGGGCCTGAAGAATGGCTGAGCGCTCTACTTCCTTCAGCGTCAGCCCAGTCGGCATGGGCGGATCACCTGCTGGTATTAGGTGTTCGGGCAAGTCATCCACCCGGATGATTTCATCCCGGCACAGAACAAAGGCGTGTTCAATGGCGTTTTCAAGCTCACGCACATTCCCGGGCCACTCATGCAGCATAAAAGCGGACATAACTTCACGTGACACCCCTTTTACCGAACGGCCTTTCCGGTGGTTGAAGCGCTCGATGAAAAACTCCACCAAGAGCGGGATATCGTCCTTGCGCTCGGCAAGCAGCGGTAACCTGATTTTGAAAACATTGATGCGGTAATATAGATCGTCCCGGAATTTGTCATCAAGAACAAGTTGTTCAAGATTTCGATGAGTGGCGGTGATGACACGGGCATTTGTCGACACCGTCCTGTTGGAACCCAAAGGCTCGTACGTGTGGTTCTGAAGCACGCGCAGCAGGCGCACCTGAACAGCAGGAGAAATATCGCCAATCTCATCGAGAAAAATCGTGCCATTTTGGGCCATAGCGAAACGGCCTTGCTTGTCCTGCTTGGCATCAGTGAAAGCACCTGCTTTGTACCCGAATAGCTCCGACTCGATCAACGCATCGGGCAGGGCCCCACAGTTCACTGCTACAAAAGGTCCTTCGCGATACGGGCTGTGATGGTGAATGGCTCTAGCCACTAGTTCTTTGCCTGTCCCGCTCGCACCCTCTATGAGCAAGGTGCTGCCGCTTTCTGCCACCTGGGGCAATAGGCTGAAGATTCGGTGCATTGTAGGACTCTTGCTGATGATATCCCCAAAAGAATGGGTTTGGAGCAGCGCTTTTTGTAGCTCGCGGATAGCGGACATGTCCTGAAAAGATTCCACTCCGCCGATGATCTGGTCGTTTTCGTCTTTCAGCAATGCCGTACTGATACAGATGGGAATGCGTCTTTTATCAGCGCGATACACATGCACGGGAATACTGGAAACAGGGTGCTGGCTCTCAATGGTCCGGCGTAAAACGCAATCTGTTTCGCACACATCAGCACGAAACACCTCAAAACAATACTGTCCGATAGCCTGAGACTTGGGGATCCCCGTAATGAGCTCCGCCGCCCTGTTGAATGAGGTGATACGCCAATTCAGGTCGACTGTAAAAACCCCTTCGGAGAGGCTGTCAAGGATCCGTTCGTTGTGATGCCCCAGGTTTAAATTCATAATCTTCTCACTCCAACCACGTTCGATTCCTCTCACTGTCAGAGCGTTCAGGCCTGCAGTCAACCCCCCTATAGGTGCAAATTGTTCCCACTTTTCAATTTTGTCAAGTTGTAAGTGCCATCGGGAATTCGATAGGCTCACTGCTGAGCATACGCGATTTTTCGAGCTTTCGAGCCTCAGCGGCGGCCATTATGATGCAGTGTCTAAAACGGGTACAGATTTTGCGAGACGCTTGTTAATACAATTCTGAATTCTCCAGTTCCTGGGATCGCATGGGAAAGAAACTCCGCACTTCTACGAATAAAACAAAAACCCGGAGGGGGGCTACTTTGGCGTTGTCGGCGGAAAAGGATAATCGCATTGCCGTGCCTCTCTTTAAAGGAAGAGTCGCACCGGTTCTCGATACCTGCTCCCAGCTCCTTGTGATGGACCCCGAGATGCGCTGTTTAACGGTTGAATGCGCTTCCCTGAACGACCGCGTTAAGTTGCTCCAAAATCTAGGCATTCGGGTAATTGTCTGCGGCGCTGTTAGTGAGTACCTTTACAACCTGTTGGAAGAAAAAAAAATACGTTTGATCTCTGGAATTTCCGGTGATGTGGAGGAGGTGCTTCAGGCCTACCGTGATGGGCGGTTACACCATCCCTGTTTTCGTATGCCGGGCTTTAGTAAATGAACCTGCCAGGTAGGAACAAATAGAAGCTTTTTACATTTGCAAGGGGTCTTTTTGTTCCCGTCTCGATTTTCTCTTCTTTTTCCAAAGTTGTGCTTATTTAGGCTTTCACTTTGAATCTACTGCTATTTTCTGGTTTGGCGGAGAGTGGCATCTATATTGCTGTCCAAATGGAAGTAACAGCCGAACCATAGCATAAGGCGTTAATTTTCCTGCTCTGCGCAACCAAAATCATTTCCCCTTGGAGCCCCATGAGAAGTAGTGCGCATGATTTAAGGAAGCATGGAATTTCATAGCGGTGATGCATTTCGCCGCAAGCTTTACGTGGAATTGGTCGACCGGATGAAACAGTCCGGATCGGATTAGCATTTCAACCGAACAACAAAAGGAGGTGCATATGGAGCGATATGGTACAGGCTATTTGGAGGAACGAAAACTTGTTCCACGCTGGCCCCAGCCTATTCCGGCCATCGTTGCCCTGGTGGTGACACTCCTGGTGTTCTACATCACTTGGTGGATCTTTCAGGATCCGCGTGGCTGGATGCGAATGTACACCCCCTACGTGGGCTACATGTACACCCGCTGGTGGCTGATCATGTTGATTTGGATGGTCTACATTTTCAACTACTGGCCCTTCAAGCGGTCCTGGCTGGAAAACACCCATCCAATAACCAAAGGGGTTGTCCTAACGGCAATATCGATTGCAATTCTATGGCTGCTCATCAAGGGATTCTTCGAGACATTGCTGGGTAATTTCGGACTAGCCTATTTCAACCCTGCGCGCTTAACCGCTCTTCCGGGAGTCACTGAGTTCTTTGCCATTGAATACGCAGCGCTGGCCTGCCTGATGTTTGCGGCCATCGCCTCCTGGCTGAGCCCGGCCTGGGTGGTGGCTTGTGAAGAGACTCCCTGGCAGGATTTGCGGCAACCGGGCAAGGGGATCAGCATCCTGGTCATGACATTTTTCCTGAGTACCGTGATTTTTTTCATGACCATGCACTCCCACATGGGCATTCTCTACTACCCCTGGCAGTATTTCACTTCCATCGCACCCCCTTACTGGGAGAAGTTTGCTGACACGGTATCCGGGAATTTCCACGTCTCCTGGATCATGTGCTGCACTGTAACGGTCTGGATTGTGGAAACCATCTGGGAGCGATTCCCATTCAAGCTGATTAAAACCAACTGGCTGCGGCGCGTGGTAGCATTCTTCGGCATCATCGCCATTGCCTGGGCCATGCATTTTTTCCTCTATTTCGCCCAGGAACTGACTTGGGGAGCGGCCATCCGAGGCACCCGCCGCGATTTTGCGCCGGATTGGCGATGGCTGCACGTGGGTGAGATGGCGGTCTTTTTCCTCGTTCCCGCGCTCTTCATCACATTTTACTGTGGGAACTGGCCCAAGCGCTTCAGCCTCCCAACCAATGTATTCATCCGCACCCTCATAACGGCGGCGGCGGCGATTCTGCTCTACATTTTCTATTATGCAACGTCCCATGACTTCTTGGGAACTCAGAAGGGGTTCTCCCATCCACAGCAATTTCCCATGATCCCTACTATCTGGCTCATCAATATCTGGTTGGCGCACCATTGGTTCATGGACAACTGGCCGGGGTGGAAAATGGTTCCCAAAACCGCTGATGAAATAGCGGCCGATCATGCAGCCGAGAAGGTGCAATTGGCTGAAGTCCGGTGGAACCCTTCCCTGGGTTGGGGCCTTGGAGCCGGTGCGGTGTGCGGCGTGGTGGCCTATTTCATTATTCTGTCCGTGCTACCTTGGGCCTATGAATCCATCACAATCATCAAATAGCTGAAGATAAAGGAGGAGCCATGACTGAAGATAAAAAAACGATGAGCCGCCGAGACTTCTTTAAAGGCGCGGCCATGGGTATGCTTGGCGGGACCGCCCTCGCCATGGGACTCTTCTCTTACACCCCATGGCGCAAGGCTTACTTCCCGGGAGTTCAACGCAAACTGACCGACATAGGCGCATGCAAATACGTGAAGGTGACCAATATCTCCGAAACGAGCTGGTTCAGCAATGCCGATCTCATGGGTGACATCAAAGGTGCCGGTGGCCTCTTGGTTAACCAGTACAGTTACAACTGGCCACCCTTCGGTGACGGCAACGGGCTTGGCAAGGGCAGCTACGATAAAGGCATTGCCAAAATCAAGCACCTGTTGCCGAATGATCTCGAAGAAGCCTGGGCGATCACCGAGAAGCTTTCGGTGCATCCTGAAAATGCCGGAGGATTTGCCTGTCTGATTGAGCTTGAGGAAATGAACGGCAAGCAGCATAAATACCTCCTCGACAGCGGCTGGTCATACAAGTGGACGGACGAGTGTTTCAAACGGGAGGGCATTGATCAGATGCTGAAGAACAAGGAGATCGAGGCCTTGTTTATTTCGCATGAACATTTTGACCACTACTGGGGTATTCCGGTCACCTACAAATATGATCCAACCATTACCACCTATATCCCTGACGGGTTCTACCCGGAGGGGCTGAAGTACCTGGAGGACTCGGGCCACAAGGGTCAGGTAATCAAAGTAAAAGCCGGGCTCAACCCGATCATTCCGGGATTTGCGTCCTTTGTATTCGCAATACCGATCATTTGCCGGGTGTACGGCGAGCAGTCCCTGTATTTCAACGTAAAGGACCATGGCTTGGTCAGCGTCACCGGTTGCTGCCACCAGAGCATCATCCAGTTCGCAGAAACCGCATACCGGGAGATCCAGTACGAGAAAGACCAGCTGTATGGTGTCTACGGCGGTCTTCACGTCTCCCCATTCGAAGATTGGGACCCCAAATACGACGATCTGGTGATCTCTCTCGGCAAATACGGCTTCCAGAAGATCGGCTGTAACCATTGCACTGGAATTCTGTGTGCCAAAAAGTTTGTTGAGGCGGGTTACCCGGTCATCAGAGGCACAGCGCAATTCCGTTCAAAGGAGACGGTCTACCTGGGGAACGGCGACAAGATCGGCTTTGGAATTGAGGTGTAAAGGTGCCAAGAATTCGGTGGCGAAAGGCGCCGAAGCCTTTCGCCACCGATTGCTCGTGGAGGTGGATTATGGGGAAAAAGAGCCACGCAACATCGGGTTTGGCCTTTGTGATTCTTTTTGTGGTCTGCATCCTGGGGTGTCAGAGTTCAAGTGTTATTCCAGAAATGAAGGATGTGATCGACAATTTCACAGATCGGACGAAACGCGCGACAACCTTGAACAAATACGGAGCAGCAGACGTAGTTCCCCACGAACTGACGCTGTGCGATATGACCAAACCTGTAGTCTCCAAGACAGAGGAAAAGGAAGGTGTGCTCTACTACACCCTGGAGTCCCGAGTTGAGAAATGTGAGCATTCCCCCGCAGCTGTAGGCACGGTGCGGATTTTTGCCATCGGGTGGAAGAGCGGAGAAATCGTAAAATTCATCTGGGGTGGCCCTAAGGGGGGTAAGGTAGAATACTGAAGATATTGCTCTGTCTTCCCCGCTTTTCAGGATCTGTGTATGCTAATTCATTCTTTTTTCCCAGGCGAGCTTCAAGACCATCCGGAACTCAAGATCCAGGAGTTCCTGCGGGCGATTCTGGTGCGCACGAACTTTGTCCCGGTCGTGCGTCACATTATCGGGTGGCGGGGGCTGAAACAATCCGTGGCCGGTGTGGAATGTTGGACTGCCAAAATCCATGGTTTTAGCGGGGTGTTCGGATTGTCTTACGATAGCGTGGATTCCGCCCTCGGCCGGGTTCAGGGGCGCTTTTCCCTTTTTTACTTTCCCCACCCGGAAGAAGATCTGGTCGAGCGCTGCTCGCTCCGGGCTGCCGCCCTGACCCAGACCAAAGATTACCTGCCGCAGGTCCGGGAATTCCTTGCCTTTCCTGAATTTGCTGACTTCTTTAGAATCGGGAACGTGTCCTTATTGATGGATGAGCAGGGGAAGGGGCTCGCCTTGGTATTAGAGGCCCTTTCCATTCGCCGCACTTTATACGAGGCGGGAGTCAGCCTTCCTCGGGAAGGGCAGATGGTTCAGCTAATCAAGCCGGGGGGCGCTGATCAGGATTTCCCGGCATTCGAGGTTGCTTCGGGCTTTTTCAACGTGCTGGCAGCGTCGCTCACCTTTAATCTCGATCAGCCACCGAACTACCTCTTGGAACATCGAACGCCTGGTGTCCAGATGGTTTGCGACCGAACGGGTGTTGTTCGACGGGTGAAAGCTGACAATGTGTGGAACGGCCGGATAGTTTTGGGGTATGGTGAAGGACGGTTCGAAGCCCTTGATGCTTGGGGGGAAGATACGGCAACTCTTCATCACTGGGTTTTGGGTCAGCCCGTTCCAGAGAAGTTCAAGGACCGGGTGTGGTGGCGAGCCAACCAGCTCCAAGGCGCGGGAACGATCGACAAGAAGGCGCTGGGTATCGACGAACGACCACCGCTCATCATTTTGACTGGCTTTCTGGGATCAGGCAAAACGAGTTTCTTGAAGCATTTTATTGAGTACCAGACCCAGCACAGCCGCTTCGTCGCCGTGATCCAGAACGAGATAGGCGCCGTGGGGCTGGACGGCAAGATGCTGGATTATACGGTTACGGAAATCGATGAGGGTTGCGTTTGCTGTAGCTTGGCCGGCAACCTAAAGCGGGCCATCCAAGGAATATTTTCGGCTTTTGACCCTGATTTCATTATCGTGGAAACCACAGGTTTGGCCAATCCTTTCAACCTGTTGGATGAAATGAATGAGTTGGAGGACCTAGTGCGGTTCGACTGCACGCTTACGGTGGTGGATGCGCTGAATGTTGAAAAAGCGCTTACAGAGCATACCATTGCTGCTGAGCAGATCCGTGGGGCGGACATTTTGATGCTCAACAAGAAAGACCTGATCGGTGTGGATCGGCTCAAGTCTGTTACAGGGCAGCTAAGGCAAATCAACCCGCGTGCACCCATATTTTTGACTGTAAACGGGGATTTAAATCCCGCCCTAATTCTGGAAATCCAGGATCGCATGCCCCTGGGCTATGCGGCAAAGGATGAGGCGTTTCATCACCACTCTCATAATGAAGACGGATTATGGGCGAAAAGCATTCCAATAACCCAACCTTTGGATCGAAAGGCTTTTCTGCAAGCCGTGGCAACACTCCCGCCTTCCATCTTTCGTGCAAAGGGAATTCTTGACTTCTTAGATTCCCCACAACCCATGCTGTTTCAATATGTCGGTGGGCGTCATGAACTCTCGATTTTCCCACAAACGCCGACCGAGGATCGCTTCCTCACCATAATCGGAAAGGGCGACGACCCTGAGCGCGGAGCCTTTGCTTTCCAATCGTTGATGTGATTTAGAACGACCTGAGAAGCCAAGACCTCCCAGTTTTTTCAAATTTCCTTTGAAGGGCGCTGGGTTCGTGTCGGACCCCCGCGAGGCACCAAGTGCAATAGATTTGATGCAATCTATCGGATCGGCAAATGAGAAATTCTGCGCCGGACAAAGGCAGGGCAATTTGTCCTACCTTTGTCTTGGTAAGCTCAAGGTTTCCTAATCGCCCTGTTGGTACTTGAAAGAAACATCGATTCTCGCACGGTAGCTTTTGACTTTCCCATCTTCAATGGTCATGTCCAGCTTAGTGATTTCCGCAACCCTTAAATCCTTGAGGCTCTTTCCCGCCGTTTCCACTGCAGTCTTTGCTGCCTCCTCCCATGTTTTGTCGCTCGTGCCTACCAGTTCAATGATCTTATAGGTACTGCCAGACATATTACACCTCCTTGTAAAAGGTTGATAGGAAGGCCAACGGGCCAGGTCTTTACTTGCCGGCGGCCGATATCAGGGTCCTCAAAACATCCTCTTTGCCAATGATCCCCACCAATTTCCCGGCCTCTACCACCGGAAGGGTGTGGAGATTCTTGTCCACCATAAGGCTTGCTATTTCCTCGATGCTGGTTTCAGGCCGAACGGTCACCGGGTCTGACGTCATGGAGTCCCGGACCGTTGTTGCTGCAATTTTCTGAAAGGCCTTTTCGAAATTCTTCAAGGAATGCAAAGGGAGGAACCCATCCAAGAAAGCGAAAATGGAAGGGATAGGGAGGCTTTTCTGCTGTGCTATCAAGTCACTCTGGCAAAGGATCCCCACAAGCCTTCCTGAATCAACCACGGGAACCCCGTTGATGCCTTTTTCTAGAAGGATTTTTGCCGCCCTCACAATCTCCATCTCAGGAGAAACAGTAATGGGCTCCTTTGTCATCATGTCTCCAGCTTTGAGTATGGCCGTTGCACCTCCACGGCATAAACACAGCAAGCCTGATCTGCAATCGCACCTGCTTCACTCCGCCGTATTTTCCAAACCGACCGTTGTGAAGAAATGACGCTCTACCAGAATTGCGGCTTCCCTATCGCGCTGCGCGCTTAAAGATGGCTCCCGAACACATCTTATCAGACCAGTCTCCAGATTTCGCTCGTCCCTCCGCTTTCCGTTAGACCGACGAATTTCTCAAGGATCGCAGCACGTTTAGGGTCCCCAGTCCATGCGGCCGAGAACTTTGCGTATTCCTCTAAATTCTCAAATTCAGCCTCCCAGGTTACTTGGTCGCTGGGACTTATGTACCATTCGTAGATGCGCACAGCTTTGAGTTCGTTGAAACCCTCTGAGACCGTCCTAAGTAATTCGACGACTTTCCCAGAACACCCTTTTTTTACGAGGAAGGTCCGGCGATTCACAATCATACTGCTTCTCCTTTCAGTCTTGCTCAAAAGGCGGCCCTAATGGGGCAATCCAGGTTCATGGCTACTTCAAGAAAGGTTGAAGTGAAAATTTCGTGGTGGGATTCCTTATATCCTTTTAACACAGTTTCATGCGTTTCAACAAGAAGATCCCAGCGGTGTTGGGAAGAGACTTTTCTGACCCCGCCCGGTTATGATTACAATTTGGATTGTTCTGCTGATAAGCGTGGAGGCCGATTCAACTATTCCCTACGCTGATTTAACTGACCTTGGTCGGCGTCCAATCTTCTCAATGGGCTTTCGCTGAAAACAAAATCATTAATGATTACGAATGCTAAAGTTTATAGGAAAGGAGGAAACCAGCCCCACTGGTTTTGATTTCCGTCAATAGCTCACCCCCCTTGCTGGGCCTTTTTTCTCCCATACCCGTCGAACCGAGACTTCTCACGCAAGAAACGCTATTATGGGGCAGTTGGATGGAGGTTAAACCTTTATAAACCTTTGGGAAAAGGAGGTTTGCCATGAAAGTGTCTCAGGCCGTGAAGTGTTATCTGGACTACCACAGGATGAACTCGAAAAAAAACACGCTCAGGAACTAGGAATACCTTTTGACAGGATTTTCCGCCCAGTTCGGTGACAGGGAGGGGGAATCCATCTCCTCGGAGGATGTCCTGGCCTTCCTGAGCCACCACACCGAAGGTGCCAAGCAGTCCACCAAAAGACTCCGCTTTTCTCTTCTCCGCTCCTTTTTCAGCTTCATCATCAACTCCGGCAATGAGAAGTTCGTGAACCCCTGCGAATCGCCCCTCCTTCGCAAAACGTTCAAAGACCAAAGGGCCGTTCCCTGGAAGATCGTGGAAAAGGAAACCGTAGACGAGATCATCTTTCGGACTGAGGACAAAAGAAACCGTCTTATTCTGGAGATGATGGCCAGAGGAGGCATGAGAATCGGGGAAGTGCTCAAACTGACCCCTTCTGATGTTCAAGGGGGAAGAGTCGTCATTCAGACACCCAAGAGCGGTCGGCAGGCAGAGGTCGCCTTCATCCCACAAAAATTGGCCAATCGCCTGGAGGAATACATTCGGCAG
>JAFGDM010000177.1 GCA_016932115.1 Deltaproteobacteria bacterium | reverse complement strand
TTTCATAAAACGCCCCTGCAGGGCCGCAATCATTCCGATTCGTCTTTTATCACTTCCATAGCTTCGTGGTCATCCGTTCAGGATTTCCTTGATCACTGACTTCTCTCTAGAACCTCCGAACCCCGAACGGTGAACACCCAAAATGCACGATCCATTTCGGCAAGCAATCACCATAAAAGGATCCGGCCCTTCCTTGTTCGGACAATTTGCAAGACAGGTGCCACGGGACAATGCGTCTTCTCGAAGGCGCCGCCCGCCGATACCGAAAACACCCATTCATAGCGCTACCTACGATAGGCCCGGCTTATGGAGTTTTGAGTTCTCCAGGGTGGCCCCTCCCCTTAATCCCGACCTTTTGAGCCTCTCTACACTCCGCCGGTGTCACCGTCCGGTGACGGGGCCACGCCCTTTCTGTCATCTTGAAGATGACAGAACATTCGAGCTCCTGAGCATTTTCTTTGAAATAAGATCGGGCAAGGAGGTGCCCCTGACTTGGGTTTTATGGACATATCAAGATGTTGGATAAGGTGAGATGCCTTCGGCTTTTCGGTGGCATGTCTCTTGAAACAATCCCTGAAAGGCATTTGCGGCTGTGATTTTTTTTCGGCTCAGATTTGCCGGTACAATTTAGCTTGAACCCAAGGAGGTCCGTTTATGGAAGGAAAAGTTGCTACAAATAAAATGGGATGGGAAATAGCCCGCGACGTCGAGGCAAACAAAAAGACTATGGGAGAGCGGGCCAGGCTTTCGGGAGAGCAGTTGAAATCTTTTCTCAAGTATCTGGTGCTGTTCGGACTCTTGTTTGTCGTCGCGTGCTGGCTGGCAGGAAACCCCTTTGAGTTTACGCAAAGGCTGCCTTCGCAATACGTAAATGCAAAAGGCTGGATGGGCACAAACAACTGGACCATCGTCTGGTGGGTGGTCCTTCTCTGTGCGGTTTTCGAATACATGGATTCCGCGGGGGGAATGGGTTATGGAACCGCCCTGACCCCGCTTCTGCTCATGTCCGGTTTTGACCCCAAGCAGGTTGTCCCCTTGATAATGATCACCGAAATGGTGACAGGCCTGGTCGCTGGCATTATTCACGGCGAGTTTGAAAACGTAGAGTGGAAACTGAGACCAATGAACGAAACCACCAAGCTTGTTCTCATGATCTCCATCACGGGCATGCTCGCGACCATGGTTTCTGTAACCGCGGTCTACAAGGTGATGCAGCTCCACAAGTTCTGGATCAAGCTTTATGTGACGGTTCTTCTCGTTGTCATGGGCGTTTGCTCCGTGCTGACAGCCAAAACATATGTTAAATACAGACCGAACCTCATGTGGATCTTCGCCTTTGTGGGCGGTTTCAACAAAGGTGTGGGAGGCGGTGGCTACGGACCGGTGATTACCGTGGGCGGCCTGCTTTCAGGTGTGCCCGTCAAAAGCATGGTGGCGGTTACATCCCTCGCCGAAGGCATGACCTGCCTGGCTGCCGTAATCACCTGGTTCGTGCTTCTTTCCACAGGAACTGTAGTGGATTATATGCTGCTGCCGAGTTTCGTTATCGGCACAGTTCTCGCCGCAGTCGGAGCGCCTTATACGACCCGGGTGATTCCGGAGAGATTCTGGAAATGGGCGGTACCCGTTTATTGTTGCCTGCTCGCAGCTTACTCTTTTTACAAGATCTTTCCGGATATTCAAAAGCGGCTACTGAGCTGACGAGGAAACAAAAGCCCCCTCTTCGGCCTCCTTCCCGTTCCCGGCGGAAAGGGGGAGAGGCAAGGGGGGGGAATAACATCTTTCAAAGGCAGGGGAAAATCGATATGTTTGAAGCCATGGAAACTTTCAAGCCATACAAACCTTATGAAGAAGAAAGCCCCTTGAGAAAGTGGTGGAAAAGCCGAAGTTTTATCCAAAAGCGGATGATACGGGTTTCCCTGTCAATGCTGGTGCTCGTCATTTGCATTCCCTTTTATCACCTGGGACTCTTCGGGACCGTGGAGGGGCCGCTAAATCCTTCCAACATCGGTGACGGCCTGGCGAACATGGGTGTGACGAAGACCCATTCCATGCTCTTTTTCCTCTCCTTCCTGATCATTGCCGGGACATGGAACTTGATCTTTAACCTGGTCAGCTATCTCATGGGTTCGCGGCTCACATGTACCAAGCCGGACGATTCGGGAAAACCTTGCGGGGCAAGAGCCGAGCGAAGAAAAGTGCTTCATAAGAAAACAGGACAAAGCAAAACCCAATACGTGTGCACGGAAGGCCATAAGCGGCCCGACGCGCACTTTCACCCATTACAAAAGGGGATAATCAGCAAGACGGTTTTCATGATTGCCGCGGTTTTCTGCGCCATTGTCTTTTTCCTGTCTTGACCTGTTCGCTTGCGCATCCTTTCTGCAGAGGGAGTAGAGTTTGATCGAGACAACGGAGGGTAGGAGGAGATGATAGAGTCAAAAGATACTTGTTCCTTTTCAGTTGATCGCGTTGTGGACGGGCTTGCAACGCGGCTCAATGAAGGCTTGACCGAGGCGGAAGCCCGTAGAAGGCTTGAGGAGCACGGGCCCAATGAGCTTTCAGAAAAACCAAGGCCGGGTTTTCTTTCCATGCTCCTCGATCAGTTCAAAAACTTCCTTGTAATAATTCTGATTGTCGCAGCCCTCGTATCTCTTCTTCTTGGAGAGATGATCGATGCAGCCGCGATCATTTTTATCGTTATCCTGAATTCCGTCGTAGGGGTGATTCAGGAATCAAAAGCTGAAAAAGCCCTTGCCGCCCTGAAGAAAATGTCCGCACCGAATGCCCAGGTGATTAGAAACGGGCACCAGATCATGGTGCCTTCAAGGGAGCTGGTACCCGGCGATATCGTTGTATTTGAAGCAGGCAATTACGTTCCCGCCGACATGCGCCTTGTAGAAAGCATCAATCTGAAGATCGAGGAAGCGTCCCTTACAGGGGAATCGGTGCCGGTGGATAAAAACGCGAACATCGTGGTTGATAAAGAATCTCCGATCGGCGACAGGAAAAACTCGGCGTTCATGGGAACCATGGTTACCTACGGCAGAGGGAAAGGGATTGTAACCGGAACGGGCATGCACACCCAGATGGGCCTCATCGCCGAGATGCTTCAATCCTATGAAACGGAATCAACTCCCTTACAGCTAAAACTGGATCAGCTTGCGAAGGTGCTGGGTATTTTGTGCCTCATCGTGTGCGGTGTGATTTTTGTTATGGAACTGATTCGGGACACCCACTTGGGAACTATCGTGAAAGAGGGTTTTCTTGTATACCTTTCCGCGGAGAAAAAAGACATCATCGAGATTTTCATGGTCGCGGTCAGCCTTGCTATCGCAGCAGTTCCCGAAGGTCTCCCGGCCGTTGTGACCATTTGCCTTGCCCTGGGAATGCAACGAATGATCAAGAAACACGCCTTGATCCGTAAGCTGCCGGCCGTAGAGACCCTGGGCTGTGCAACCGTAATCTGTTCGGATAAAACCGGGACCCTCACGCAAAATGAAATGACCGTTGTGGAGGGATGGGCGGGAGGAAACCACTTCAAATTGACCGGTGAAGGCTATGACCCTAAGGGCGAACTTATCATGAAGAATGCCGCCGTCGCAGGGCCGGACCATGCGGATGTCGGTCTTCTGCTCTATGGCAGCCTGCTCTGCAACGATGCGAGACTCGACGAGACGGACCGGGATGATGGAACGCGCTCATGGAGAATAGTCGGCGATCCGACCGAAGGAGCGCTCGTGGTAGCGGCGGCCAAAGGCGGCTTCTGGCGCAATGACCTGGAGAAAACACTACCTCGTGTCTCGGAGATACCTTTCGATTCCGAAAGAAAGCTCATGACCACCATTCACACCTTCCAAGCGGCGGCCGCTCAAAAACCGCAATCCTTAAATGGTCATCCCCATGTGGCTTTCGTCAAAGGTGCACCGGATGTGGTTCTCAACCTGTGCCGTGGATATTTTGAAAACGGCGAGGTTTTAGATCTCGATGAGTCTAAGAAAGAGGAGATTCTTGCCGCAAACGTCAAAATGGCCCGTCAGGCCTTAAGGGTAATTGCCGTGGCGTGCCGGTTTTTCAATGAAGTTCCACAGGAATGCACCACCGGCAATGTGGAAAACGAGCTCTTTTTCATCGGGCTTATGGGTATGATAGATCCGCCGCGATCCGAGGTTAAAGAGGCTGTTCGGACCGCTGTGCGAGCCGGCATAAAAAGTGTCATGGTGACCGGAGACTACAAAGACACAGCGGTAGCCGTCGCCGGAAAGATCGGTCTGCTTACGGAAGGAGGAAAGGTATTTACAGGAGCCGAGCTGGACAGGATGTCGAACGAAGCTCTGGTGAGCAACATCGAGCGCGTCGATGCATGCTGTCGCGTTTCCCCGCAACACAAAACCAGAATCGTGGATGCATTCAAGGAAAAGGGTCATGTCGTGGCAATGACCGGGGATGGGGTGAACGACGCACCCGCTCTCAAGAGAGCTAATATCGGCGTGGCCATGGGCATTACGGGAACCGATGTATCCAAAGAGACTGCCGACATGGTCCTCACCGATGACAACTTTGCAAGTATTGTATCCGCTATTGAACAGGGAAGGATCATCTATTCCAATATCCGCAAATTTGTCTACTTTCTCTTGGTCTGCAACATCGGGGAGATTTTGATCATATTCTTCTCCGTCCTTCTGGGATTGCCGGTACCCCTTAGGCCCGTCCAGCTCCTGTGGCTAAACCTCGTTACCGACGGAGCGCCCGCCCTTGCTCTGGGACTCGAAGAGGGAGAGAAGGATATCATGGAGCAGCCCCCGAGACCCACCAAGGAGCCGGTTATCAACAGGGACATGCTCACAGGTCTTACTACAGTCCCAATAGCCGACACCATCGCCGTTCTTTCGGTCTTTTACATTTTCCTGCTGCGCTACCCCGGGGAATTAGCCTTTGCGCAAACCAGTGCCTTCGTGACCTTGTGCATTTCCGAATTGCTGAGGGCCCTTACGGCACGCTCCGAGCGAAACAGCATTTTCAGTTTGGGGTTGTTCTCGAATCGCTGGATGATTTATGCTATTCTTTTCTCCTTGATTCTGGTTTTGGCGACGGTCTACTTACCCTTCCTGCAGCCTATTTTCGATACCAAGGTGATGGGAATCGCGGATTGGATCATAATGTTGCCCTTTATGCTGATTGCGCCTATTGTTGCAGAACTTGTAAAGGTTTTTCTGAGACGCAAGGATCTTAAAAGGTCTCCTTTACCTGCCGCTGACTGATCCTCAATCGGAGCTGATCGGAAACCTTCGCCCCGGTGATTTTTTTATGGGAGGACAAAAGGCGGGAGGATATGATTGAACCAAAATAAGAGTCTGCCTTCAGCTTGAAAGTTGCCTTGTTTCGAATACAAGTGAACTCATCTGCGCCGTCGATTTTCGGTAAAACAGGGGGAAACCCATCTTGAGCAAAAAAATCCGGGTCCTTCTTGTGGATGACGAAGAGCTGTTTGTCAACAACATGGCAAGGATCCTCAAGTCAAGAGGCTTCGAGGTCACCACGGCCTTTAGCGGCTACCAAGCCGTGGACGCGGTAAAATACGGCGGAGGATTCGACGTTGTCGTCCTCGATGTGAAAATGCCCGGCATGGACGGCGTGGAAACCTTGGGGGAGATCAAGAAGAGGGCCCCCGATACCGAGGTGATCATGCTCACGGGGCATGCCACTCTCGAGTCGGGAACCGGTGCCATGCGCAAAGGTGCCTACGACTATCTCATGAAGCCCTGCGACATAGAGGATTTGGTAGAGAAGATCAAGGAGGCCCACGAAGCCGAGATGATCAAGCGCCACCCTGTTCTCTGGCCCAGGAGGCTGGTGAGGGAGATCCCCCTCGGCACTTTCGTCAAACTCCACCCTGAAGCGCCCATTACAGACGCTCTTGATGCCATGGGCGGGGAAACAGGAGTAGAGTCTCTCGAGGAAGTCCACGTGTTGGACAAGGAAGATCGGCTCCAGGGGGTTGTTACGAGGAGAAATATTCTTACCGAGGCACAGAGGAACCATCCGGAAATGACTCTAACGTGGCCCGTTCTTCTCCACAACCCCCACCTCCTGCCCGAAAAGCCTCTAAGGGAAGTCCTTAGACCTCAGGTAGTATCGACGCCGGCAAATGCCTATCTTACAGATGCGGCCCATCAGATGATTCAACACAATCTCCGCAGAATGCCGGTAGTAAGAGCTGGAAAGATGATTGGAGTAATTAGACTGGAGGACGTTTTTCAATACATGGACCGGGAAATCGAATAGGTGTCGAAATGGCTGAGATAAACTCAACCGTTCCTCTCCGTGAGACACAGGATAGGGATTATCCCTATTTCCGCCGCCTCTGGAACAGCGTGGTGGTGGCCCTTATTGCAGCTTCATTCATCCCCCTTCTCGTCATCGGCGGTGGCATGTATTATTACACGGTTTCCGTCATTGAGGAGAAAACCCTCGACAATCTCCGCATGGAATTAAAACACCGGAGCCACGCCATCGACGAATTTCTAACGGAGAGGACCGGGGATCTCAGGCTGCTGGCTTCAAACCTCGGGCTTGACCATCTAACGAAGGCCGGCAACCTGGAAAGATCGCTCATATCCCTCCAGAGTGAAATACCATGTTTTACGGACCTGGGCATTATCGACGACCAAGGGAGGCATCTCGCTTATGTCGGCCCTTATGACCTTTTGTCCAAGAATTACAAAGAAACGTCGTGGTTCAAAGCGATCACGAAACGCGAGGTCTACATCAGCGACGTCTTCCTCGGCTTCCGCAACGAACCCCATTTCATAATGGCCGTGAAACAGGAGACTCCTCAAGGGTTTTGGATTATTCGGGCCACCGTCGACACAGTCTATTTTGAGAACATGGTAAAGGGCGTCCTGAGCGAGCGTAGTGGAGATTCGTTTATTGTCAACAGCGACGGATATTTTCAGGCTGCGCCGGGAGCGGTGAACAAGGTTATGAAACAGGGCCAAATTCGTTATCTTAAATACTTCCAAGGCACCAAGCTCGATATAACAAAGCGAGATATTGTTGCCATGACCTGGCTCAATAACGTTTCGTGGGTTTGTGTGGTCAGGCTGGATCGAAACGAAATCTACAGAAGCCTCAGAAATATGCGAATCGTGGCCGGCGCGGTTTTGGGGTTAGGCGGGTTCATCATCGTTCTTACCGTTCTTCTCACGACCAATTATCTTTTAACAAGGCTAGAAACCAAACGCCGAAACATACACTTCCTCAGCCGGCAGCTCCGGCAGTCAAGCAGGATCGCTTCCTCCATGAAGTTGGCAGAAGGCTTTGTCCGTGAAATCAACGACACCCTTTCAAACATCGATCTCGTCATCGTCTGGATCGAGGAACTCTTCCAGAAGAATCTTTCAAAAGAATTGAAGCGCCGGGAGATAGGGGAAAGCTTAAAACAGATCAAGAACGAGGTCTCCCGCACCCGCAGGAGCGCGGAGCGGTTTCTCAATACGACAAGACCTTCCATGCCCGTCATTGAGGATATCAGGGTCGGCGAGCTTCTTAATGATATCCTCGCGCTCGTAAATCAGGAACTTCGCTTCAACCGTATCACGGTGCGGACAGACTACGCTGAACCCCCTCCCGTCATAAGGAGCGATCCTACCAAATTGAGAGAGGTTTTTCAGAACTTGATCATGAATGCCGTCACCGCCGCAGGGAAAGACGGGCAGATAACCCTTCAGATCAAGCCCCGGGAAAGCGGAATCTCGGTGAGTGTGTCGGATACCGGGCCCGGAATTCCTAAGGACATAGAGGCAAAGAGTTTTGATCCTTTTTTTACGACCAAGTCGGACGGCACGGTCCCGGATTTTGCAGTTAACGCCGACATTCTGGAAAAGCTCGGAGGTCGCATCTCGGTTAGGAGAGTACCGGGCAAAGGGGCGACCTTCACGGTCGACCTTCCTTCTCGATATAAAATCAGGGAACCGTAACGAGCTGAAAGGTGGGTCGCCTGAGTGTTGAGTGCTCGGCTTAACCTCTTGGCGGGGTCGGCAACATTGATCTACAGTGACAATTTAGCCCCACGAAATGCAGAACCGGCGGCCCCGAGCATTGGGATCAGCCCGGATTTTAGTATTTTTTCCGCAGTGAGCCGCATCACAATGATCAAGAGAGAACATATCAAGCGAGCCGTAGACGCCATATCCCGAAGAAACCCGGATATCGGCTATTCCCTTGATGAAATGCTCGCCATGGGACTCATTGATGTGCCTTCCGCAGAAGAAGAAAGAGACGGAAATAATTTTTTTTTCCTCTTCGACGGTGAAAAGGTTTTGGTGAACAGGGTTCTCTTTTTTAATGAAGGTATTGTCCCTGTTGAACAAGGGCTTTTGATCAAATACGGGGAACTAGTCAAGAAACAGGAACTTCAGGCCGGAGGTAACCTTTCCTCATACAGGAATGCGCCCCGGGAAATCCGCCGAGCAGGACTTCGCACTGCGGTCTTTCATGAGATCGACTACGCCGTAAAACGGCTCCGGAACAATATTGAAACAAGCGCATCCTTGGATCGGAAAAGGGACGAAGGTCTCATAGGCTTTCTGGAAGAACTCAAGAGAAATATTGCACCTCTCAATGTAGGGGCGAACGACCCTGCCGTTTTTTATCGGGGTGTGGTGGATGAAGATATGCCCGCTTATTTCATGCCGTTTCCCATATCTGCAGAAAGCCTCATGCAGGTGGCGGATATGAACGTCGAGTTTTTCCACGTGCGCTTTGTTTTGAATTGCCTCATCCGAGGTGTTGAAGGAAATCTCCTCGCATGCGTCTCGGAAGGAACTATTTTGGGGTTGGTCTTTCTTGCCGTCAGGGAACAGGTTTTCAAGAAAGATCTCGAGATCAAATACCTAGCCACCCTGAGGGGGAAGACATGGGATGTGGAAAGACCAAGCTTTAAGCCACCCAAGGGTGTAGGCACCTTCCTCATTGCCGGGGTTTGGCTGTTATGGAAAAATGAGATGCCGAAGCTCAAGGAGCTGGTTCTCGATTCGGAACTCGGGGCAAGGCAGTTCTATGACTCCCTTGGATTTTCAGCTCGAGGTCTGGCTCGATATGTTCTCAAGGAACCAAAAGCCAATCTTCTGAAAAGCATTTTGAACATGACCCATCATTGTCCGGAACTCAGCAATGAGGCTATTCACGAAATCCGAAAACTTATCGCCAGGCAGATCAAACGACTCCGAAAAAAATTCAAAGGAGACAGTGATGCATCGGAACGGAGGGCGGTAGTCACCTTTATCCTGGAGTGTTTGAAGCCTGATGCAAGGCAGGAATTTGTAGAAACAGCCTGCAGCAATCTGATCAAATATAGGACGAAGATACCCGAGTCGAGGGAGATCCTTCGGTTCTCCGTAGAGCGGGCATCGGGCTGAATGAAGGCGCCTCCTCATGGGCGGCCTTTTCAGGAAGGGGACTGCAAGCCAGCTGAAAGACCCAAATCCGAAATTCGAGACGAGTTTTTAATGTGCGAACACCAAATGCCTGAAACGAAAAGACCACGGAATAAAAAACAAAGGCTTGTATCCTTTATGCAACAGGTTCTCATCGTTAGAGACAAAAAATATGAGCAGCACCTTGAGGGGGTTCCTCATCTCGAAAGCCCCAAGAGGATCAAGGCTATGAACGCCGTGCTGCAGGATCCTTCTCTGGAGGGCAGGTTGCAGTTTGTGGAGGCAAGAGAGGCCGCGTACGAAGAGCTGGCCTGGGTTCATACAGTCGAATACATTGACCGGGTGGCACAGAGCGCAGGGAAACGGCTGACCTCCTTTGATTTCGACACCCAGGCAACAGAGAAATCCTACGACGTGGCAAGACTGTGCGTCGGCGGGGTCTTTTCCCTTCTCGATGAAATCCGGAAGGGCCGAGGCAAGAGGGGATTTGCCTGCATCCGGCCGCCGGGACATCATGCAGAACCGGACAGGGCAATGGGCTTCTGTCTTTTCAATAATATCGCATTGGCCGCCGAGTACCTGAAACGCGTCCATTCGGTACGCAGAATCATGATCGTGGATATCGATCTTCACCACGGTAACGGCACTCAGAAGGCTTTTTACCTGAGGAACGATGTTCTCTTTGTCTCCATGCACCATTTCCCTTCCTACCCCGGAACAGGCAATTTGGGTGAAGTGGGAAGCGGCAGAGGAGAGGGCTACACCGTCAACATTCCTCTCTCAAAGGGCCAGGGGGACGCTGATTTCGCCAGACTGATCTACTTCGTGGTCAACCCTCTGGCCCAGGCCTATCAGCCTGAAATCATTCTTGTGTCCTGCGGTTTCGACCTTTATCTGTACGATCGTTTGGGAACGATGCGGGTCACCCCCGACGGTTACGGCTTGATAACCTTTTTTCTCCTCGCTGTTGCAGAAAAGGTTTGCGACGGCCGGATTGCTTTTGTCATGGAAGGTGGTTACAGCCTCCGAGGCATCAGGGAGTGCGGGCTCCGCCTCATGCAGGAGCTCTGCGAAGAGTCCCATGTGGATCCCAAAAGCATTGACAGGGTCTTGGGGAGCTCTCCCGCCAAGATCGGCGCAGTCGCCAAAATGCGTGAGATCCACAAGAAATATTGGAGTGTATTTCGTTAGCTGTAAGATATGGACTGCGAATCCTCCTCTCTTTCCACTGGTCACTCCAGGTTCCAGGGCTGTCATCTCACCGTTGACACAGAACCCTTTCTTCGATAAAAGCATATCGCTAAAAATCATAGGAAAATAAGGAATATGGATAGGAAGTGGCGCATTCCAAGCCCTGCCCGTGCTTGGCATGCATCTTGAAGTGAAGAGTGGTGCTTACAGTTATAATATAGCTAAGCCCATCGAGTCATAAATTCGGTGACGAATTGATTACCGTAAAGAAGGAGGGTTGAAATGGCTGAGGCAACTGCTGACATCAAAGCGGTGTATATGGAGAAAAGGGTCTTTGAGCCGCCCAGGGAGTTTGTAGAACAAGCCCTTGTGAAAAGCATGGACGAGTACAAGAAGATGTGGGAGCGATCCATCAAAGATCCTCAGGGTTTCTGGGGGGAGATGGGGGAGAAACACATAGACTGGTTCAAGAAATGGGACGGGCCCACCGAGGACTACAGCTTCGAAGACAATATCTACCTAAAATACTTTGTTGGCGGAAAACTCAATATCACTTACAACTGCCTGGATCGGCACTTGAAGACGTCAAGGAAAAACAAGGCAGCCCTCATCTTCCAGGGAGAGCCTCTGGAGGAGTCGACCACTTACACCTATCAACAACTCCATCGCGAAGTCTGCAAGTTCGCCAATGTTTTGAAGAAGTTCGGCGTAAAGAAGGGAGATCGGGTCGCCATTTATCTCCCTATGATTATGGAGCTTGCCGTGGCGATGCTTGCGTGCGCAAGGATCGGAGCGATTCACAGTATCGTTTTTGGAGGGTTCAGTGCGGAAGCCCTTCGAGACAGGGTCAATGACTGCCGGGCGGAAACGCTGATCACATGTAACTGGGGGTACCGGTCGGGAAAGGTGCTCTCCAGCAAGGCCAACGCCGATGCGGCCATGGCCCAGTGCCCGAGCGTGAAACGATGCATCGTTGTCAACCGGATCGATAAAGAAACCAGCATGCAGGAGGGTCGGGACTTCTGGTGGCATGAGATGATGAAAGACGCTTCTCCAAGCTGCGAACCCGAGTGGATGGATTCGGAAGATCCTCTTTTCATTCTTTACACGAGCGGGAGCACGGGCAAGCCCAAAGGCGTTCTCCACACCACGGCAGGCTATCTCCTCTACACCATGATGACCATGCTCTATGTGTTCGACATCAAGGACGAAGATGTTTACTGGTGCACGGCGGACATCGGCTGGGTCACAGGTCACAGTTACATCGTGTACGGCCCCTTGGGCGTCGGCGCCACCTCCATCATCTTTGAAGGGGTCCCCAATTATCCGGCGCCGGATCGTTTCTGGGAAGTGGTTGAAAGATACGGCGTCAATGTTTTCTATACAGCGCCTACGGCTGTCCGGGCCATCATGAAGAATGGTGAGGAGTGGCCCAACAAGAGGAACCTGAGCACACTGCGGCTTCTCGGCACGGTGGGGGAACCCATCAACCCCGAAGCGTGGATGTGGTATTACCGGGTGATCGGCAAGGAACGCTGTCCTATTACCGATACATGGTGGCAGACGGAAACGGGCGGCCATCTGATTCAGGGAATCCCGGGAGCGATGTTTATGAAGCCCGGTTCGGCCGCAATGCCCTTTTTCGGCGTGGATCCTGTCATCCTGCGTGCGGATGACACCGAAGCGGGCGTTAACGAGGGCGGCCATCTATGCATCAGAAAACCCTGGCCGGGCTTCATGAGAACGGTGTATGGCGATCCGGACCGATTCAAGGAACAGTATTTTATCCAGCACCCGGGCTACTACTTCTCCGGTGATGGAGCGAGAAAGGATGAAGACGGATATTTCTGGCTCATGGGCCGTGTGGACGACGTAATCAATGTTTCCGGCCACCGGCTGGGGACTGCGGAAATTGAAAGCGCCCTGGTGGCTCATCCTGCGGTGGCGGAGTCGGCCGTGGTCGGTTATCCCCATGACATCAAAGGGCAAGGAATTTACGCCTTTGTTACCCTCAAAGAAGGGTTCAAAGCCTCAGACGACATGAAAAAGGAACTGGTCACTCACGTGAGAAAAGAAATCGGGCCCATCGCATCGCCGGATAAGCTTCATTTTGCAGACGCTCTTCCCAAGACCCGAAGCGGGAAAATCATGCGCAGGATTCTTAGGAAGATTGCCGAGGGCGCTGTGGACGAACTTGGAGACACCTCCACCCTTGCAGATCCGGATGTGGTCGGAAAACTTGTGGGCGGAAGACAGTAAGCGCTCATTGAGATTTTTTATGGGACGAAATTATGAAGCCTCTTCATTGTACCGCTGAAAGCTCAATTCAGGTTTTCAGCGTACAATTTTCACCTCCGTAACACGGGTTTTCCCCAGGCGCCCCTGCGGCGAGATTCCTGGGGAAAACTCCAGCCTACTTGGGCTGAGGGTGATACTCCACCAGGCAAGGCGGGCGGCAGTGTTTAGAATGAATCCCAGGAGAGAGTTATGGCGATATCCGGCAAGAATAGAGGGTGGTCCGCCACGTTCAGCGGAACGGCCATTAATCTGGCTTTAGGCATTCTTTATACCTGGAGCATTTTTAAGGGCGCTATTGAAGCCTCTGTAAAGAAAGGGGGCCCCGACGCTTTTAACTGGAGCCTTGCATCGCTTAACGATCCTTATGCCATCTGTTGCATCGTGTTTGCCTTTGCCATGATCCTGGCAGGAAAATGCCAGGATCGATTCGGACCCAGGGTGACCGCTTTTATAGGAGGCATCCTGGTTGGTGCGGGATTTATATGGATTTCTCAGACCACTAACTATGTAATATGGGTCATCGGATTCGGGCTTCTTGCCGGAACCGGAATAGGTTTTGGCTATTCAGCCGCTACACCTCCGGCACTCAAATGGTTTCCTCCTGAGAAAACCGGCCTTATTGCCGGCCTCGTGGTTTCAGGCTTCGGCCTCGCTTCCCTGTACATAGCGCCTTTGTCCAAATACCTCGTCGGTATATGGGGACTCCAAAAGGCCATGCTCTTTTTCGGCATAGCTTTCCTGTTGGTTGTTTGCGGGCTGTCAACGTTCCTTGTAAATCCGCCGCCGGGATACGTTCCCGAATCCGCCAAATCTCGGGACGGAAAACCGGTCACCGCGCGCAAACCGGGGTTTGATGAAAAACCTTCCGAAATCATGAAAAAGGGATCTTTTTACATCATCTGGCTGATTTTTTTCATCGGCGCCGGTGCAGGACTTATGGTGATCGGCAGTGTTGCCGGCATGGCTCAAAAGAGCATGGGGGAGCTTGCCTTTTTGGCTGTCGCAATTCTGGCCGTTGGAAATGCGGGGGGTCGCATTCTTGCAGGTTTCCTGTCGGACAAGATCGGGCGTCAAGCCACGCTTATGCTGATTCTTCTCTTTCAAGCGGCACTCATGCTGATTGCC
>JAFGDM010000176.1 GCA_016932115.1 Deltaproteobacteria bacterium | reverse complement strand
TGCTTAAGGTGTTTTCAAAAAGCCAAAGTGTTACGAAATTTCAAATATGTTTGGCTAGATTTTAGAAAAGTTTAGGGTGGTTTGCAAACAAATACCTTGCAAAATTTGCGGAATTTTATACAATATTAAGGCAAATTTTAAATGCGGAGCTTGGGTAATTCATGTCTCAAAGCGCTAGAAGCAGTGAGCAGGATGTGGGTTTTGAAAAATCGCTTGAGGAGCAACTCCACTTCCAAAAAAAACTAAATCAAATCACCAATCGCATTCATGGGGCAAAAGACACCAATGATATTCTCTTTAATTTCCAAAATGATATTTTGAGCCTATTTGATGCTGAGAGAATTACCATTTACATGGTGGACGGCATCAAAAAGCAGATAGTCTCCAAATTCAAAACAGGCAGCGAAATCGCTGAAATTTGTGTTCCCCTTGGGTGCGATAGCATTGCAGGATTCTGCGCTGCCTCAGCGCGGCTGATCAATATTGAAAACGCCTATGATGAAGACAAACTAAAAGAAATACACCCGGATCTTAGTTTCGACAGGAGCTGGGATGAGAAAACAGGATTCAAAACGACCCAGATTCTTGCTTCGCCTATCTCCTACAATAAGTATCTTCTCGGTGTTATTCAGTTGATCAACAAGAAATCGGGGAAGCCGTTCACCGTAGAAGACCAGACCTCGGTTCAGGAGATTTCCAAGGTGCTGGGCATCGCTTTCTTTAACAATCAAAAAACGGCGCAGAAGAGAAGGCCTACCAAATTTGATTATTTGATCGCGAACAGCTTGATTACGGAAAGAGACTTGGAAACGGTGATTTCCAATGCCAGGAAATCAAAGAAGCCGGTAGAAAGCGTGCTCATAAACGACCTCCAGGTTTCCAAAAATGACATCGGCAAATCTCTGGCAGCCTATTACAAGACTCGATTTATTCCCTTTGATGAAAAAATGGTGATTCCCGGTGAGATTTTAAAAGGCTTGCGGCCCAGCTTCCTGAAAAACAATATTTTTGTCCCTGTTTGTCAAAACGACTCCAAGGTCGTCATCGCCATGGAAAATCCCGATTATCTTCCAGCCAGAGACACGATCCGAAGACTCATTCCCGGCAAGGATTTTGAATATTGTGTCGCTTTGAAAGAAGACGTCTTCAGAATGATTGATCTGTTTTTTGACGTGAAAAGATCAAGTTTTCTGGAAGTAGGTGGAAGCATTGAAGAAATTCTGGGGCAACTTGAACCGACTGATGACGAGGCGTTTGACGAGGCAGACAGATTCAGTGAGGAAGATAGCGCGGTTGTCCAGCTCGTGAACAAAATGATCGTGGACGCATACAACCGCAACGCTTCTGATATCCATATTGAACCTCGGCAGGGGAAACAAAACACCTATATTCGTTTCAGGATCGACGGGGATTGTCAACTTTATCAGACCATTCCATACACCTACAAAAGGGCTGTCATTTCCAGGATCAAAATAATGTCCGACCTGGATATCTCCGAGAGGCGTTTACCCCAGGACGGCAAAATTAAATTCAAGAAATACGCCCCCCTTGACATCGAGCTTCGCGTGGCAAGCATTCCCACCGCTGGTGGAAACGAGGACGTGGTGTTGCGAATTCTGACAGGCGGCGAGCCCCTTACTCTTGAAAAAATGGGAATGAGCGAGAGAAATTATAAGGTTTTCGTAGAAATGATCACAAAGCCTTACGGCATTGTGCTTGTGGTTGGGCCTACAGGAAGCGGAAAAACTACAACTCTCCACGCTGCTTTACACTTCATCAACAAGCCTGAAACCAAGATATGGACCGCCGAGGATCCTGTGGAGATAACCCAGGAAGGGCTTCGGCAGGTGCAGGTTCACCCCAAGATCGGATTTGATTTTGCAACGGCCATGAGAGCCTTTCTGCGTGCCGACCCGGATGTTATTATGGTGGGTGAGATGCGCGACCACGAAACCGTGGCCACCGGCATCGAGGCTTCTCTAACCGGGCACCTGGTTTTTAGCACCCTTCATACCAACAGTGCTCCCGAGACTATCACGCGTCTCCTGGATATGGGTATGGATCCCTTTAACTTTGCCGACGCAATCCTGGGAGTTCTGGCTCAGAGACTCGTCCGAACCCTTTGCCCTGATTGTAAGGAGCATTACCACCCGACCAAAGAAGAGTTCGAAACTTTGGTACGATCCTATGACGGAGATTTCGACAAACTGGGAATAATCTACAGTAGCAGCCTCATGCTTTGCAGGCCGAAGGGTTGCACGAGATGCGGGAATACCGGATACCGCGGCAGGACGGGTATTCATGAGATACTGGTCGGGTCGGACACCATAAAATCACTCATTCAGGGCCGTGCGCGAATGGAGGATATCAGATCTCAGGCGGTGGAGGACGGAATGACCACTCTCATGCAGGACGGAATCCGAAAGGTTTTCCAGGGAATAACAGACCTGATCCAGGTCAGAAAAGTATGTATCAAATAACTGTCTCCCTGCGCCGTGAACCATTTCATGATTTATCCGATTCCGATTCTCGGCTGTCGAGCGTACCTTGCGGGTGAAAATCCATCATCTTTTCCATGAGTAACTCTCCTAGATTCGATGTGGCTTGACCCTGTTTTTTCATATAGTTTTTGTGAATTTCTTTTTGGGAACCTTGTTCCATTTTCCGAATGGAGAGTCCGATCTTTTTATCTTTTTGCGAGACATTGAGAATCTCGGCCTGGATTTCATCGTTTACGTGAAATGAGTCCAACGGGTTGGTTTCTTTGTCCCCGGACAGTTGGGAGACGTGAATAAGGCCTTCAACCCCCGCTTCCAGTTCTACAAAAACCCCAAAATCGGTAATGCTCTTTACTATTCCGCTCACTCTGTCCCCGCATTTGTAGTTATCATGGATCACATTCCATGGATCCGGCTTCAATTGCTTGATCCCCAGGGAAAAGCGCTCATTCACTTTGTCGATATCCAGTATAAGGGCCTGTACCTGATCCCCTTTTTTGTAAAGTTCCGAAGGATGGTTGATCTTTTGAGTCCATGAAATGTCCGATATGTGAACAAGACCGTCGATGCCTTGATCGATGCCCACAAAAATGCCGAAGTTACTTATACTCTTTATCTTCCCTTCGATAACTGCCCCTACGGGATACTTTTCGGCAATCGTGTCCCAAGGATTGGTCTGCAGTCTTTTCATACTCAAGGAGATCCGCCTTTTGGCGGAATCAACATTTAAAACCGTCGCTTCGACACTATCCCCGATGCTCAATACCTGGGAAGGATGTTTGATCTTTCCGGTCCAGGACATCTCGGAGACCGTTATTAAACCCTCGATCCCCTCTTCAAGGTCGACAAAGGCCCCATAATCGACCAAGCTCAAAACCGTGCCCTTAACCTTGGCGTTGACGGGGTATTTATTGCAAACCTCATCCCACGGGTCGGGAGTCATCTGCTTGAGGCCAAGGGATACCCTTTCTTTTTCCTTATCGAATTTGAGGACCTTAACGGTGATTTCATCGCCGACCTTGTGTAATGCGGAAGGGTGACTGACCCTACCCCAGGACATGTCTGTGACGTGGAGAAGACCCACGATTCCACCCAAGTCGATAAAGAGGCCGTAATCTTTAATATTTGTTACTATTCCCTTAAGGACCGCGTCTTTTTTGATCCGTTCGAGTGTTTTTTCCCGGAGCACTTTTAGTTCGGCCTCAAGGGCCGCCCGACGAGACAGAACAATATTTTCCTGACTTTTTTCATATTTCACGACCCTGAAATCGTATTCAGACCCCACCAAAGCGCTCAAGTCCCTGATCGGTCTGATATCGGCTTGAGATCCGGGCAAAAACGCTCGCAACCCGATATCGACGGAAAGCCCCCCCTTTACCAGCGAAACGATTTTTCCCCGGATGGTATTCTGGTTCTTGAAGGCTTCCTCAACGTCATCCCATACCTTAGCTTTCCCGGCCCTTTCTTTGGAAAGAATAATGCGTCCATCTTTGTTTTCCTTCCTCACCAAGAGTACGTCAACCTTGTCACCCAGTTTGACTGCCAGCCGGCCTTCCAAATCAAGAAACTCGGAAGTACGAATCTGCCCTTCGGATTTATACCCGATGTCAACAAGGACGAATTCCTCATCAACCTGAACAATTTCGCCTTTCACGACTTTACCCTCTTGAATGCTCTGCAGGCTCTCTTCGTATAATTCCATAAAACTGCGGCTGTCTTCTGCAACCTGCTGGGTCTCTTCTCTTTTTCGATCCGGAGAAAGCTCCTTGTCGTTCACGAGGTTCAAATCAGGGTTATCTATCGTCTTTTTTTGTTCTTTTTCCATTAATCTCTAAGCTCCGATGAATTTTCATGGCTGTACGAATTCGTATCCTGCTTCAGGCAAACGGCGCTATGCGGCAGAATGAAATGAGCCCACCCACAGGGTGAGCTCCCATGAATTGTTTCCATTGTAACCGTTTTTTTGTTAAAAGCAAGTTTTTAAGAAGGTAACAATTTACCTGTTTGAAATGCTGAAGCCGGCGGCCCTGAGCACGGGGATCTCTCTTAAAACTGCAAAACGAAGAAGCCACATCGCTATCCTACGCTTTGGGCAAAGGGTGAGGCGGGCGGAGGTCGTCCGGGGTATCGCCCAAAGAGGTC
>JAFGDM010000175.1 GCA_016932115.1 Deltaproteobacteria bacterium | reverse complement strand
TTGGACAATGACCGCGGAAAGTTCAACTGAACTTCCTATTACCGATTGAAATCGTTAAAAAAACTGACCTACCCCTTCTCTCTGAAATCGATCTTTTCTGGGAAAAAATCGACGAAACCATCCGTAGGGAAGTCGCTACCCAAGATCACCGAGTTTATTCGCCTGTTTACAACTCGCATTGTGAAATTCAAGGTTCATTTGGGTATACTTGAATTGGCAATTCCCTTCATCCACAGCACATTTGAAATTGTAATCGTTTTTTTTACGGATGTTATGTTCCAGAAATGAACTTCCAGACTGTAAGATTCCGCATAAGGGATGGTAAGCCAGTGATGGCTTTATTTGCTTGCCATCACCACCAGTTTTTTATACCCTATCACCAGTCGTGATAATCACAGTTTCCTCCGGAATGTCTTCGCAAAACTTTTGCCTTGTGTTGGTAGTTCTCTTCAGAGTCATCAGAGCAATTGATAAGATCTTATTGTGTAATAACTTGCTACAAATTGGAAATGTTTTACATACATAAATGGTAAAGTATTACATACTTCAATGCTACGAATCTTTATTTGTATGTAATTCGCTGAAATAATTGGATTATAATAATAGCTTCTGACCAGGCATGGATTTTGCGAATATCTTAAACATCCTGACTATACTACTATATACATTTACCGATTCTAAAAAGGGCGCGAAATATTGGATTGCTTCAAGGCTTTTCTCTACCTTGCAGTGTATTTTTAACGTTTACTAAGGTCCCGGCTTTTTTGTACCGTTTGTCTGCCAAAGACAGGTGTTTTTTTTAAAAAAGGCAAGGGGGATTCACCAATGAAAAGGAAGGGAGGTGGACACAGATTGCAGACAGAGGAGCGACTTAACATTTGCCAATAAATCTTAAAGGGAGGAGAAGCAAATGAAAAAGGTAAAAGGTTTACTTATTGTTTTTGCTTTTGCATTAATTTTACCAGTGAATGCGCTTTGTGATGTTACATTTACATTCGATGACATTCAGCAAGAACTTCTTCTAACTGGCTCTGGTGATTTATTTGATGAGCCGTTTAACATTACAAACAGCACAGGGGAAACTTGGACAGATTTTCATTTGTTAATTTCCGGAGGTGGTCGTTTCATTGATGCTGCTGCCGGCGGGCATGATGGCACTGCCTACGAAGGACCTGGAACCTACACAGTCTCTCCGGCAGTCGTTCCCACAGACATTGATGTTGTAGGTTTGGATATTCTTGACGGAGCTCTGTATTCCTTCATGATTGATAGCGATGATTTTGAGTTTTTTGTGCCATGGTATATTTATGGCACGCCGACCATTGATGGTTCTACACCCCCTCCCCCACCTGTCCCCGAACCAGCCACCATGCTGTTGCTAGGCGCAGGTTTGGTCGGTCTTGCAGGGTTGAGGATGAAGTTCGGGAAGTAGTTCATCCGAGAAGGTGAAGCAAATTGAAGGCGGAGTTGATTATTGCTCCGCCTTCTCTGTGTGTGCCCAGCATGTTCGAAAGCCGATGGTGAAAGTCCCTTTTACAACCTGATGGAGGTGAAGTCATAGCGAAGCGCAAGGGCGTCGTCGGGAGGCGAGGTCTGAAAGAATAATGGAGCAAAATGTGGCACCGGTACCCTACCGGCACCGATTTGAGCAAAGGTTATGACTTGTGCCGGTACACAGAAACGATAAGAACCTGCTTACCACTAAACAATACGATACGGAGGCTGAAATCTGGAATAATCAAGAAACGGCATAGGAATAAAACCTCTACCGAACGGACGTAACTTTCAGTTACCGATTGTAATCGCTTCCGTGGCCGGTTCCTTATGGATCTTCAGAAAATAGCAAGAAATCCTGGAATGCCACCTGGAATGGAAATCAATTATCCCCAAAGAGATCCACGACATCATTCTTTGCCTTTTTCTTCCTCTCGAGCATCGTGATCACTGGCTCACCATCAACAAACAGGTCAAACGGGGAGATGTATAAAAGCCCGATTCTGTAATCGGCGTAATCCACTGGCCTGATCTGTTCGTAGACTTTGACTCTGCTCTCGTCCTTGGTTCTCCACTCCGCGTAGTAAACCCTGTCTTCCCAGGGGTGCTCTTTCCTGTGCTTTTGCTCATCGGGAATCTGGAGGTTCTCCCATACGAGTTGGCCTGGCAGGAATTCGATGTACGGACCTCTTCCGCCGATGACGATTCTGGTGTATCCCGTCGCAACATGCAAGCCGGTACTGGTCTCGAATCGGGTGTGGTCGTTGCCTTCTAGGGTTATCCGCAGGCGGTCTTGGTAATTGGTGGCCATGCTTCAGGGTTTTCCTGACCTTTCTGTAAGGATGTTGCTGTTTCTATCACATCTTCCGCATTCCCCGAAATATCGATTTGGGCTCTTGATCTGAAAAAATGAATAGTAGAATGAAGGCCGAAGGAAGAACTCATGTCCAGGACTGCCCTGCGGTGCCCATATGGGTGTCACGGGAAAAAAAAGGACGAAGCGTTACATTTGATGATCCAATAGATGCTTCCGGAAGACATCGTGCCCGCGAACGACGAGATAAACAAGTATCCCTGCCCGCATAGACCAGAGTGCTCAGGCCACAACCAACAACGCTCCATCAAACACTTGCTTGCCAAGAAAAGGAGGAATTACCCATGAACACTATTTTCAGATGTGTGGGTATTCTCGTAATCTGCTTTGCGCTTCAAATCCCCACAGCAAGTGCCACACTGGAAATTGAGGTGGACATCACCTGTCCCTTATGCGGCGCTGAATCGTCTTATCCAAAACGCTTTTCTCAATTCCGGACTGGCATGCGCCTGGACCTTAAGCCCCTCGGCCCTAAAGGACCTCCACCTTTGCCGGTCTGTCCATCTTGCCACTTTGTCATCTATGAAGAGAACCTCCCGGAAGCCGAGAAGCAGATCTTCTCGAAATATGTGCGTTCTGAGGACTACCAGAGGCTTTCGAAGGATTGGCCATCCTACTACCTCCTTGCGAAACTGTTCGAGCAAGTCAAGGGGGAAGATGTCAGTATCGCAAATGCTTATCTCAAGGCCTCTTGGCAGGTGGAGGACGACCCTGAACGATGCAGGCACTGCCTTCACAAGAGCCTGGAATACCTCGACCGGTATCTGATCTACCCAGGAACTTACAACGAGGAATGGCCAACACTTCAGGCCCTTGCCGGAGAGTTGGAGAGGCGGCTGGGCGAGTTTGTGAGGGCAAAAAACAGGTTTATGATGCTCTCCCGCATGCCTCAGTTTCAAGGGAACATTCTGGAAGAGATAGTAAGGTTCCAGCTCAAGCTGATCGAAGCCAAGGACAAAGAACCACATGCACTCTTTGAGATGGAACAGTCTGATAAGTAGCGGCGTTCTTACCTCTCGCAACAAATTCTCGATTTGGGCACTTGATCTCAGAAAACGAATAGCAGAGTGAGGGCTGGGGATAGAAGTCGTGCCCAGGACTGCCCGGCGGCGCCCAAAAGAGGTGCCACGAAAAAATGACAAGACCTCAAACCAGCGCACACTTCTTGTGGGGTCCTGCTAAGGGTAATCATCCCCGTTTTGCCTCCGCTTAACCCCGAATCCAGTCCCTGATCCTTCAGAGTCAACTTCTTTGATCCCAGCTGAATTATCTAACCTCTCTATAGGTAGGAGGGAACATTTCTGGAAGGGTAAGGCGAATTCCGGGAATAAACTAACCTCTATAGGTAGGGAGGAAAAATTCTCCCTCAAAAAAAACGAAGGAGGGTGTTGCAATGGAAAATGAAAGGCCCGTAAGCATTAATGAGGCTGCGAGAATTTGCGAGGTAACTGTAAAGCAGATCCGAAACTGGGAAGCGAGAAACTATATTCCTATGGCGGTCCGCATCAAGTGCGGGGAAAGGAGTTACCGCCAATTCGCTCAATCGGATCTGGATCTGATCTGCAAGATCAAATCCTACCTCAAGGAAGGTTTTAACCTTTCAACCGCTGCAAAAAGAGCGGCGTCGGACATATCAACAAGAAAGGAGGAAGAAAGCCATGGAAAAATCCGATAAAAGCTGCCCGTTTTTTAAGCAGAAGTGTGCGAAAGGCGCCTGTGCAATCTTCAATGAAAAGTTCCGAAGATGTGACATAGGTCTGCTGGCCTACAATTTGTATCTTTTCGCTGGAGCCGTGAGCGAGCTGAAGTTGACGCTCGGTGCCATTGATAAACTTTACTGCCCGAGCGACAACGGCGGCGAAGGAGTAACGGATAAGTTGTTCAATCTTTAGATCCATAGGAATGAGTGGGCCAGAAATGGCCCATTCATCCAAGAAGAATTTCAAGAAAAGTCCTTAAAGGAGGTAATTGATATGTATCGAATAACAACAAAATTGGCAGGCGTCCTGGTAAACGGCGCACAAAAGAATATCCGTGAATTGGAGCGAAAGCGATGTGAAAGCGTCTTTGATGAAGGCGTGACCCTCATTCGGGAACCTGAAAACGCATTCGATCCAAATGCGATAAAGGTTGAGGCGGGACGCAATTATGTTGGGTATATCCCAAAAGGAATCGCCAAGGACCTTGCAAGTAGAATGGATTCAGGGTCCCGCTTTATTGTTACCAAATCATGGCTTAACAAGTCCGATTTTCATGAGTGTGTTGGGCTTACTGTGGAAATCACCGAGGCTCTGTAATGTCAAATGGGGCGGAGGTGGGAGCCCGCCCCTTGATTAAATGGTAAAATTGTGGAGAACATAAACCTTGAAAAACACTATGCCGCCTTCAAATGGGCGGTCTCAACAAACTGGAAAGATAAAAATGGGCTTTTTCAATCAATCCAAGGCAAAGTCCAAATCCTAAAAATTGAATACGGCCTTCTAGATCAACGAATCGTTGATGAGCTTTTTGAAAAATACTTGGAACGAGATCACTATCGCAAATTCGACGAATCCAGAGGATCCTTAAATAACTGGATCGCCAGATACGTCAACTTATATCTGAATCATTTGATCAGGCAATACGCGATCCGATCCAAGAACGCATCCACTCAAAAGATTGACCCTCTGGACCAAAGAAACTGGGCAAATTTAGAGTGGCTGGACAAAGACAATATCCGTGATGACCCGGACTATCAGCCGGAGATAGCCTTCGACCCCACAAATCCGGAGGACCTTTGCATCTTCAAGGAGACGCTTGAATTCGTTGAAGGACACTTCAGCAAAGTTCAGTTTGCGTATTTGATGGGGGAAATGGACCTAGATGAAGCCGCAAAAATCGCTTGCTGTAGCTGCGATGCTTTCAGGAAAAGGCTCGACCGACGGATAGCCGATTTCAAGAACGCTATGAAGGCTGTGGATATTGAGTGAGGAGTAGGGAGGACCATCGAGCCTGGGCAAGGATGTCCTTAGGAAGCTAGGTCTTTGTCTCAGGGATCGGCTTGTTGAGGATCAAAGCAGATATTTCAAAAGGATTCTAGGAAAGGCAAACAGTACCTGTCTTCGACGCTCGCGAGAATTGACCCATCTTTGCTCACGTAACTTGACCCACCTGCTGTTTTTCTTTCTTTCTACCCATCATAACTGACCCACCGAGAAGGCCAATCATTGTAGGGAGTTTTATACCTTGAAGCCTTTCGCATTATGTTTCCCGAAGAGATTATGGATTCGGGAGGGAGAAGTGGAAAGGCGATGCAAGCACTGTGGAGATTTGTTTACCCCCTGCGCCAATGTAGCCCATCAACGATACTGCTGCGAAGCCGAGTGCCAGAAGGCTAGGAAAAATGAGTGGCGGAAGAAGAAACTTGCCACGGATTCGGATTACCGTCTCAATCAGTATGATGCACAAAAGCGATGGCGGCAGAGACACCCGGAGTACTGGGGGGGGTATCGCACTTCCCATCCGGAGTACGCCCGAAGAAACCGAGCGCTTCAACGGGATCGAAACCATAAGAGACGAGAAGGGGTGATTGCAAAGAGTGACGAGTCAAGTATTTGCAATCCCATGAGATCCGGGTATTACCGGTTGATTCCGGCTGAGGCAGAGGCGATTGCAAAAAGAGACGAGTACCTTGTGAAACTGGATGTCATTCCAAGGGGTTATCTCCAGGTTCCGGATATTTTCCCTGATTGCAAACAGATCACTTGATAGACCTGAGGGATCTCTAGGTGCTAG
>JAFGDM010000174.1 GCA_016932115.1 Deltaproteobacteria bacterium | reverse complement strand
TATCCATCAAGTCTGGCCAGCGCCGTAATCTGTGCCCTTCCGGCCTTCCGCCCTATTTCAAATACCGACCCCGTGTCAAAAACGAGTCCAAGGATTCTCCTCATGTCGTAGGTTTTTTTCGGATCCCGGGGTATGGCAGACAGGAGCTCCTCCTCACGCCGTTGGGGGACATCCTTTTCTTCATTTTTTCGCTCCGGCATTTCCCAGACATTGGTAGGAAGGTAATCGAGGAATCTTCTAACCTGATCAAAGGCGTCGTTCTCGCTCCGGACCACATTGTCCACCACGCCACTGATGCGGGTGTGAACTCTGTGCCCCCCCAGTTCCTCTTTGGTCACAACCTGGCCGAATGCCTGCCTGGCAAGTGCCGGTCCGCCCACAAAGACCTGGGATATTTCCTCCACCATAACGGAAAAGTGGGAGGAAACCATGAGGAGCCCTCCCGAGCCCGCCGTCGGTCCTAAGGACACGGAGACGACAGGGACCAGAGACATGATGTTCACAAATCCTTCATGGCAGAATCGGGCAAGGTAGGAAATTTTACGTAGCCGATCTTTAGAATCTCTTTGATATTGCCACCTGCCCCGTCCAGCAACCTGACAGCCGGGAGCCTAAGCTCGCGGGTCATTTTCAGAACATAAGCCAACTTAGCCTTGTATAGATCTCCAACCGAGGCCCCTTTGATAGTGAAATCGTCGGCAAGCAGAGTGACCCGTTTCCCCATGATTTTTCCTATTCCGATCAGGAGGGGGCAAGGAGTAAGGTCGAAAATCCTGTTCCCTACGTAATGGGCATCTCCGGCAAGTATTCCCCTTTCTCGAAAGGAACCGGGATCCAACAGGCGGCCGATGCGCTCCCGTGCGGTCAGTTTTCCGAGTTCGTGCTGTTTCCTAACATTCTCCTCACCGCCCATCCGGTAAGCCAACTGCTTTCGCCTTTTAAGCTCCTCTATCGTTTCCTTCCAACTCATCTACAGTACCGTCCTATACAATCGTCAAAACTCTTCGAAGAGGATCTTGTGATTGACCAGATTCATGCTCTTGAGTTTCGCTTTGATGATCTTCTGTTCTCCAAAGATGCTCACAAGGCGGATATGCTCTTGCTCTTCAGGCTCGACAAGATCCACGCTCTCCAAAATCAATTCCTCTCGACCGTTTTTGAAAAAAAACGCATTGGCTTCACACATTGTTTAATACCTCCTGTACACATTCATTGATAACGAAATCTACGAGGTGGGGCAGGGGCTCCCTGCTTGCACCGATGATCAAGATTTTTTCTTGGTGTAAAGGGATGAGGATTTTGCGGGCGGGGCTTGACACGATTGCCTCAGCCATGGAGCGTGTAACTTCTCCCATCATGGCATTCGGCCACGTGATTGCCACAGGCCCCAGAATCAGGTCAATCTCTCCCACTGTGCGTACCACGGGATTTTCCCCCGTGGCGCCCCGGTTGGCGCCTGCCTTCAGCATCTGCGAGGTGGCAATGGCATTGGTGCCGAGAGCTATGATCTCGATCGATTCCTCAAACCGGTCCTTGAGTTTTTTTATGATCAGGGCGCCGATGCCTCCGCCCTGGCCGTCGATCACACAGAAGCGTTTCATCCAAGCAACACCTACCTTTTTTCGAGCTCATCAAAGCAAGGTATGCACAAAACCTGATCATTGAATCGCCGGGTGCGGGTTTCCATGACCGGTTCGCCGCAGCTTTCACAGGTTATGCTGCCAAAGATGCGGGCTTTCTTCGGCACTGGGCCTTGGGGTGCTTTGAAATCGAAGACTTGTGCCATGTCGGATTCCATAATCCTCTTGGAAACGGCGGCCCTTGTTTCTCGCCATGTTTTTTCTTCCTCCTCGCTTAAACCCTGGGTCTCCGACTTGTGGTAAAGCTTTCCCAACAAAGGTCCTGTGTCTCCGTAGATGGTCGGGCGCAGGACCAGACGCACGGCCTTTCCGTCTCGGCGGCGGTAAAAGGTAAAGGCGTTCTTTCCCAAGTCCTTGTGGATCAGGTTGCCTTTACCGAAGGTACAGCCGGTCAAATATTGGATGGCATCCACGCCGCACATATCGGTCTCCACCAGGGCTACGATTTCTTCGTCCGGGGATTTGCCCATTTCCTGCAAGGCCCATTCGGCGGCCCGAATACCTATTGCAAGACCCGGGCACCAGTGGCCGTGAAAAGAAACGGTTTCCTTGAGTTGCTGCTCGTCAATTCGGCCTATGGTCATCCTTTAAACCTCCTTGATTTCAACATTGTATTCTATACAGGATCATGCCGTTACAAAAAAGAATTATTGCAACATTTGAAGGGTTCGCAAAAAAATCCATATGCTGCGTTGGGCTTCCTCCTAAATGTCGACCCTATTTTTCGGAATAAGCCAGTGGGAAATGGCATTGAACCATTTGTAGCCCCTCTTCGAGACTCGACGTTTCCGGATAGCTTAAAGAACAGGCTTCCCGCGCCTGATCGCATCGTTCCACAAAAGGGCAGCCCCGGGAGGAGGCTCTTCCTTGCCGTGCGACAGCCGTTTGGACCTTGCCTACCGTGCCTGCAATCAACAGCCTGGTATACGGGTGAGCGGGCCGGCCCATTACCTGTACGGCCGGTCCGGTCTCAACCAGCCTGCCTGCCAGCATTACCCCGATCCGGTCTCCGATTTTACGGGCCAATCCTAGATCATGGGTTATGAAAAGCATGGTGAGGCCCTTTTCTATCTGGAGATCCAGCATCATCTTGAGCACTTTAGCCTGAACGCTCGGGTCCAACGAACTGGTGGGTTCATCGGCTATGACCAAGGATGGCTTTGAGACCAGAGCGCGGGCGATGCACACGCGCTGCAGGGCACCCATGTTCAGCTCATGCGGGTAGCGGGCGCTGAATTGAGTTTCAGTGGACAGGTGAACGTCCTTCAGAGCTCCCATAACCCTTTTCCTGAGCTCCTCTTTGTCGCTCCCCTGATTCTGGATTCTCAGCGGCTCCGCCACTATATCAAAGACACAAAACCTATGACTGACCGCCTGAGCCGGGTTTTGATGGATCAGGCCGATCCTTCCGGCCAAGGATGAATAGTCCTCTTTGATCCATCGGTCCATGTCCCGGTCTTCGAAAACCCGGCGGCCCCGGTCGGGACGAAGAACCCCCGCCGCAATCATGGCCAGCGTTGTTTTGCCGGATCCTGTTTCACCCACAAGACAGAAAATTTCACCGGCTCGCAAAGAGAGACTGGTTGGGCCGAGGGCCGTGACATCGTCGTATCGCTTGCTGACCCCTTCCAGTTCAAGCTCTGTGGCAATACCTCCTCGAAGGCACCGAACCTGGTGAGTCCCCTTGTTCAGCAAGGGGATGGTCTTCTCGGTGCAAACCGCCAAAGCTTGAGTACAGCGAGGTTGAAAGAGACAACCCTTTGGGGGTGAGTGCCCATTTTCATGGGATGGTGAAGCGCCTACCACATGGGAATGGGGACGGACCACGCCGTTTTTCTGCGGGTGGCGGTGGCTGATGCGATAGAAGGCGTCTCCCCTGATTCCTCCTAAATCCCGATGGGTTTCCAGGCTGGGGTAGGAACGGCCCAGCGCCAGCGTATAGGGATGTAGGGGGAAATAAAAAAGATCTTTCGCCGGCATGGTTTCCATTACTTGCCCCAGGTAGAGCATTACCAGATCGTCGGCCAGGTTCCGGGCTAGGTCAAGGTCGTGGGTGATCAGCAGGATCGCCTTACCCTGCTCGCGGGCGGTAAGGATAATCCGGCTCACGAAGGCTTTTGTCATAGCGTCAAGGGCGGCCGTAGGCTCGTCCAGAATCAAAACATCAGGATCCAGAATGAGGGCCATTGCCAGGAGAGCCCGCTGAATTTCACCCCCGCTGAGCTCATGAGGGAAACGCCGTCCCAGCAAAGGGTCCAGTCCCATGCTCTCGAGAGCTCTTTCAGCCTGCATTCTTGCCTCTTTTTTTTCTGCTGCACGGTGGTGGACCAGGGGCTCGGCCACCTGGTCAACAACCCTGTGAACGGGATTCAGATTCGCGGAGCCGTTTTGGAAAAGCATGGCTACCTTGGACCAGCGGATTTCATTTAATTTCGATTCGCCGGCACCGGGAATTTCAAAATCATCCAATCTCACACTGCCTTCTACCTCTGCGTATTCCGGAAGAAGCCCCATCACGGTTTTACCGAGGGTGGTTTTACCGGATCCGGATTCGCCCACCAGAGCCGTAATGCGACCGGGAAAAAGCTCCAGGCTAAGCTGGTCAAGGGCGAGAAGAGCATGATCATCCGCCCGATAGGTTACACTCAATTCGTAAATGGTAAGTCTCTGCATTTTTGCTTTGTACAGCCGGTTTGTCATAAAATCTTCAATCGAGGATCAAAAACCTTTTCCAGGCTCACGGCCAGGAAGGTGACCGTCATAATCAAAAGGGTCAGGCACAGGATCGGCGGAATGATCCAGTTCCACCAGATATCCAAATAATAGTATTTAAGGGCGTAGTTGATCATCATCCCCAGGGATTTGCGGGATGGATC
>JAFGDM010000173.1 GCA_016932115.1 Deltaproteobacteria bacterium | reverse complement strand
CGGCCCCCGTCGATATAGACTTCGTATCCTGAAGGCATGAGATTGTTCACTGCCGCATCGATCGCCACAGTGACGCGATCGGGTCCGAACTCCCCGACCATCTCTTTGATGACTTCAGGCTTTCGAAAGGCCGCGCTGCTTGTGGAAACCTTGTCGGCGCCAGCTTTGAGAACCAGGGCCGCGGAATTGAGATCACTGATCCCGCCGCCCACGGTGAAGGGCACGGTGGCCGCCTCGGCGACCTTCTTCACCACATCCAGCATGGTGGCCCTGCCTTCGACGGTGGCGGTGATGTCAAGAAGCGCTATTTCGTCGGCCCCGGCGCGACAATATGCAAGGCAGCACTCGACGGGATCACCGGCGTCCCGGATGTTCACGAACTGAATGCCTTTTACGACCCTTCCATTCTGCATATCCAGGCAAGGCATTATCTTTACCGTCATTCTCATTTCTCCTTTGAGCGCCGTGTTTCCATCACAGGGCCTCGATGGTTGAGGGCGGTTTGGGCGTTATGTTGTAGGTGACGCTTACAACGCCGGGAACCTCGGAGGTAATGCGACCGGCCAGTTTCAGAAGCAAGTCAAAAGCAAGCCTGGTCGGAGCGGCTGTAACTGCATCTTGACTGTCCCAGCAGCGGACCTCGATTTGAAAACCGTACTCTCTTTTTCCGTTCCGCATGCCCGTGACCCTATCCTCATGAAGGATCGCCATGAACTGAAACGCTCCAACCCCTTCAAGTTCCTCTTCAACGACGACAGTCGCTTTTCTCACCAGGGCGATCCGTTCGGGGGTTACTTCCCCGATGACTCTTGCGGCCAGAGCCGGGCCCGGGAAGGGTGGGCGCTTGTACATGTTCTCCGGCATTCCCAGTGCCTTGCCGACGGCACGAACCCCGGGTTTTCTGAGCCGGATGAGCGGTTCGATGACCTTGTAGCCGTAAGCTTTCTCCGTGTCGATGCCGAGCTGGGCCAGAATGTTGTGCTGGCGTTTGATTCCCGCCACGGTTTCCTCCACATCCGTGTAGATGGTGCCCTGGAGCAGGTAGGGCGCTCCGCTCTCCCTCACCAGCGTGCCGAAGATCGTCCTGTAGAATGTGTCGGTGATCGCCTGTCGCTTCTCTTCAGGGTCAGTTTTGCCCTTGAGGGCCGAAAAAAAAGCATTGCGGGCATCAAGGGATACAACCGGCACCCCCAGATTCCTCATCCCCGCAACCACGGACTCAGGCTCGCCTTCGCGCATAAGACCGTTATCAATGAAGTAAGTGAGAAGTCCGGGCCCCAACGCTCGATGGGCCAGCATGGTGGTTACCGAGGAATCCACGCCGCCCGAGAGGGCGTTGACGGCCCTTGAAGAGCCCACTTCCTCGGAAATAAGCCGGCACTGTTCCTCTATGAATGCGTGGGGGTTCAAATCCTCTATTTTGATTTCTTCAACGGCCATGAGCGGACCTCCTTGTGTCGGCTCAGCTCTACAAGCAAACAGCAAGACAGTCAAGCCGGAATTCCCGGGAAAGCTGATCATGCGACATTTTTTGAAAAAAGCTTCAATCCCCTTCTTTTTGCAGCATTTTTAAGGTGTTTCAAGGTTTCGTTCCGTGCCCTTTTGGAATCACCGGCCGAGATGGCTTCAAAAATACTGACGTGCTCGTTCTGAACGTTGCGAGGGAGCCCTACATGCTTTGAATGTCTTCGGTCCGATTGGACCAAATCAAAAATTTTACCGCTAAAAAAATTCATAAAAGATGTCATGAAAACATTCTTGCTGGCCCTTACAACCGCCTTATGAAATTCGATGTTTGTACTGGTTCCGTCTGCCTTCAGTTTTACGGCTTTTTCCAGGTCTTTAATCAAGTTCTTCATGTCTTCTAGATCCCGGCCATCACGCCTCTTTGCTGCCAGAGCGGACGCTTCACTCTCGATAATAGCCCTAAATTCATAGAGATAGAGCATCTCATCCAGGTTTACGAAATCGAGTTCTTCCATCCGGAAAACCCGTTTTGCTCCCGACTTGGAGATCCTGCTCTTGCTGCCTTGGCTTGACTCAAGCAAGCCGTCGTATTGCAGTTTTCCTAAGGCTTCGCGAATGACTGTTCGGCTTACTCCAAATTGGGCGGATAATTCCGCTTCCGATGGGAGATATTCGCCCGGCGCAAGAACGCCCTTATTGATTTCGGATTTTAAAAAGTCCACCACTTGGTCGGAAAGCTTCGGCACTCGCCTTAATTCTATTTTGCTGAAGGGTTTCATAATTCGCCCCCGTTTTCCTTGCTTAGAAATTATACCATTATCTTATCATATACCATTAGTGTTCAGGAGAACTCAAGATTGGATTCTTTTTTATTAAACAGGAAGTGTGATGATCTCGTGAAGAGTCCCATTTTTATGTCAGTTCGAGCGAAGCGAGAAATCTTGAGAGCATAACACCATGAAAAAACTATATTTCTCCCGGAGTTTATCCTGTGAGCACGCCGAAGGAGTCGAAGTGACAGGTCCCGACGTTTGGACTTTTTACGGGACCCTCATGCTTATCACATTTAAAAAAAAGTACTTGACATACAAGTATATAAGATGGTACACGAACAACATTCCGTATAACTAACATACAAGTAACTATCTGCAGGAGGTACCATAATGGGAGCCATAGACGGCCTGAAAGTGGTTGATATGACTCGTTTTGTATCGGGAACTTTTTGCTCTATGCAGCTGGCGGACCACGGAGCCGACGTGATTAAGATCGAGTCCCCGGTAGACAAAGGTGATGAACTCAGAACCTGGGGCCCTTTCGACGGAGACAAAAGTTACTACTTCATGTCGCTCAACAAAAATAAGAGAAGCATAGCCGTTGATCTCAGGAGCCGGGAAGGGATTGAGATCGTAAAACGGCTGATACGGAAAGGAGATGTCTTGGTAGAGAACTTCCGACCCGGAGTTATGCATAAGATGGGTCTGTCGTGGGAGGAAGTGCACAAGATTAATCCTCGAATCATTTATTGTTCCATTACAGCGTACGGGCAGACAGGACCTTTTAAGAACAAAGCCGGATTCGATCCTTCGGTTCAGGGCGACAGCGGCTTCATGGACATAACCGGTTTTGATACCCCGACTCGGGTCGGCATCGGCCTCACTGACTTCATAGGCGCCTTTTATGGCCTCTCGGGAATATTCATGGCGCTGATTGCTCGAGATAAAACAGGTGAAGGTCAGCGAGTTGATGCCGCTATGTTGGACGGCATGCTTGCGCTGCTGACCTACCAAGCAGGGACCTATTTCGCTACCGGTAAGACGCCTGTGCGGACAGGAAACCGCCATCCTCAGCAAACCCCTTATAGTACTTTCCCGACCAAAGACGGGTTTGTCATTATCGCCGCCGGGACCCAAAAGTTGTGGGAGAACCTGTGCACGAATGTCTTACGCCAACCCCGGCTGATTGAAGATCCACGTTTTCTCACAGTAAAGGATAGAAATCGTAACTATGCTTTCCTCGAGAACATCATAGAAGAGGTTACCCGCACGAAAGAAACCGACGAATGGCTGGAAATGCTGGAGCGTGCCGGCATTCCCTGCGGAAAAGTCAGAACCGTCAAAGAGGCCCTTGATTTAGACCATACCAAGGCTCGGGAAATGGTTGTTGAATTCGATGATGCTCTTCGAGGGAAAATAAAATTGCTGGGCATTCCAACAAAGATGTCCTTGACTCCGGGGGCAATCCGGAGAATGCCCCCATTTTTAGGCGAACATACCGAAGAGATAATGAAGGAGTTGGAATACGATGAAGCGGAAGTTCAGGCAATGGAGAACAAGAATGTCATTAGGCAATATCGGGTGAAGTAGGTAATATTTTCGGCATAAATTTAGGGCGTCTTTAAGGATAGAGATGTTTTTCACTAAGAATCTTTTTGACTCTAACTAACAAAGAGGAAGGAGGAGTAAAATGAAAAGATCGGCAATTATGGCAGTGTTCATGGCATCTTTCGTGTCTTTTCTTATTACTGATGCCTTTGCTGAGGCGCCTTACCGTATTAAGTGGGGCGGGGTGTCGCCCCGTATCGGCTCATTTGCTTACCTCACGGCCATGGCTAGGGCGGTAAACAAAGAACTGAAAGGCGAGGTCAGTATTTCACCGATGGAAACAGGTGGTTTTCTCGATAACATACTCAGGCTTAGAAAGCGCCTGGTTCATTGCGGCCTCACCCATAATCTTGCGGCATATGCCTGCTATCAAGGTGTGGCGGATTTCAAAGACAAAAAGGATGATCAGTTGCGCAGCCTTTGGGGGGGATACGTGGCTCCTGTTCTTCAGGTCGCCATAAAGGGCAGGGGAATCAACAGCATTTATGACTTGCACGGTAAGCCCTACGTGTTCAGTCCCGGCACCACAGGGGGTCGGCTGTCGGATATGTTTCTTGAATCTTTGGGCATAAGGCCCAACTATAAACTCATGGGCATTTCTTCAGGGATTGATGCCATGAAGAGCGGAATGGTGGATGCCTTTTACCGAATCGGACCGCTTGATTCTTCGATTCTCGAAATACAGTCCACCATGGAAGTGGTCTTCCTGCCGGTAAGTAAAGAAGATTTGGAGAAGTTCGAAAAAGCATGGCCGAAACACGCGTTGGAATATATTCTCCCCGCCAATACCTACAAAGGTCAGACGGAGCCGGTTCCCTGTTTAGCATATGTCTGCGGGGATTATAGCCATACCAAGGTTCCTGAAGATGTGATCTATAAGATTGTCAAAGCGACTTATAAACATCGCAAAGAAATCGCCGAATCGGTACCCATTACGCGCGATGGGAACTGGGTCGATATGTGGAACAACACCGCGAAATATACGGAAGTTCCCCTCCATAAGGGTGCAGTCAAGGCATGGCGTGAATTAGGTTTCAATGTTCCGGATAAACTTATTCCACCTGAGGCAAGATAAAGCATCGGGAAAGGAGACGACCATGAAAAGCAAAACCTCTCTTTTTGCAATTTTGTGTGTCCTGTTAGGAGTTCTTGTTACCATTGCGGCCTGCTCAACAGCGCAAACACCCAAGGCGCTTGCAAAGCCGCACATAGAAATTTCCGGGACCGGGATGCCCGGCAAAGCACTGGATGTAATGGGAAGCGGCTTTATTCCCGGAGAACGGATTGAATTGGTTCTTGAAATGGGCGATGTGCCGATGATTGTCGGAGAAAAAGAAAAGGGAATACATGTCGATGAAAAAGGAATGTTTAAAGCCGGAACGGCTTACCCTCATAAAAGCGTCGCTTTGCCCGGCTTGTGGGACCTCATTGCAACCGGTGATAAAGGCAGCACCGCCCAATGCAAAGTAGAGATAAAGACGGCAAAATGATCTGACGCTGTTAAAGCCGGATTCCAACCTGAGGAGAGGATAGAGCATGAGGCAGTTGACAAGTGTCTGGAAAGGCATAGTTGCGCTTATTGCCGCCTTTGCGGTGTGCTTCATTCTCTTTAGTGCCCTGTGGCGGCCTTTTCATCCCGCGCTTCAGGGATCCATCATACTAGCCTTCGGGATGCTGGTTGTCTTCCTGAATAACCCGGTAAGTAAAGCGTCCTTAGCAAAGCCACATTCGCCCTTATCGGAGTTTCTCGTTTTTGGGAACAAGCGCACTCCTTCGGTAATTGATGTGGTCTTCACGATCACCGGAAGCGTTCCGTGTATCTATATTGTGCTCTATTGGGAACCCATTGTGAGCAACCCCCTGACCTATGAAACCTACCATCTTTATCTCGGCGGCTTACTGCTTATCAGCCTCTTTGAGGCTACCCGCAGGACTTTGGGCAACATAGTCCCTATTGTCGTAAGCTTGTTTATTGCATATGCTCTTTTCGGTCATCATCTCCCGGGAGAAATGGGGCATGCAGGCTACGGCATTGAAGAACTGCTCTATATTTTTTATCTGACAACGGAGGGGGTTTGGGGCATGCTGACCGAGCTCACGAGCCGCCTTATCGCAATTTTCATCTTATTAGGTCCCCTTCTTTTTGCTTGCGGCGTAGGGGGCACCTTTATCAAGTGGGCTCGTTTTACAGGCGGTAGAGTTCGGGGTGGGGCCGGCCAGATCGCGCTTCTTTCGAGCGCGGGATTGGGTATGCTTTCAGGGTCTTCCGTTGCAAATGTGGCTACGACAGGAACTTTTACGATCCCTACCATGCAAAAACTCGGGTATAAGAACGAATTTGCCGGTGCCACTGAAGCGGCTGCTTCATCCGGGGGCCAGATCATGCCGCCGATTATGGGTGCGGGGGCTTTTGTTATGGCAGAACTCTTGGGCATTCAATACACCACCATCATGCTTGCAGCCATTATTCCGGCCCTATGCTACTTTGGAGGAATTGGCGCCGGCATTTATATTCTTGCCGGGAAATACGGCTTGGGCAAGCTTCCGATTGAGTTGATTCCCCAATGGCATGAAATGTGGAACCCGAGAGAACTCCTAAACACGGCGATCCCCATCGGCATCCTCATCTATCTTCTCCTTAATTACCTCCCCCCGCAGACCTGCGCCGGGTGGGCGCTGGTTTCCTCCCTGGCCATCTTTCTTTTTTTGGGGGGCTCGTTAAGGTTCCGGGACATAGGGAAAAGAGTGAAGGTAATTTTGCAGGCATTCTTTAGGGCCACAACCGGGGCTTTGGTCATGCTCATTGTGATGATGAGTCTCGTGCAAGTTGTTGTCACGCTGATGAATGCAACCGGCCTGGGGGTAAAAATCTCTGAATTCATTGTCAGCCTTGCCGGTCAAAATGCTTTTCTGGCCTTAACAGCCACGATGGTTGTCGCTATGGTTTTGGGCATGGGAATGTCTACCACGGCGGCCTATGTAATCGCGGCGTCTGCGTTGGGCCCGGCCCTTGTCACCATGGGATTGCCGGCTCTTCCCTCTCATCTTTTTATCTTTTATTTCGCCATTGCCGCCGGGATTACTCCGCCGGTATGCGTGGCTGTATTTACCGCCCGGGCCATTTCCGGCGGCTCATGGCTGCGAATTGCTTTGATCTCAATGGGCCTTAGTATCGGCGGCTATGTTGTCCCCTACTTTTTT
>JAFGDM010000172.1 GCA_016932115.1 Deltaproteobacteria bacterium | reverse complement strand
TGCTCTGCCCATGAGGACACATCTATGTCAGATGACCTTTCAGATCAAGCAGTTTATCTACTATGCAAGATCTGACACCAGCTCCTGACACGAGCTCCCCATGAGCCGTTTTCAGATAAGAAGATTATAGGGGAATTTAGCGTTGTGTATCGAGGACAAACTTGCACGTTTTGATAAGAAAGCGCTTTTGATGTATAATTTATTTTAGTTTGGTTGATCGGCTCAAGGAAATGCTCGCGGAGCTTCGAATGATCAAGGATGAGAGATTGCTGGCGGAATTCGAAGAAAACGAACTCAGGAAAGAGAAGCCTGATTATGAAAAAGCCTTGCGCCTCTTTGAAGCCATGTGGAAAGAGGCGATGTTGCTGGGGGTTTTGCCTATGAAAGACCCGCTTGAGGGAATCGAAGCGGATATTAAGATCGCCAGGATACTAAACGGTGTTCGAGCAACTGATTAGTAAAACCGCAGAAGAACTCAGAAAGGCCGGAATTCCATACATGGTTATCGGCGGTCAGGCCGTTCTTTTATATGGTCTGCCGAGGATGACAAAGGATATCGACATCACCCTCGGGGTTGATACGCGGGATCTCGACAAGGTGGTGAAGGCCATCGCTGCAATCGGCCTCCGGATCATCCCGGAGCATTTCGAATCTTTTGTCGAAATGACTTTCGTCTTACCGGCGCGGCACGAGGAAAGCGGAATCAGAGTTGATTTTATTTTCTCGTTCATTCCTTATGAAAGACAGGCTATTGGCAGAGCAAAACCTGTTTTTCTCAAGGGTGAACCCGTCATGTTTGCCTCTGTAGAAGACGTCATCATTCACAAATGCTTTTCCGGTAGGCCGCGCGATATCGAAGATGCGCGGTCGGTTGTCATCAAGAACCCGGATTTCGACCGGGCGTATGTGAGGCGCTGGCTCAGAGAACTTGAAGTTTTGCCCGAGCGAGTTGGCATCAGCCGGAGTTTCGAGGATTTGCTTGCCTAAGGTATAGGGGACGGGTAAGCAATATCAATAAATCAATACCCCTAACCTTCTTCTCACGTGGTGCGCCCAGGGTGATTCGAACACCCGACCTACGGATTCGTAGGGCAAAAATCTCGGGACGGTAGAGTAGGGAAATTACTGGATATTTCTGTAATGTCAGAGGGTTGCAAGAAATTGAGAGGGAACCTTCCGATCCTCGTTTTTACCCAAAAATCCCCCCAAAATTCCACCAAAGTGCTCCCATAGTGCTCCCAAAATTCCGCTCCTCATGTAGCCAGCCCCAATCATTCCTTCTCACCTGCGTCCCGCTTTCCAGTCTTTCCTGTCCTCATGAATCATACGCAATTACGCTGTCAGAGCCACCCCACTAGTTGCCTTTTGCACGCCTTTCCCGGGAGCTCGGAATTCCGCATTCCTTTCTGATCTTTTTCACATATTCCCTGCTTACTTCAACCCTATATTCCTTTTTCAGGATTTCTGCAACCTTTGCGTCCGTATGAAAGCTGCTCTTAGAATCGCCCCGCCTTATTACATCTATAACCTTTTCTCGTACCGCATATACAGTTAAGTCCTCTCCCGCGCTTGATTTTTGCGAGGTGAGCTCTCGCAGCATGAAAATCCCGTGCGGGGTCAGGACCGACTTGGTGGAGAAATGCCTCGAAATGATGCCCCTGTCTATCCCGGTTGCATCAGCGATTTCAGTCAATTCCAGGGGGCGCTCTCCGAGAACCTTCAGCGCATCATCCCTTGTGGGCGCGTCGAGGAAATCCCTTCTTCGTTCGACAAGGGTTTCGAGAATCAGTTGAAGATTGTGATTGCGTTTTCGAAGGCTCATGAGGAAGAGGCCCGCCGGTATCCGAGTCTTCTCAATCGGGATGAGAAAATTCCTTTTGCCAGGAGCCGTCGTGAGATCCTCAGACCGGTCATGGACGATGGAGAGGTATTCCCCATTCACTTTGCGTATTTCGAGGAATGGTTCCTCATATTCGGCAGGGGTCGCAGAGCCGCTTTCGGCAAACCACTCTTGGAAAATCTCGTCAAAGTCATTCTGGTCAAAGGGTTTCTTGGCCCAAAGAGTCTGAAGGAATTCCTCATTCTGGCCGATCCAATCGGCAGCAGCCTTGACTAAATCCGGGGTTAAGGGATCATCGATTACCTTACCTTGCTCGATCGCACCCTTCAGAAGGTAAAGGTAAAGAGGGATTTTGGCATCGGGGATCCCAAGGCTTTCGAGGTACTTCGAAAAAACCTCGTTAAACGACGGCTTGCTCGCCTCCGACCAAGGCCCAGGGTCATCCTCTTCGTCCAAAGGGCGAGAATCATCCGCATCTTCGGAGTCCGAATGATCGTCTACTTCCCTGTCTTCCTCACCCTCATCATGGTCCAGAGGATCACCGTCTTCCGCCGGCTGGTTGCATTTTCCGCAATAGGCACCGGTCATGTCGTTTCCGCAATTGGGACAGATACCCTGCCCGGGCACTTCCTCGAATACACCTGCGGCACAGTATTTCGCAACCAGGGTTGCGACAGCAACTTGATGCATCGAAGCGACCATTTTTGCAGCCGTCCCGATCGTTGCATCCTGCTTTTGTTTGGTTGCAGGGCCTATTCGTGGTTTGATCCCTACCATGTCATTACTCACCTCGCTCTGCGCGGAGGCGCATTTCCAACCGGGTTCATCATTTATCTGGAGGCAGCAGTCTGCCCAAAATCACGTTCTCCTTGAGACCCAAAAGCCTATCGGTCTTCCTACCGATGGCTGCCATTGCGAGGATTCCCAAGGCATTCTCAAAAGAGGCTGCCGACAGCCAGCTCGTGAGACTCCTTTTTAGGGATTCTATACCGCTCAAGACCGGCTGAGCCTCGGTGTCTCCTCCTGTAGCCTCAATCTCGTGTTTTTCGACGATCTGTTCTGGGTGGAAGAAAGCCGAGTCCGGCGCTGTAATCCGAAATCTTGAGAGCATGCCCTTGATCAGGATTTCAAAATGCTGGTCGGATATGTTGACGCTATTTTCCAAATAGATTCCTTTGATATCGTCAATGAGCGCAGGATAGCTGCCTTCGGGGAGACCCTTTCCCACCGCTTCCATTTGAGCCAGGGATTTGGCGTTGAGAAAACGCTCCACCTTGGGTATATCTCTGCTGATTCCCACCCCCATAACCCCGCCGCTATGGAAGCTCCTGAGCACCAGCTGCGTTCCCGGCTCCCCGATAGATTGGGCTGCAATGATGCCAACTTTGTGTCCTATCTCCGGGAAATTCATGGTCGCGAGGTCGAGACCATAGCACTGCTGGCACACGCCGTGATTGGCTTCGCAGGTGAGGGGAGAGCGTATGCTGATTGGACGTTTTTCGGCAAGAACCCAGTCCGCCAGTTGATAAGCTACCTGCTCTGTGTCAACCTTATGAACGCTCTCGCCGCCTAATTCGACAGGGTTCAGAAGCACTCTCCCCAGGAACTTCCCGTGAAGCTCATCTCTTGACCTTTCCTCTCGAATCTTGACCACGAGAAGCCTCTTCTTTAGATCTTTTCTGCTGATTTGGTCCCCAATTTTTTCATCGAAAGGTGTCTCTAGCGATTCGAAAACCAACTGAGTTCCATTGCGTTCTTGGTGTACTTCCCAGAGCAAGGCCATGACGAACTTACCATCTAGTCTTTCTTTCAGACCTTCTGTGCCGAAGTCCCTTGCATCTAGCCATTTGAACGCATAAGGGCCGACCGCCAGGCCGGCTTTGGTCGGTTTCCCATCCACAATGCAATTGTCCCGGGAGATGTAGAATCGATGGGTAATCTCCGCCAGCTTTCTGGTCACATAACCGGCTTCGGCCGTCCCCATCTTCTTGTCCACCAGGGTTGTACGCGATCCGTAACATGAGACGAAATACTCACCCGCTTTCATACCTTCCCTGAGAGACGAGACAACTACCGGAGGCGGTGCTTTTGTGTCGGGCGCTCCGATCTTCGCCATCGGGCCGCGCATACCGACCACCTGGGTCATCGTCGTTGTATCCCCCCGGGCGCGGGAATCGTGCATGATCGCAAGGGGATGGTCAGGCTGTTCCTGAAAGAAACCCAGCACGCTCTTCTTCATCTCGGCAAGGATCTGGTTGACATCTTTCTGCTTATCCGCCATTAACGCATCCCGCGCGGCGCTCAGGTCTGGAAGATCAGGAATGGAAAGGCTAAGCCCTGACGCTGTCGCCTCACTGAAGAAAATACGCTTCAGGTTTTCCACTACGGTGGCCCGGTCTCCTATTCGACGACTGGAGAGTGCCTTCCTCAAATAGGCTGAAAGCCCCTTTTTGCTAAATCTCGATTCGGGCTGGGAGTATCCGGCAATATTCGCCAAAGTTTCCCGGCCTTGCTCTGATCCTGTCAGAAAATAGGCTCCCAGCGCCACGTCCTGCCCCAGGTTGAGCGTGAGAGATCCATTGGCAGGGGAAAAGAGGTTGTTGTGCGCCAGGAGGGACTTTGCCTCTTCCAATGCCATTGCAGTTACGGGGCGGTGGATCGCCGCGGTATCTCCATCGAAGTCGGCATTGAATCCGGCTGTCACCAGCGGATGCATGGAAATGGCGTCATGGGAATTTACCTTGGGGTAGAAAGCCTGAATGCCGAGTCGGTGAAGGGTGGGTTGTCTGTTCAAAAGAATCGGATTGCGGGTTCCGATCTCGTTGATAAGCCTTGTGATCAGTTCACGGTCACTGACTGCATCTTTCGCCTTCTCCTGGTTTCCTGATTTCAGTGTCAGGGTCCTGCGAATTCTCGCCTCAACGGCTCGGTCGCTCAGAGCGGATTCCTCTTTTTCAACGTATGAAACGGCCCACGTGTCTTTCAGCCTCTCTACAAGAAGTGGCATGAAGATCTCGACAGCCATGGCGTATGGAAGGCCGCAATGGTCGAGGTCGAGCTCCAGATCCGGGACTATGACCGCTCTCCCCGAGTAATCCACCCGCTTTCCGAGCAGGTTGCCTCGGAAGAAGCCCCTCTTGCCAATGAAAAAATGGGCCAATGAACGAACATAGATCTTTCCGTCACGACTGCGCGTGGGAGGCTTCGCCTTTCGATTGTCGATAACGGCGGTCACGAGTCGCTGGAGTTCCTTGATGTCATTACGCTTGATATCTTCCCGGGGCTTCTGCCTCCACCCTTTCAGAAACATGAGGAGGTTCTGATAGAGATGGTTCAAGTCCCCCAATATCATTTCCCCTCTCTCCGTCACGAGGGGAGGTCTGAGATTCGGGGGCAAAACGGGCATGATCTCGATCATCAGGTCGGACACAGGGATGCGAGAACTGAGAAACGCATCGACAACTTCAAGCCTCCTCCTGTTCAGTTCCCGTCGGGTTTCCTTCTTTTTCGCTTTTACAAGGGTGTTCAGTTCATCGGCAAGGGTCCCGCGCAGGTTCAAAAGGCAACCTTCGTCAATGGATGACAATAGCTTTCCCAACAAAAGGACCGATGATCCGCTCCTTGGAAGTCCCTCGTTGATGCGTTCGTTTATAGAGTCCAGTCGCTCTTGACCAAGGAGAACCTTCAAGGCGGGATAGTCGGTAGCCTGGCCGCTGCTCTCCAGTTTCAGGCTTTTCTCGAAATGGCCTCTGACATCCTCTGAGGCGCGGATAAGTAAGCTCAGAAAGAGTAGAGCGTCCGTTTTCTCACTGAACTTCACATATGGTTCTTCAATGAGAAAGCTTTTTAGAGCTGCCGTGGAAATCCCGAGCAGGCGGGAGGCTGCATCCAGATAGACCACATTGAAAACCGGAACAGGGAGTTCGATATGGCCCATCCTTTTCCGTCTCACCTCGCTCAGAGCGATCTCCACCCCACATTTCTCGCATCGCACCTTCTCTTCAGAACGGCCAGGGTGAATGATTCCACAGCGGCAAATCCAATCCTGGAGGGGACCGAAGAGTGTTTGAGAGAAAAGGCCATCGTCGTTGTACCCATCCTTTTCAGTGCCGGTGTCCGGGTCGGTGATCGGACCGGCAGAGAGTCCTTCGATATCCAATCGTCTGGCAGGACTGATTCTGGCCGCCGATACTCTTTCAGGCCGAACGGGCCACATGGGGTCCAAGAACTCTATCGGCTTTTCTTCGCGATCCAAAAGATCCAGTTTCAGCCCGCAAGAGAGCAGGTAAAGAGCGAACACCTTGAGAAACTCGGGTTGCCCCGGGGAAGGATCGCTCGATCGAGTACCATGCTTCTGTGCCTGGTAGAGAAACTCCCTTCCTGAAGGGTTGTCCGATTTCAAAGTGAGTATTTCCTGGAGTATATGCCGCGCGTTATGGGCCTCCAGTGCCCATATCTCCATCTCTCCCATGCGCTGCCCACCTTCCAAACGCTTTCCAGGAAGAGGCTGTTGCGACACCATGCTGTATCTGTGGAAGCCAAAACCCCTGCCGTGCACTTTTTCCTTCGCGAGATGGTGGAGCTTGATCATATAGGAGAAGCCAACGGTGACGGGCCGCTCGGTCTGCTCCTTTGTCAGCGGGTCGGTGAGGTGCACTTTTCCATTGGGGTCGAGTGGCGCGAGATCATCTTGATTCTGATAGGCTCGTCTTAGAAGTCCGATGGAATCAGAAAAAGAGGGGATAGGTTGAACCGAGCCGCTCACTTGTTTTTGCGCAAACCAGCCCAGGTGAGTCTCGTACAACTGCCCGAGATTCAGGCGTGAAACTACGCCAAGGGGGTTCAGGATCATCTCGACATGGGTGTGGGGAGGAACTCCGTCGTGCTCGTGTCGGCTCTTTGGATCGATGAAGAAGGGCATTGCTTCATCCGGTTGAATGATGGATACAACCCCCTTTCCGCCGTGGCGGTTGGCAACCTTGTCTCCCACCTGGAGAGGAATGGGAGGGCTCGCGACCCGTATTCTGACGATTTTCGAGACCCCTCTGGGAAGGCCGTGCCCCGGACCTCCTGATTTAATCTCAACCTCGACCACCCGCCCGCCTTCACCCCTGGGCACCCTGAAAGAGCAATCCCCTCGGGCGGAGGCTCGCCTGGTGAGGGCCTCGGCCGAAATCTGGCGGAGGGATAAAGATCCTCTGAGGTGAGGGTCCATCACACCTACGAGAATGTCGCCTGGCTCAACCCATTCTCCGTTCCTGATAATACCCTGTCCGTCGAGCTTGCTTTTTCTGGCATCCGAGCAATGAACATCCCTGGTAGTCTCCTGCCTGACCCTCTTCCTCTTGAGATTTCCCTTATCCTTCTCAATGGAGACGGTGTATTCCTTTATTTCCACCGAGTAATCGAAGTGGCGTACATGTGCGAGTTTTTCGCTTGCGCTCTGAGACACGACGACTGCATCCTCGAAATTGAGGCCCTTGTAAGGCATATAGGCAACAAGCAAGTTCCTGCCAAAACCCCAAGAATCTCCCCTACCCGTCAGAAGCGTTTCGTACCCTGTCCGGATCAGAGGAGCCTCGGGTTCCTTCAAGGGGAGAGCTTGTCGCATGGCCGAGCAGGCCATCAACACCCGGTTGGCATCGTCATGCTGAAGAAAGGGCACCAGTCTGGCTGCGAGACTGAACTGCTGGTGGGGGAATGCATCGAAGTAATGGATTTCGCCGGCGTCAACGAGCTGGCACTCCCTCGATCCGCGTCGCGCCCAAACGGCCCGGCCGGAGAGAAGCGCTTCCCTCTGATCGAAATACGCAATCCACGGTTTATCGTCCTCTTCCTGCGCTGCGGAGAGATAGACCACCTCATGTTCCTGAATCTGCAACTCTCCATTTCCATCCCCAACCACTTCATGCAGTGGAACTTCGATGAGACCCAGGTCGCTGATTCTTGCCTCCATCGGAACGGACAGGGTGAGACCCAGGCGATCGCTCTGGGGCGTATCTACAGGACATAGCCGGCCATAGTGGGTCCAATGAAGATCCCTTACCGGTTTTACATGCTTGCTCGAAATCCCGCCCGGGCCAAAGAGGGTGATTCTTCTGTGAATGGCCTTTCTTTCGAGCAAGTTGTCCTGTGGAATCATGTGGGAGAGTTCGGAATCTGCAAATAGGCCCTTAGGGCCTTGGAAAAAACAACATGTTGTCAATGGGCAGATTGAGCCACCAGGTTGAGTTCACCAAGAAGCTTGAGCATT
>JAFGDM010000171.1 GCA_016932115.1 Deltaproteobacteria bacterium | reverse complement strand
GCGCTGCAAGAAGCATCTCTTCTGGATGGTTGCTATGTGATCAAGACAAATCTTCCGCACTATGCTGCGAGCAAAGAGGTCATTCATCCATGAGCTTAAGCATCTGCCGATGAATCTCCACCACACGGGCGCGAACCCGGCGCAACTCCTGATAGCGTCGGACCCGCTCTTGAGTATCCATGAGAAATCCTCGTGGGATCGCTCGCAATCGCGTCTTGCCTCTTTCACTGGCACTGAGCACCATGCGGGCGTGAAGCTACCCTTGAGCACATTTACATCTTGGCTTTCCACATTTTCGCTTCAGTTCATAGACCGTCCCTTTTACGACAGGCCGATCAGAAAGGAAGGGTTCAACAAACCCCCTCAGCTCCTCTACGAACTGAACAAGGGCCTGCCGAAGGCGACTGAATTTTTCTCTTGCGGTCTTGCTCTGTATGCCCATTATTTTACTAGCATACAGATATTGACGCAAAACTCAAAAAAAAGGACCCCATCAGAAAAATTTTCTACGCTGGGATAGAAAACTCTCTCAGTCGCCGGAACGGCATTCCCTGGCAGGGTTATGATGGGCCGGAAGTTTGCCTCTCCCGGGGTTCACTACCGTCTGAATCGCAGAGATCAGTAGGGCATAGCCTAAAAGGGATGGATCTTTATTATCTGGTCCCCATGGAAGACAGCCTGAGAGAAGCTATCAATAGATATACTCAATGGCTCGATAAGCAGCTTGACACCGCCCGGGAAGGTGTTGACCAAAACGTTGATCAAATACGAAAACCTGAAATTTGACAGATCGTGAGATACAGAAAAAATAAAGCTTTCGACACCATTCAATGTCAAAAGCCTTTATTTTGAAACCCTTATCAGTTCTGGTCGGGACGACTGGATTTGAACCAGCGACTCCCGCGTCCCGAACGCGGTGCTCTACCAGACTGAGCCACGTCCCGACTGGGAAGTAATATACCCTAAGAGAAATGCTCACGCAAGCGCAATTTTGCGTTTCCTGCCTGATGATGAAATCTACCGAAACAGATTTCACGTAACCCCTTGCCGGCGATTTTATTCCGCCAAGGCACGCAGTATTCCCACGAAATTCCGCATGATTCTCGCCGTCGCCCCCCAGATTATTTCTCCGCTAAAGGTGTAGGATAGATTCCGGTAGATCATCCCTTCATATTCTACCGGAAGAATTTCTTCCTTTCCGAAGAAAAGCCTTAGAGGGACCGGAATGATCCTTTCCACCTCCGCCGAATTGGCACGAAACTCGTAAGGATGAGGTATCCGTCCAACAAAGGAATGGATCACATAATTCGATGAAAGGGTGCGTACATCATCAAGCCGCCCCAGGACGGTCACGTTTCGTCTCGCCAGACCTATCTCTTCCTCGCTCTCGCGCAACGCCGCATCCAGAAAGGAGCAGTCTTTCTCATCAATGCGGCCCCCGGGAAAAGACATTTGTCCCCTGTGGTCCTCAAGGGTGTCTGATCTCTTTGTAAAGAGAATTTTGTACTCTTCTCCTTCCATGAAAAGAGGAATGAGCACCGCTCCATGCCTGTACAGAGCTTCCCTGTCCTCAATCAACGTGGGCTTTCTTCGTCGCAGAAGCTCCAGGATGTGCGAAGGCAGGTCCTCATGATCCAGTATTTCGTCCCTCATGCGATAGGCGCAGCTTTCGCAGAAAGTGACGGAGGCGCTTTTTCTATCACGGTCAATATCTTACCCCCTCTAAAAATCGTCACTCTACCGGTAGATTCGGAAATGACAAAGGCCACAGAATCGGTTACTTGGGTAATAGCGGCAGCAGCCGTGTGTCTCGTCCCCAGTCCCTGAGGAAGCGCCTCCCCGTGGTAGGCCGCATTCAAGTATCTCCCTGCCGCGAGAACTACTCCATCCTCTCTGATCACAAAGGCGCCGTCAATCGAGGAAAACTCTTTCAGGCTTTCCTTGAGCTGGGGTTGATTTATGTTCAAGGCCTCTTCCGGGTGACCTTTGAAAGGATTAAACACGAGCTGGGTCGACATGGAAAGGACCTTTTCGTGATCGCCCAGCACTAATATCGATCCGACCGGTTTTCCCTCCCTGCCCTCATAGGCCAGTTCCAAAACAATCCCTAGAAGTGTCAAAAATACTTCAGGTCTCATCTCCGGAGGGAAGGAATCCTTGACCCCACTGCTGAAAAGCTCGGATTCCAGGCTAACCTCGATAAGCATGATGGTATCCATGAACCCCTGTTCCGGCACTCCGCCCACACAAACGATGACATCTCCGCTTTTGAGAAGCCCTTTTGAAATAGCCGAGAGAATACCGATCTTAAGGTAACCGACCCTGCTAAGCTGCACATCGGGCAGCAAGACCGCTTGGATGTCAAGATCCGAGGATTTTTCAAAGCACTCCTTTCGCTTTGTGAGAAGGATGAGTTTCATTTCGCTCCGGACCTTTTCAAAAGGCGTAAGGTCTTTTGTGCTGTCCATATAAAAAAGAAGAATATCTGCCCCAATCTTCTTTGCAATGAGGATCGCTTCCTTGACCACGATGTTCGTCCATCGCGAAGGTGCCATCTTATCCTGTGTTTTCTCCGGAGCCCTCGCCTTTTTCAGCGTTTTCTCAGAGGGCTTGTTGTCATCTTTCTTGCCGTTGCTTTTCATCGGCAGCTCCACCTTCCTTTCACAGTGCGCTACAGACTTTCAAAAAGTGATTTTGGCAAGACCGGCGGGAGGAACCTGCGGAGGCTTACCACCAATGACCCGCACAAAAAATCCCGATCGATAAAGCAATCCAAAATCTTTTTATAAAAGTATAGCACATATTAAAATATATCATACGGTCCTTGGCAACTGTATTCAACCGGTAAAGATTCAGGAATGACTATTGACACCAGGCCTGAAATTCGATACACAGAAATCGATCTTGCTGAACGGCACTCGGAACCCAAAAGGAGGATAGAACCATGGGGGAAGAACAGCAGGTGGGAACGGTCATTAAGTTTTTTTCTAAGCCCGGTGTAGCTGCAATTGAAGTAACAGGGGGAGGCATCAAGCGGGGAGACACCCTTCGCTTCAAGGGCCATACGACGGATTTTACGGATGTTGCGGCAAGCATGGAACTTGACAACCAGCCCGTAGAGAAAGCCAAAGCCGGTGATTTGATCGGGGTTAAGGTCAAAGAAAGGGTTAGAGAGGGCGACAAGGTCTATGAGGTGGTCGATTGATCCTCCATGTGTTTTAATGCCTTTGGGATCAGCTTCCTGACCAATTCCTCCCGTTCAAAAACATTCATGCTTTGAAAACGGTCGTAGGCGTCGTGACCGCGACTGAGGATGGGGGTGTTTGCCTGCAGTCGCGGCGCCAGATGATTAAAGTCCAGAATGAGGTCAACCAAGGGAATGTCTTCTCCAGGATAATTCTCCAACCATCCCAGCCTTTTCATATACTCGAAACGGGTTCGATCGAGAAGAAAAAGATACTGGTCCAGAACAAGCATTTTGTCCTTTGGATCGATTTCGCTGAATTCAAAACCAGAACCCAAATTTTCGAGATTCATAATTAAGTCAAAGAGGTAGAATGTGCTTTTTTCCTTTCCCAAGCCGAGGGAGACAATCGTCTTGGTGGAAATGTCGTATAGATGAGTTCCCGGTCCGAAATCCTCTTTAAAATGGCTTCTCCAATTCCTATAGGCTCTGCGTACAGCCATCTCGACACGGGCTTTTCCAATTTCAACTACTTCGGTCACGTCCCACTCTCTACCCTGTTTTTAGGCAAAAAAAGAAACCCGCACTTCACGCAAGTTTCAGCCTTGAGCTGGGTGAACCCGCATTCCGGGCACACCGTGAAATCACCGAAGGATTTTATCTCCACAGAGGTCAGTCCCCGCTGCGGTTCCTTCGATTCTCCACATTCCTGGATATGGACCTTGCCGCCGGCCATCTGAAGCGCCTCCGCATATTTTCGTGCCTCTCCAAGATGTAGGTCCTTTTTCAGCACGATCGGGGCGCCTTCGATGATCTGCTCTACCGTTCTTGAAGGAACCCCAAATCTGGAGCACATGCTGCGCTTGAATTGCTCCTCTGTCCCAACCAGGCCGATAAATAAAACACGATATTTTGTAGCCATATACAAACCCCTCTGGTTAAGGGAGATAAAGATTTCCATAAAAAGATTTTAAAATGCCTTATCGGTCGGAATTCCTTGTGCGGCTTACCGGTAGGAAGCCTCCGCGGGTTCTTAACATCGGTCTTGCCAAAATCACTTTCTGAAAGTCTGCAGAAGAAGTCTTCAACGCATGCAAGCCTTGACAAAGCCGTAAAATAAGGGAGCTGGGGCTTCCATTCTCGACTTCAACTCGGGATGAGCCTGGGTTGCGACAAAAAACCTGTGACCGGGCAATTCAATAAATTCCACCAGCCTTCCATCCTTTGATAATCCGGAAAAAACCATTCCTTTTTCCTCTATGACCCGGTGATACCGAGGATTCACTTCATATCGATGTCTGTGTCTCTCAGTCACTTCTCCGGCCTGATAGAGGGAATGTACGAGAGACCCTTGTTTCAACACAGCCCGATAAGCCCCTAGCCGCATCGTACCGCCTTTTTCAGAGACCCCGATCTGTTCAGGCAAAATATCGATCACCGGGTGGGGCGTGTTCGGGTCGATTTCCGTGGAATTAGCCCTATCAAGGCCGCATGCATTTCGCCCAAATTCTATAACGGCCAGTTGAAGCCCCAGGCATAAGCCCAAAAATGGGATATTCTTTTCTCTTACCGCGCGGATGACACTGATTTTGCCTTCCGTACCCCTCTGACCGAAACCTCCCGGCACAACCACCCCGTCCACCCCGTCAAGGAAAGATGTGTCTTTCAAATCTGAGGTCTCCACCAGTTTTAAGTTGATCTTGCAACTCAGATGGGCTGAACAATGATTAAATGACTCGATAATCGAGGCGTAAGAATCCTCCAGTCGTGTGTACTTGCCGCACATGGCGATAGTGATCTCTCTTGTGGGATTTCGAAGATTATCAATCCATTTTCTCCATTTCGTCATATCAGGGGGGCTATAGATGTTGAGCTTCTTGTGGAGAATGGCGGGAAGACCTTCCTGCTCGAAGATAAGAGGAATCTCGTAGATGTCTTCCACATCCAGGCCTGTTACCACAGCCTCAGGATCGACATCGCAAAAATTCGAAATCTTAGTTCTCACCTTTTGGGACAGAAACCGGGAACACCTTCCCACGATGACGTCAGGGAAGATCCCTCGTTGTTTCAAAAGGTTGACGCTCTGTTGGGTCGGTTTGGATTTCTGTTCGTTGACGCCATAAGGAATGGGTACATAGGTGAGATGAACATAAGCAATGTTACCCCGGCCCACATCCTCCTTCATCTGTCGAACAGACTCGAGAAATAACTCATTCTCAATGTCCCCAACGGTTCCCCCGATTTCCACGATGATAAGCTCCGCCGACTCCTCTCTGGAAATCTCGAAGATATGGTTTTTGATTAGATCTGTCACATGGGGAATATACTGCACCGTCTTCCCGAGATAGTCACCCCGTCTTTCTTTTTGCCTGATCATGTCAAACACCTTGCCCATGGTCAGGTTCCATTTAGACTTGCAGGTCACCCCAAGGAAACGCTCGTAGTGACCGAAGTCCATGTCCACTTCTCCGCCATCGTCGAGCACGAAAACTTCTCCATGTTCGTAAGGATTCATGGTCCCGGGGTCAACATTGAGATATCCATCGCATTTGATCGGTACGATTCTAAGGCGTGAGGACAGAAGATGCCCAATGGAGGCAGCGGCGATACCCTTACCAAGGCCTGACAGAACACCGCCTGTAACAATAATATATTTGGTGGGCATAATTTTAAACTTCCGGCAGTCTATAAAAAATTTGAACCGACAGCATAAGCAATCTATAGGGTCTAACCAAGACAGTCAAGCAGGGAAATTTATCAAAATCATCGGCAAGAAGGCTTGTAATCGGTTTCTATTCCTTGATATTCTGTGTTTTCATAGCGAGGGAAAACTCCCATGAAAGCAACAGCGGTAATCGCCATCGTAGGCCGACCCAACGTCGGCAAATCGACCCTCTTCAACCGAATAACAAGGTCGAGGTACGCCCTTGTGGATGATCAGCCGGGCGTGACCCGTGATCGCTTACATGCTTCCGTAAGCTGGGGAGATAAGGCATTTATCATGATAGACACCGGCGGCTTTGATGAAGCTGATGAGGAACAACTCCTCAAACAGGTTCGTGCACAAGTTTTCAAAGCCGTTGATGAAGCTGACAGAATTGTCTTCGTGGTTTCAGGACGGGACGGACTTCTGCCCGGAGACGAGGAACTGGCGGATTATCTCCGTCGATCCGGCAAGACGGTCTTTCTCGCCGTCAACAAAATCGACGGGCCAGAGCACGAAAACCTGGCAACGGATTTCTATCGCCTCGGGCTGGAGAAAGTGCACGCCGTTTCTGCAGCGCACGGATACGGTCTACGAGCCTTGATGGACGAAATCGTCGCCACCATCCCCCCAATCGAGACAGCCGACCAAAAAGACGACTCGATCAGGGTTGCCATCCTAGGAAGACCCAATGTGGGCAAGTCTTCTCTCATCAACAAGATCCTGGGTTTTGAGCGGATGGTGGTAAGCGATCTGCCCGGCACGACGCGGGACGCTATTGACACCTTGTGTATCCTAAACGATCAGTCTTTCCTCTTTATAGACACCGCCGGGCTCAGGAGAAAGGCACGAGTTAAGGAGAAGATTGAAAAATTCTCTATGATCAAAGCCCTCAAAAGTCTGGACCGATGCCACATCGCCGTAGTAACACTGGATGCAACGGCAGGGGTTGCCGAACAAGACGCACGCATTTGCGGTTACGCCTTCGAGCGAGGGAAAGGCATCATTCTAGCCTTAAACAAATGGGATCTCGTAAAGAAGGATGCACAAAAAATAAAACATCTGGAAGAGGAAATAGATCGCCAACTCCATTTCGTATCTTTTGCGCCCAAGCTCCGGCTCTCCGCTATTACGGGCGCCGGGGTCCCCAAGTTGCCCTTGATCATCGTCGACCTATACAAGCAGTTCTCTTTCCGGGTTGCCACCGGTTCCCTTAACAAGGCTGTTCGAGACATTGTGGAAAGCCACCCTCCGCCAAGGGTTAAGAATTCGAGTTTCAAAGTTTTTTACGCAACTCAGGCCGAAACAAAACCGCCCACATTTGTGGTTTTTGCGAACAGGCCGGACCTTGTGCATTTTTCTTACCAGCGGTTTTTGATAAACAGGTTAAAGGAAAATCTCGGTTTACAGAAGACTCCCATAAGGGTAGTGTTTAAAAAGCGGCAAAGGCTTGATTGATGGCGGTTTTAAATTGCAGAGTGCATTTGGCTTGCTGCTTATTGATTATAACCATTCACCTTGAACTAGGGAACAGAAGATGAAAATTAAGATTAGAATCGGCAAACTGGATATGGAAGCGGAACTCAATAACTCACCAACGGCCAAAAAGGTTGCGGATGCTCTCCCAATAAAGACATCCTTCAGCACCTGGGGCGACGAGATCTACTTCCCCGTGCCCATTACATCCGCTCTCGATAAATCGGCGCAGGATGTGGTGGAGATAGGAGATCTGGGTTATTGGCCGCCGGGAAAAGCATTTTGCATCTTCTTCGGCCTGACCCCTGCAAGCCGGCCCGGAAAAATCATGCCTGCAAGTGCCGTCAACATGCTCGGAAAGGTACTAGGAGATGCAACCCGGTTTAAGAAGGTCATGAATGAGAAAGAGGTAATCCTTGAAGCCCTATGATCGTCGGAATCCCGAAGGGCGTTGAACACAATATGTGCTTTACTTCTTCTTGTGTCCTGGAAACTTCAATATTCAAGTGGTTGATTAAAGCCTCAGGAGGACGGCCGCGTTCTCGCCCGTGATTTTTCTAATTGTCTCTTCGGAAAGAGCTGTCGATCGCATTTCCTGAAAATATCGCTCCTGGCTCAAAAGAGGGTAATCCGACCCGAAGAGGATCTTATCAGGCCCTACAATATCCACAGCCACTTGGTACACTTCGGGCTTATATAGATAAGGTGACGCGGCCGTGTCGAACCAAACGTTTCGGAAGGCCTTATCAACCTCTTTCTTCATAAGCCCATAAAAGAAAAGTCCTCCCCCCCAATGGGCCAGGACAATCCGGTTAAAAGGATAGCGCTTAATGAATTGATAGATCTCGGAGAGTTGCATGGGTGTCTTGCCAGGATAAGCATGCCCCACCGATTCATTAGTGTGCAGGAGGACGGGCATATCCAGTCGGGCGCAGAGCTCCATGATCTCCCCAAGGCGCTCTTGAACTTCCAAGGAATATCCTGAATCATAGAGTGCAAGCTCTCCCACGCCGGAAAGGCCTGAGTCAAGGCATCTCTTTGTTTCCTCCAATCCTTTCTCGGAGAAGGGCGAAAAACAGCAAAAGCCTGTGATTCGTTCAGGATATCGTTTGACAGATTCGATGATGTAGTCGTTGTGCGCTTGATAATAATCCTGCCTGTTCCACGGAAAACCAAAGATTACAGATCTATCAATTCCCGACTCATCCATTTTTTTCAAGAGTTCCTCGGTCGTAACGAGTCGTGAGCGAGGGGATTGATAGAGAGCCTCAAAGGACGGCTCATCAGGAAAAAACCGGCTCCGGTTCTTTGTGAAGAAAGGCGGAAAAACATGGGTATGGAAATCGATGGTTTTCAACTGTGAATGGTAAAAATCAAGGACAGATCTTATAAGACTGCATCCTGAAAAAGCTCAATGGGGGTTTTAGTCTTTCAGCCGCACATCCTTAATGATTACGGCCAGGACCGGTACATCACGGTACATTCCCTTGTTGCCTGTGGGCGATCCTTCGATTCTGCCGACCACATCCATGCCGTCCGTCACCTTGCCGAAAACGCAATAGCCGAAGCCGTCAGGGCTTTTTGAGCGATGATCCAGGAAGGAATTGTCGACCGTGTTAATGAAAAATTGGGCGGTTGCGCTGTGAATCTCTGAAGTGCGCGCCATGGCAACAGAGCCACGAACGTTTTTATACCCGTTTGCGGCCTCATTTTCAACAGGAGCTCGAGTCGGCTTTTGTTTCATTTCCTCGGTCAGACCTCCCCCCTGAATCATGAATCCTTTAATGACACGATGAAAAACGGTGTCCCTGTAAAACCCCGTTTTCACATACTCAAGAAAATTTGCAACGGTTTTAGGCGCCCTGTCCTGGAACAGTTCAATCGTGATATCACCCATGCTGGTCTCCATAACGACCAACGGATTTACCGCTTTCTTTTCCATGGCTCCACTCGGTGAGAACACGACAAGCAGCGTCGTCGCGATTAAGGTTGAAACCCGCAAAACTTTTGTCATCAGACTCATCTATCCCGCTCCCCGACAATAAACTCGGACTGTGGCACAAGGCTAGAAATCCTACTCTTCTTTAGGCTTACAAGGATCTCCTTTCGGTAACGATAAAAACCCCATTGGAGGCTTAAACCGGATGGTTCGTCTGCTTTCCCTGTGAAGGAGTATATGAGATCGGTCTGCAGGTGTCAAGGTCAAGCATCCTGGAGCTCAATTTCTTTCCTGATTGAGCCAAAAATCGCAAGGATCTCCGCACTGATGTCCCTGCTTTTGTGAATAGGCCTTGCCGGACCGAGTGATCGTTATCTTCAAGAAAGACGCTCACCACGGTGGCATTGTCATGGCCGCCTCTGCTGAGAGCTAAATCGACCAGGTTTTTGCAAAGGGTCTCCGGGTTCTTCTCGCTCTTTGCAAGTCCAAGAATTTCCTCGTCATCGGTCAAGTCCGTCAAACCGTCCGTACAGAGTATGAATCGATCGTTCCCGGAAGGCACCATTTCAAAAATCTCCGCATCCACATTCTCTGAAGAGCCTAGATTTCTTGTCAGAATGTGTCGAAGAGGTGATTGAGCCGCTTCTTCCTTAGTCATGACACCCATCTCGATGTGTTCTGAAACAACCGTGTGATCTCTGGAGATCCTTTCGATAAGACCGTCCCGGACCATATAGACGCGGCTGTCGCCGACATTGGCTGCAACGACAAGACCGGGTTTAACCAGCAGAGCTCCAAGGGTTGTTCCCATGCCGCTGTATTGCTCGCATTGCGCGGCCATTTCATAAATGACCCTGTTGGCGAGCCTGATGCCGCTCAGGACATAGTTGCCGACCCTGGAAAGGGAAGACTCCGGATACCCGAAAAGCTCATCTTCCGGAGTATCCGCTACCGCCCATCTTCGGAAACTCTTCACAATAATTTCCACTGCTACCCGGCTGGCTATTTCACCCGCCAGGTGCCCTCCCATGCCGTCGGCTACAAGATAAAGCCCCAGGGAAGATTGTATCGAGAAAGCATCTTCATTGCCTTCTCTCTGCAAACCGACATCAGATAATCCTGCAGCTTTTACCTCCAAAATGCCTCCTCTGTGTTTTTCTCCGAGAGCTCATGCCCCGATATAGGTTCCTTTATCGACTTTTTTTCTGTGCACCTGCTCAATTTTAGAAGCAAGCAGCTTGAGAATTCTGGCCATCTGACCCGCCGTCTTGAACCGCTCATCAGGGTTCTTTGCAAGAGCCCTATCGACGATCTGTTCGCAAGCCTGGGGAAGCTTAGGATTAAACGTTTTCAGCGCCGGCTGCTTGATTTGAGTGATCTGATAAAGCAACCCGCTAAGATTGTCACCCTGAAAAGGTAATTCGCCCGCCAACAACTGGTAAAAGAGAACTCCAAGGGAAAAAATATCCGAACGCGGATCTATTTTCTGCCCCATAATCTGCTCGGGTGACATGTAGTTCGGTGTTCCCAAAATGACGCCGGTTTTGGTTCTGGAAGACGATATTGCTCGCGCAATGCCGAAATCCGTGACTTTGACTCCTCCGTTCTTCAAAAGCCTTATATTAGCAGGCTTGATGTCTCGGTGAATGACATCTGCACGATGAGCAAAATCAAGAGCCTCCGCCACGCCGGCTGCGATATGGATGACCTTTTCCAAGGGAAGAAGGTTCTTCCTGGAAATAAACTTTTCCAAATCCTCCCCTTCAAGATATTCCATGGCCATATACGTCAAATCTTGATCTTCACCCAGATCATGGATAGTCACAATGGAGGGATGAGAAAGTCGGCCTGCGATCTCTGCTTCTCTAAAAAATCTTTCCTTGATATCCCGGATCACGTCGTCATCAAACTCATCGGAAAAACGAATTGTCTTTATTGCAAGAAGACGATTTATCTTGGGATCCAGTGCCTTGTAAACAAGCCCCATCGACCCCTTCCCGATGACCTCAAGAATATCATAACGCCCTATTTTCTTCACTTCTTCCAAGGAAGTGACATTTGTGATGCCCCCGACGACCGGGTTGACATGGTTTCCGAGACCCGATGATTCAATCGCCTTCCGGAGCTTGGAAACGCGAAGGGATGCATCTCTGAAAGGCTTTTCTCTCATTACATATTCGTAAGCGGCAATTGCTTCGCCAAAAAGTCTTTTTTGTTCATACTCTAAACCGAGATTGTATATAAGGTCCTTTGTGTCACCGTCAAAGGGGAGTTTGCGAAACGTTTCAAAGGCAAGATCCGGAAGTCCGCGGTCCTGGAAGCTAAGACCCAGCAACCGGTTGGTCCCCGCAGATTCCCCGCCCGCTAGAAGAAAAACAAACCACTTCCGCAGCGTCGTGAGGCTGTATATTGCAAGGATTGCGGCGGCTAGAGATATCCCCTTTACCCATATATCAAATCGGAAAAGCACAAGGGCCTGCGCTCCCAGTATGAGAACCGCGAAGCCTGCCGCGCTGCCCAATCGACTCTTCTCTCCCATTCCGGAAAAAAACAAGGCGAAAAGAGAACCAAAGACCAGGATGGCTAAGCTCTCAGCGCCGTTCATAAAGTGAGGCCGAGAAACAAAGGAACGGTTTAAGAGATTATCCAGGACACACGCATAGAACCGGTTCCGGCAGACGGACTCCCAGAGAGGCGTTGTGATTCTTGGCATTCCTTTCAAATTCAATCCGATAAGAACGATCTTACCCTGAAAGGACGGTGAATTGTTCCCCTGGAGAAGATCCGCAAAGGGGTATGTGGGAAATCGTTCTCCTCCTCGGTAAAATTTGACGATCTGGTGCCCTTTCCACAGGGGAATTTCAATGTCTTTCATTCGAATCCGATTTTCTTCCGCAATGATGTTGACCGCGGCTAAATCGTTATAGACCGCAGCAATCCTCAAGGCGAAAGAAGGGAGGTAAAAACCGCGGTAGGAGACAATCGCAGCGCTTGTTGTCCCCGTTCCAAACCCGGGCGGGGAATCGATTCCATGGCCGAACCCCAGGGCGATGTGTGCCAGTTCCGGGAAGGGAATGTGCAATTCTTTCACTTCAATTTCTCTTATCAAATTCGAAGAAAAACCATTTTCGGTCACCGCGTTTTCAGCCGCGATGGTATCCGACACCACTGAAGACTCTTTGTGCCCGGGCGGCACCCCGGTGTAGGCAGGCAATATCACATTGCTTGCTTTTCGTACTTTTTCAATTAAAACTCCTCTTTTATCAATTTGTTGCTCCATCTCCTTAAAATTTTCTTTAACCCAATCTGCAACACCTAAATTCTTCTTGCTCAGAGCATAGGCTTCGAATTTTGCCAGAAACGACCGCATTGCGTCTAAAGACTCGGTGTTCTCTTTTTCAAACAGGGGAAGGTTGAGACCAATGACTCTCACACCCCTTTCTGTAAGAAAATCTATCATCTCTGCGAGCCTCGATCTCGGCCAGGGCCATGAACCTATCCGTTCAATGCTCGTGTCATCGATATCGACGAGAACGATCCTTTGATCAGCCTGCCGCTCGGTGGCTGTCAGCCGTACCATCCACTTATAGGAAAAACATTCTAATTTTTCGATCCATGGGTTGGATTGAAACCTAAGCCAGGAAAACACTAAGGCAAGAAAAAAACCTATTAGGAAATTTAAATTGAACCGTTTTTTAAACATAAATGCTTAAAATAGGTATAAACAAATACAACGTTCATAAAAAAAACAATATAGACCTTGGCCTCTAAGTCCTGCGCATACCTGCCATAGACTTCCATCAAAAGATTTCGAACCACGCTTATCGGTCGAAATTCCTTTTGCGCTGCCGTCATTTCACCACCGGAGAATTCTTCCCTCCAGCCTTGCCAAAATCATTTCCTGAAGGTCTATACCAACACCCCGGAAGGAGTTCTCATGAAACCCTTCAAATTTGAATCGTATACTGTTCAAGATGAAGCCCTTCCTTTTCATAAATCGTAATGCGCCTGCTGATGCGCCTTTCCAGATCCACAACTGATTCCTGCTCTTCTTCCTTTAAAACACGGGCAATCTCCGGATGCACGTTTACCCGGATATCCTCTGAATTCGCCGTGGCCCTTGTCTCCCTTTCAATATCCCTGAGAAGTTCATAACAAATGGTTTTCCCGGACTTGAGGGACCCTTTTCCCATACAATAGAAGCAGGGTTCACTCAACAATCGGCTAAGATTTTCCCGAGTCCTCTTCCTCGTCATCTCTATCAGGCCAAGCTCGGACATTTTGAGAATATGGGTTTTGGCTTTGTCTTTGCTCAAGGCTTCTTTAAGTGCATTGAAGACGCGTTCCCTATTGGTTTTCCTTTCCATGTCAATAAAATCAATCACAATGATCCCGCCCAGATTTCTCATCCGAAGCTGATAGGCAATCTCCTTAACCGCTTCAAGATTGGTTTTTAAAATCGTTTCTTCGAGATTTCTCACGCCCACGTAGCTGCCGGTATTGACGTCGATCGCAGTCAGGGCTTCGGTCAATTCAATCACGATAGATCCGCCGGATTTAAGCCAGATCTTTTTCTCAAGAGCACGAGAGATTTCCATCTCAATTCCGTGGAAATCAAAAATCGGGTCATCCCCATCGTAGAGCTCGATTGAATATTTCAGGCTGGGCGCAAAGGTCTCGATGAATTCCATGACCTTGTTATACTCCTCCCTGGAATCAATAACCAACCTGTCCACCTCTCTTGTGAAAAGATCGCGCACTGAGCGAAGACAGATCCCGAGATCCTTGTACAATAGGCCGGTCCCCGGGACCTTGTTCATCCTTTCCTGAATATTGCCCCAGAGTTTCACCAGAAAGTCCATTTCTGATTTTAGTTTGGACTTTTCTGCTCCTTCACTTGCGGTCCTGACAATCAGTCCAAGGTTGTTCTGCCTGATTTCTTGGGCCAGACTTCGCAAACGCTCCCTTTCCTCGGAATCCTCAATGCGACGGGAAACACCTATATGATCCACATTAGGCATAAGCACTAAGTGCCTGCCGGGCAAAGAAATATGACACGTCAATCGCGCCCCCTTGGTCCCCATTGGCTCCTTCGCGACCTGCACCATAATATCCTGTCCTTCGTACAGAAGGTCTTCAATATTGAAGGGAATGGACGGCAGCGAGGTCTCTACCGGTTCAACCTGATCTTCCATTCCTTTCTCCCTTTTTTCGTCCAGGTTATTGCGCATCATCATTCGTTCCAGTTCCGTAATATCATGATGAACGTCTGTAACGTAGAGAAAGGCACTGCGATCAAGCCCGATGTCAACAAAAGCAGCCTGCATGCCGGGCAGAACCCTCACAATTCTACCCCGATAGATGTTTCCCATAAGTTCCTGCCCGGTTTTGCGCTCAATATGAAGCTCAACAACCACACCGTTTTCCACCAGAGCCACTCTGGTTTCATGGGGTCTTGCATTGATAATCAGTTCATTCGCCATAACCCTTCCTCACTTTTTGCACCTGTGAGATTATTCCACTACTTCATCTGTTTTAACAACCTTCAAAATATCCTTCTCGTCCAAATCGAACACGCGCTTCACGATTTCCGCGGGCTTGACCTCCGGCCCTTGAGTGTGATTTAAAACGAGGCGAACCCTTCCGGATTCCAAGGCTTCCATGGATTTCACAAGTGGCCTCACATCAATCCTTTTTTCTTCCCTTTTCCCTTTTTTTGAAACGAAAAAGGCCTCCGATCCGAGAAACGCCCTCATATGATCAGTGCTGATGGGGGACCCCTTGAGGCTTATCTCATAACGGCTTTCCTTTAGTCTCGGGGCTTTAGATCCCGGCGCCAAACCGGTTGTGGACAAAACACGAATGCCGGCCGGAAGCTGATGTGCCAAACGATCCAAAATGATCGAAACAGATGCCGGGCCATAAACTTGAATATCCATGGTTTCGTGCAGACTCTCAGTCCCTACCGGTAGGGCCGCTGCAAAAGAGATCTTCGGCATCGGATGATATCCCGCCGAAAAGACTATGGGAATTCGGGCTCTTCTTAAAGCCCTGATAAAAAGGCGAACCAGTTCGAGATGGCTTAGGTGTCGAAGTAAACCTGTTTTACAAAAAACAACCCGGTATTTTTCTATCGATCTGGAGGCAGAGACATTTTTTTTTACTCCCGTAGGTTCCCAGAGCGAATAAAGAACCGGCCCTACCGATTCATGGTCGCAAACTCCGCATGAGAGGCAGCGCCCCCTGCAATCCGGAGTCTCTATTCCCTCCAGCGCCTTCCGGTGTTCCGCCAGAAGAAACGTTTTGGTGATACCGGACCGGATATGGTCCCAAGGAAGTATCTCTTCGGGATCTCGCGCCCGGTGGAGGTAAAAGTCAGGTTCCACACCTTCTTCGGAAAATGCTTCCATCCACGAGGTTAAGGCGAACTGCTCGCTCCAAGCGTCAAATCTGGCGCCCTTTTTCCAAGCCCGGAACAAGACTTCCGTCAAGCGCCGGTCACCCCTGGAAAATATTCCCTCCAGCCAGCTCATCTCAGGTTGGTTCCATTTCAATCGAACGCGGCTTTCTTCCTTTAGGGCTCCCCGGACGAGCGCTATTTTCCTTCGGCTTTCCATCAGGGGAATTTGCGGCATCCACATGAAGGGGGTATGAGCCTTTGGGACAAAGGCTGCAATGCTTGCATTCACCTTTCCTCTTCTGCCCCCTCTTCTTGAAACCTCCTTAACCAAACGCACTATGTCCAGAACGTCTTCATCCTCTTCACCCGGCAGTCCGATCATGAAGTAAAGTTTAATCATTTCCCAGCCTGCAAAAAAAATCTTGTCTGCCGTGCTAAAGATCTCATCGTCCGTGAGCTTTTTGTTGATGATTCTTCTGATCCGGTCATTTCCGGCCTCCGGTGCCAGGGTGAACCCCGTTTTCCGCACCCTTTTTATCTGCTCGAACCACGCCTTATCCAGGCTGTCGATCCGAAGTGAGGGCAAACTGATTGCAGTTTTGCCTTCCGCCTGCCTGTCCATGAGTGCTTTTAGCAAAGGCCCCAAACATCCATAATCCCCTGAGCTCAATGAAAGCAAGGAGAGCTCCTCAAAACCGGTCTTTGCAAGGCCTTTAGCCGCGCTCTCCAGCACTATACCGGGTTCTCTCTCTCGAACAGGCCTATAAATCATCCCCGCCTGGCAGAATCGGCATCCCCTGGTGCATCCTCTTGAGATTTCCAGCGTGAGACGATCATGCACCAATTCCGCATAGGGAACAATCTGACTGTCAGGAAGTGGATATAGATTGATATCGGGAACAATGGCTTTTTGTATTTTTCTATACCCGGTTAACCCGGGTTCGATAGCTGAAATTGTCCCACGCGCCCCATAGGAGACATTAAAAAATTTCGGTATATACATCCCCCTCATTTGAGACATACGAACCAGAAGCTCTTCTTTCGACACATTTGTTCGTTTTGCGTCTCGCATGACTTCACAGAGCTCGAGGACCGCATCCTCTCCATCCCCCACAAGAATGGCGTCAAAAATCAGGGCAAAAGGCTCAGGGTTGAAGCATGCCGGTCCTCCTGCGACAATAAGCGGTGATACGCCTTCTCTCTCCCGGGCAAGGAAAGGGATACCTCCGAGATTCAGCATAGTCAGCACATTGGTAAGCGAGAGTTCATGCTGGATGCTGAAACCCACGATATCAAATTCAGCCAAGGATCTCCTCGACTCGAGGGAGCGAAGTGCCAGCCCGTGGTTTCTTAATTCTGTCTCTAAATCAATCCAAGGGCAGAAAACCCTTTCCGCGGCCACCCAATTCTGCCGGTTTAAGATGTGGTAGAGAATCCTTAATCCCACATGGGACATGCCTACTTCGTAGACATCCGGAAAAGCCAGAGCGAAAGAAACGTCTATGGTGCGAAGATCCTTCTTGACTGCATGAATCTCTTCCCCCACATACCGGCTAGGCCGTTCTATTTTGGAAAACCATTGACTGTCGAACACGGGCGTGATTCCTGAATGATCAAATGAAAAGATATTACACCGGAAATGTATAAGCTAGGGCCTCAAAGCAGGCAAGTCGAATTACTCTCCTTGGCTTTCATCGGCTCATCCCTCCCTACGCTCAAAACTTTTCATTAGCTTCATTTTGCATGCGAGGAAGCATGATTAGGGGCGATTTTCATGCAGGGGCCTGGGGAAAGGGATCGAGACATATGGTGACCTCCGCCCCCCCTTCAGGATGATTGCAGCCTGTTATGCTGCCTCTCAGCCCTTCCACGATGCGCCTGACCGTAGCCAGGCCCAGACCTGAACCTCCCTCTTTTGTTGTGAAAAAAGGCGTGAAGAGGTTCTGCAGGGCCTTCTTTGAGAAACCTGCGCCGGTATCTCGTATCGTAATTTGTGCCATATCCTTGAGCGCCCCACGATTATCCCTGGACTGAATGATGCCGGCGCTGACATGCAGGGTTCCACCCTGAGCCATAGCATCAACCGCATTATGAAAAAGATTCCACAAAATCTGTCTTAATTGCCCTGGATCAGATCGTATTTTTAGAGGTTCAGCAAAGTTTGTCTCAAGCATAATTCCGCCCGTCCACTTCTTGCTGTTCTTAAAAAGCTCGAGGGAATCCTTGATTAAACGGTTGAGGTCGAATTCCTCGATGACCGCTTGTCTCGGCCGTGCAAAAACAAGAAAATCACCGATCAAGCTGTTAAGCCGATTGATTTCCCTCAATACAATATCCATGAGCCTGTTTCTAACATCATCCATGTCAAGGCTTTCTTTGAGCATCTGAATCGAGCCGCTGATGGATGCCATCGGATTCCTGATTTCATGGGCTATTGCCGCAGCCAGTTGACCGGTTAAGGCCAGACCTTCCACTCGCTTCATTTCCTCTTCAATGCGCCTGAGCTCCGTCATATCCTGAAAAAAGAGAATCCTGCCGCTCTCCCCCCCCTCCGGAAAAGCCAGAGGCGAGACAGAGCATCTGAGAAACAACCTGATTCCGTCCCGCCTCACAAAGGGGAAATCGATAAAGCCGCCCGTCCTTCCCTTACCGGATGAGGTGTTTACTCCATTTCCCTCCAAACGACCGTACAAAAAGGGTACCACCTCTCCGAGGTTTCTGCCTATCGCCTCCGCGGACTTAAGGCCGAAAATTTCCTCTGCACCGGGATTGAAGAGAATGACCGAACCTTTCTGGTTCAGAGTAATTAATCCGGAGGTGATGCTTTGGATGATCCGTTCGTTAAGGGCTTCGAGCTTTGCTATATCGGCCTGCTTAGCCTTGAGCTCCACGCGGCTTTTTCTAGCCAATTCGGAGGGATAACTGCTCAAGAAAGCGACCAGGTAAAAGGCGGCGATATTGACCGCAATTAAGTAAAAAATGGAGGAACTTTGATATCCTGCCGCCGCGTCGACACGCCCCCCCAAGGGAGTGATCAAATCGTAGTAGTGCAGGTCCAGCAACAATCCATAAAGAATGCTGCAGCAAGAGGCTGTGACCATTCCCCCCTTACGGTAAAGGATGATGCTTCCATTAATGATGGTCAGGAGATAGAGAAAGGAAAAAATGCTTTCGATGCCGCCGGTGGTGTAAATTATGGCTGTTACCACCACCGTGTCAGTGACGATCTGCCCGTAAGCAAAAGCGGTCAAGCTTTTGAGCCGTTTCAGGAGAACGGCATAAATCAAGGTCAAGAGATAGATCGACGTAATAAGGAGGTAGTGATAACTCTGAATGTCGCCGAATTCGGTCTTCGTTTCCTTGATCTGGATTACGATCGTCGCACCCAGCAATACGGAAACAAAGATCACCCTCAAAAACATGAGTTTTTGAAGGCGACCTGAAAGTTCGACCCGCAGAGATTTAGGGTCAGGATGGACCATATTAATCGGATCAGCCGCCCATGGCAGCAGCCATCCCGAAAATGGGCAAATACATAGCGATCACAAGTCCGCCGATCGAGCCGCCGAGAAAAAGCATCAGCAAAGGCTCCAGCATAGAGGTCAAAGCTGCAACCGCTGCATCCACTTCATCGTCATAGAAGTCGGCGATTTTTTCCAGCATGGAGTCAAGGGCGCCCGTCGCTTCCCCAACCGCGATCATTTGGATCACCATCCCGGGAAAGATATCGTTCTCAGAGAGCGGCTCTGCGATCGTTTGACCCTCTGCGATGCTTCCTCTCACTTCGTAGAGGATTTCCTCGATAATCACATTACCGGAGGTTTTTGCTACTATATCCAGAGCATCCAGAATCGGCACGCCGCTGCTGATCATGGTTCCAAGGGTTCGTGTAAATCTAGCCACGGCGGTTTTCTTGAGGAGATCCCCGAAGATGGGTAATTTGAGGAAAAGGGCATCCGTCTGCCTTCTCCCTTTCTGCGTGCCCCGGTATCTCTTGAAGGCGTACGTTAAGGCCCCCAGGATCAGGATGACCCAGTGAAAATTCCCCTTCATAAAGCGGCTCAGGTTCACCACCAATTGCGTTGGGCCCGGAAGGGCGGAGCCGAAGCTCCTGAACATGTCTTCAAAGACGGGGATGACAAAAATCAAGATAACGGCGACAACAAGAACGGCTATGGCCACCACTACAGCGGGATAAGTCATCGCCCCTTTAATCCTGGACTTGAGCTTTTCGGCCTTTTCGATAAACGTGGCAAGTCTGCGTAAAATCGTATCCAGAATGCCGCCTACCTCCCCGGCAGCCACGAGGTTGACGAACAGATCGTCAAAAATCTTCCCGTGTTTTTTCATGGCTTCCGCCAGGGTGGACCCTCCTTCCACGTCCTTCGTGATTTCCTTGAGAATAGATTTAAAGGTCGGGTTTTCCGACTGTTCCGCTAGAATGGTGAGACCCTGAACCAGAGGAAGGCCCGCATCGATCATAGTAGAGAACTGCCTTGTGAAAACCACCAGATCTTTTTTCGTGACTTTCGGTTTGAGAAAGGAAATGTTTTCAAAGAGATCTTTTGGCTTGGGCTTTAATTTCCTGATGGAAAAATTACGTTTCTTTAGTTGATTCAAAGCAATAACTTCATTTGCCGCATCAATCTCGCCTTTAAGTTTTCGCCCTCTTTTGGTTTCTGCTACCCAAACATAAACCGGCATAATGGTTTCCTCCTGAAGCCTTTCCCCTTTCTCGCAAAATAAAGCCTTCTGACGGAAAGGAATATCTGGCTGGACAAATGTCTATAATCTTAATAAAATATGCAGGTTATGTCAAGCATTCTTCGCCATGGCCCTTTGCAATAGGGCTCCACAGTTTAGGCTTGACAAACAAAGCGGATAATAGGATATAGGAAAACTTCAATCGATGGGAATTACTATAGCATAAGGAGGAATGTATTGTGAGCAATGTTACTGCCCCTATGGGAGGAAAAATCATTGACGTGAAAGTCAAGGCGGGTGACGTAGTCGGTGAAAATGACGAGGTCTTGATCCTCGAGGCCATGAAAATGGAGCTGCCGGTCGTCGCAGGTGTTTCCGGAACCGTTAAAGAGATAAAATGCAAGCAGGGTGATGCCGTCGAGGCGGATGCCGTTCTGATCGTGTTGGAATAAACCACGAATTCCTCACAGGCCCCTTTGCCGGAACTTCGACAAGGGGCTTTCGCCTTTCATGAAGGGTATATAGGCTGACACAGGAGCGAGGTGGCTGATGCATCATCAGAGGCAAATGCTAGAGGAGGATTACAGGGAGTGGTGCAGAAAGGTGGAAGCCGGTCTCAAGAGGAACCCGGAGCGCAAAAAGGATTTTGTCAATACTTCCGGCATTCCTGTGCAAAGGCTTTACACTCCCCTTGATTCCCAAGATGCGGATTACCTCTCGGATCTTGGGTTTCCAGGCTCTTACCCCTTTACGCGAGGCGTGCAGCCGACAATGTATCGAGGCCGCTACTGGACTATGAGGCAATATGCCGGTTTTGCATCCGCCGAGGAATCAAACAGACGGTACAAATTCCTTCTGGAGCAAGGCCAGACCGGGCTTTCCGTAGCCTTCGATCTGCCCACACAAATCGGATACGACTCGGATCATGAAATGGCCATGGGTGAAGTCGGCAAAGTCGGAGTGGCCATCGATTCACTCGAAGACATGGAAATTCTTTTCAGCGGCATCCCTCTGGACAAGGTAAGTACTTCTATGACCATCAACTCCCCTGCCGCCGTGCTCCTGGCCATGTATCTCGCCGTTGCGGAAAAGCAGGGAATTCCATCTCAAAAGCTCCGCGGGACGATCCAGAATGACATCCTCAAGGAATACTGCTCAAGGGGGACCTTTATTTTTCCTCCAAAGCCCTCCATGAGAATCGTGACGGATATTTTTGCCTTCTGCGCGGATCGGACGCCCCAGTGGAACAGCATAAGCATCAGTGGATATCACATACGGGAAGCGGGTTCCACAGCGGTCCAAGAGGTTGCCTTCACCTTGGCAAATGGCATTGCGTATGTGGACGCAGCCCTTCAGGCGGGGCTGGATATCGATGCCTTCGGTCCCAGGCTTTCCTTCTTTTTCAATGCGCATTTGGATTTTTTTGAGGAAGTCGCCAAGTTCCGAGCAGCCAGGATTCTCTGGGCAAAGATTATGAAAGAGCGATTCAAAGCCAAAGATCCCAGATCCCTGATGGTACGCTTTCATACCCAGACTGCGGGATGCACTCTCACTGCAAGGCAGCCGATGAACAACATCGTAAGGGTGGCATTTCAGGCTCTGGCCGCTGTAATTGGAGGAACTCAATCTCTGCATACCAATTCCATGGATGAGGCTCTTTGTCTACCCTCCGAGCAGGCCGTGCAGATCGCTTTGCGCACCCAGCAACTCATCGCCTATGAAACAGGGGTAGTCGACACAGTCGATCCCCTGGGGGGCTCCTATTTTGTGGAAACCCTGACGCGGGAAATCTGCAAAAAGGCGGAGGATTATATCCGGAGAATCGATCAAATGGGAGGAGCCGCAGCGGCAATCGAACAGGGATTCGTTCAAAAGGAAATCCAGGACAGCGCCTATCGGTATCAAAAGGAAATCGAGAAAAACGAAAGAATTGTGGTGGGCTTGAATCGGTTCCAAGTGGAAGAGGAAAAACCCACAAATCTTCTGCGGGTGGACCCCGGTGTGCGTGTTTCCCAAATCGAGAAATTGAAGAAACTCAAAGCCGAGCGGGACAAGGAAAAGGTCAACCGATGCCTTTCGCGGCTAAAGCAAACTGCCGAGGGCCGAGAAAACCTTATGGTCCCAATTCTGGATGCAGTTAAAGCCTACGCAACCCTTGGAGAAATTTGCGATACATTGCGCGAGGTATTCGGAGAGTATAGACAGGTCAACACCGTCCGATGACACAATCAAGAAAAATCGTAACCATCAGGCATGGGGGCCTTTTCTGCTTCGTTTTACTTAATTACCCCCTACCACTCGCGGAGTGTGAAAAATGAACACTGAAAGAAAGATACGGGTGCTTGCGGCCAAACCAGGCCTGGACGGCCATGATCGGGGAATCAAGGTTGTTGCAAGCGCTCTCATGGATGCGGGGATGGAGGTGATTTATACCGGGCTCAGACAAACCCCCCGCCAGATTGTTGAAACCGCCTTACAGGAAGATGTGGATGTGATCGCCATGAGCATTCTCTCCGGGGCTCATGATTATTTGTTTCCAGAGGTGATGGCCCTTCTCAAAGAAAAGCAGGTGGAAGACATCCTTGTTATCGGCGGCGGCATCATCCCGGATGAAGATATTCCTTTCCTAAAGGAGTGCGGCATCTCGGAAGTGTTCGGGCCCGGAACCTCCACCGGGGAAATTACTCTCTATATCCGAGACCATGTGAAAAGACGTTGAACCGATCAGATTCTCCGGTATTTCGATGGTCGTGCCCTTGCCTAACAAAAGAGCAAGAGCACTGTCTTTACTCGTTTCTCCACGCAGGCTTCCTTTTTTCCAGAAAGGCCTTCAGCCCTTCCTGGGCATCATGGGTCTTCATGAGCTCCTTGAGATAGATGTCTTCGATTGCCTTCAGAGACGGTTCAAAATCATCTCTAAGTCCGGCCATAACCGCCTTCTTGGTCTTCCTCAAAACCTCTGCACTCAACCCCAGGAAAGGTATGACAAAGGCCCGGGTTTCTTCTTCCAAAGCCTCGTTCTTCACCACCTTGTTGATGAGTCCCATCTGAAGAGCCTCTGCCGCTGTTATGATCCGACCGGACAAAATGAGATCCATCGCGGCTTTTCGTCCCATGATGCGTGGCATGATCTGGGCGGCAATGGGAGGAAACACGCCCACCTGGATTTCAGGCTGGCCGAATTTGGCGCTTTCACCGGATATGACAAGATCGCAAAAAATGGCCAACTCGCACCCTCCACCAAGGCATGAACTGTAAACAGATGCCACCGTTACCGCCTCGACTTTGTCCATAAGACGAAAAATACGGTGGAAAACATCAATCATTTTGGGCGCCAAATCCCCCATGTGCTCCCCCACGTCAACTCCGGCGGAAAAGCATTTGCCTTTGGCATTAAAAAGCACCACCTTCAGTTCTTTCTTGCCCTGCCATTCCGCCAGGACCTGGGTCATCTCATCCATCATAGCAATGTTCAAAACGTTGACCGGAGGCCTGTTGAGGGTAATAATGCCGAGTCCATCCTTTAACTCCGTGATAATATGCTGGTAAGCCATGTTTCTTAATCCTCCTTCTCTCGAATCCGATGGAATCGTATTTTAGCTCAAGACGAATATGGCAGGCAGGCCTGCTCTTAGGGCCCTGCCTGCCATTGTGCACAAACCGGCATCATCACTTCTGGGGTTTCCCCAGGACCTCTGCAAACATATCATTATCCCAGGTCCTGCACTTTGTGATATTTTGACGAAATTTGATGAAATCAATGGTATCTTGGCCTGTTATTTTCTTGGTGTTGAAAGCCCCGAAGCCCAGGAAGGCCTCGCCGCCCATATTGGCGGCCAGCCAGTGCCGGTGGGCATTCTTCATGGTATCCCAGAAGAATTTCTTCTTCTGGCGCACGCTGTCAATGGATTCTATCAAACACGCGGGGAACAGATTCGCGAAGGTCCAGACGATCTTGTCCACTTCCTTATCCAGGAGTTCAAAGTCGGCTTTTGCCTGGTGTTCCTTGAGGATCGCTCGTCCTTCTTTCAGGGCTTCACCGGTTTTAAACTCGCCATAGACAATCTCTCCGTCCTTCACATACTCATCGGTGATGATCGTGGGGTTGCGAACCCATTTCCCGTCCACCTTCAAAACCGGAACTACCTTGCTGATCAAATTTTTGGCCTTCATCTTGTAAGCGGACCACATCTCACAGGAAACGCAGTTCCACATGGCATCTTCGGCACTCAGGTACCAGGGCAAAAAGTCCGAGGCCCCGCCCACCGGAGCCGATCCGTGTCTCGGTCCCGCCTGACCGAAAATGGCCAGATCCGAGGCCACGGCAAGGTCGCAGGCCATCCCGATCTCCTGACCCCCGGCGACCCTCATACCGTTCACCCTGCAAATCACCGGCTTCTTGCAGAATAGGATGGAATCCACCATGTGGTTGAAGAGTTCCATGTACTGGCCGTATTCATCCGGTCTCATGCTGTAGTATTCGCTGTACTCCTTGGTGTTGCCCCCCGTGCAGAACGCATAAGGGCCGGTCCCCGTGAAAACGGTCGCCACCACGCTGCGGTCCAGAGAGGCGTTTTCAAAACCGGCGATCACGCCCTTCACCATCTCCGTGGTATAGGAGTTGTATTGATTCGGGTTGTTGAGGCGAATCCAGGACACAAAGAGGTCGTCCACCACCTTCCCATTGGGATCTTTAAGGGGTTTCTTCTCATACACCACGCAGGGCGCCTCAGTTCCCCAGTGGACGTTCGTGTGCAAAGAATGATCCTTTGTGCCGTCTTCCCTCGGCACCCATTCCAAACCTTTTAAAGCCATACGATTATCCTCCTTTTCTTATTGTTATGTTTGTCGGAATGAAATTCCGCCCCGTCTCTTCTCATGTTAGAAGTCCGGCGTCAACACGATTCTCTTCATAGGAGGTGTCTTGTGCGCCTCGGCAAAGGTCTCTGCAATAGTACTCATGGGACGCGTTTCCACAAACTCCTCCATGTTGATTCTGCCTTTCAGCACCATGTCCAACACGGCAGGGTAGTACTCCGGCAGGCAGCCCCAAGTTCCGATGATCTCCGCATCAAAGGCCATCAGCCGGCCGATTGCGTACTCCGTCTTCGCCAAACTGAACCCGACCACGATCAATTTTCCGGTAAAGCTCAAGAGGTTCAAAGCAATTTCCTGTCCCGGCTTAGAGCCCGTCACCTCAAAGATCTTCCACCCCGGGCCGGGAAGCCCCTTTTCTTTGCAAAGGCCCCGGAATTCCTTGGAAACCGCCCCGGCATCTTTGCCGGTGGAATTGATGACAAAATCCGCCCCGAATCGGAGGGCTCTTTTAAGCTTCTCCTCATTTCGCGCGATTCCAATGACGGTACCCGCGCCCAATGCTTTGGCCATCTGCCCCATGTACTGCCCTACCCCTCCGGTGATCCCCACAACAATCACGTTGTCTCCGGGCTGGATATCCGCTCTTTTGGCCGCCTGAAAGGGGGTTGTTGCGGCGTCGGCCACCACGGCCAGATGAGACAGCGGCATGTCCCCTCTATTCTTCACTTCACAAAGATCGATGCTCGGAACAGGAATATGGCTCGAAAAGCCGCCATATAGACCCAGGCTGTTGCCCGGCATTTTTTGATTCAGGCAACGGTTTCCTCTCCCCGTTTTGCAGAGAATGCATTTACGGCACGGCATAACTGCCGGAATAATCACTTCCTTCCCCAACCAAGCCGGATCCCCGGCCACCACGATTCCGGATATCTCATGTCCCAGGGTTAGGGGGGGTTTTGAAACCGTAGGAACACCATCATAAAAGTATCCGAGATCCGTGTGGCAGACACCGCAACCCGCAACCTCGACCAGAACATCCCCCGGCTGCAGTTCCGGAACAGGGATCTGCTTCTTCTCGAGCTTGCCCGGGGTGCTTTCCTTGGTTTCCTTGTTAAATGTGGTAGGCTGGACCATTTGCCATGTCCAAATCTTGTCCGGTACTGTTCCCATGTTACCCTCCTTGCATGTAAGATTATCAATTTCTCGGTGGTTAAATCCCGGAACATCCTCTGGAATGAAGGAGAATGCTCCTTTCCTCATGAGCCCGACTAAATCATTCCGTATCCACCGTCCACGCACAAAAGCTGGCCTGTAATATAGTTGCTTTCGTCAGAAGCGAGAAACACAAAGGCAGGAGAGATGTCTTCGGGTTCACCAAAACGCTTGAGCAAAATCCTGTTCATATAGATCTCCTTAAGTTTCTCGTCGGTGGTGATTTTTTCCGTCATATCCGTCGTCACGATGCCCAGAGAAATCACGTTCGCACAGATGTTGTATCGTGCAAGCTCTCTGGCCATGGATTTGGTCATGCTGATGATTCCCCCCTTGGCCGCGCTGTAATTGATCTGGCCGACAGTACCCACAAGACCGGCAACGGAGGTAACATTGATAATTTTGCCGCTCCCCTTCTTGGACATGCGCAGGGCCGCTGCCTGGGCGCAGAGAAAGGGGCCTTTCATGTGTATATCCACCACGGCGTCCCATTGCTCTTCTGTCATCTTGAGCATCATCGCAGGGCGGGTAAACCCGGCATTGTTGACTAAAATGTCAATCCCCCCGAAAGCGTCGACGGTAGCCTGAACGATCGCTTCCGCGTCCTCTTTTCTGGCCACATCCGCTTTGAAAGCCTCGGCCTGCCCGCCAACATTTCGAATCTCTTCTACCACTCCATGAGCCGCTTTTTCGTTGGACGTGTAGTTCACCATGACTTTAGCCCCTTCACGGCCGTAGGCAACAGCCACAGCTTTTCCGACTCCGCGACTACTTCCGGTGACCAAAGCGGTTTTGCCCTTAAGTTTCATAAGAAACCCCTTTTCATAAAAGGATGAAATCTTCCTCCGCAAATCTCTTACCATGCCCCTTTAGGGTTCTGCTGGAATCTCGACCTGTCGGTTTAGAAAAGCATCCTATACATAATCACATTATAATCACAATATAGTCACTGTGCGCAATTTAAAAAAACTGAGAGGCCATGTCAAGAACAAAAGAACATCGACCTTAAAAGGAATGCAACAACTCAGCTTTTTTAAACGAAAGACGGCAGTTTCCGGCATGGATAACCCCGAAGCGAAGCGCCGTGGTCATTTGCTTAATTGTTATAAAAGACGGATTTGGGTTGAATAACCTAAGTATCGTGCTAAGATGCTGTTTTATAAATTTTTTGAGCAACAAGGACAACCTCCATGAAGCGTTTCCTTTGGTTTTTTATGTTGTTCTTTATCTCTTTGGGGGGTTGCGGCTTCTACCCTCACCCTGAAAAGCCTTCTCCCGATGTCGGCCCCCTGCCGGGAAAATGGGTGCCCGGAGCAAGACCGTATGAAGTAAACGGAATTCGTTATTTTCCCTTGCCCGACGCAGTGGGCTTTGTGGAATACGGCAAAGCCTCATGGTACGGCAAACAGTTCCACGGCCTCCCTACAGCGAGCGGCCGGGTTTATGACATGCACGCCATGAGTGCGGCCCACAAAACTTTGCCTTTGGATACAATGGTGAGAGTGATTAATCTTTCAAACCGGAAGTCAATCTTCGTCCCGATCAACGACCGGGGGCCTTTCGTAAGCGGGAGAGTCATTGACCTTTCCTATGCTGCCGCAAAAGAGCTGGATATGATCGGCCCCGGGGTTGTTGAGGTAAAGGTCGAGGCCCTTGCTAGAGAAGTGAGCCGGCAGGATTCCGAAGGCAGGAGCATCCCGGGCTTGGAATGGCAGGACTTCAGGAAAGGCGAATTTACCGTCCAGATCGGCGCTTTCAAAGACAAAACCAATGCGCTAAAACTAGCGGATCGATTCAGGGAGGTTTTTGATTTCATCAATATCGCAGCCTACCGGGATGAAACAGGGATGTTGTTTTACAGAGTCCATGTTTCAAAGTCGGAGAGCCTTGACGAAGCCGGAAGCATAGGGAAAAGGCTTGGAGAAATGGGCTTCCCGAACGCCTTCGTGGTGAGATTGTAAGAAAGAAGGCGCACGGCACACGGCGCAAGGGACGGAGACCGAAAAACATTGGTACCCATTTGAAGAGGTCATGCCCTTATGCACTGCATCTACGTTACCCATACCCGAATTTCTCCTTAAGTTTCTTACAAACGATGGCGGGTACCAGTCCGCTCACATCCCCTCCCAGACTGGCAGCCTCTTTAATGATTGTGGAACTCGTATAAAACCATTTGTAGTCGGTCATAAGAAAGATGGATTGAACCTCCCTGCTCAGCTTCCGGTTCATCAGCGCCATCTGAAACTCGTATTCAAAATCGGATAAAGCCCGTAGCCCTCGAATCACAACGTTGGTTTTCTTCTTCACCACATAATCCACAAGGAGCCCGGTAAAAGAGTCAACCTCGACTCTCGTTTGGTCCCTAAGCACTTCCCTGATCATAGCCATTCTTTCCTTGAGGGGGAAAAGGGGGATTTTCTGAGGATTGTTCAAGATAGCGATAACCAGTTTATCAAAGATTTTGAGAGTCCTTGCGATGATGCTCAGGTGACCGTTGGTGATTGGATCAAACGTGCCGGGATAGATAACCACTTTTTCCTTCATATATCCTCCTCTTTTTCCAAAAGAGTTATTCGCGTTGCTCCGTAAGTTTTCACTTTGGCTATCCTGAGATTTCCCGTGGCCTGAGGCACCTCCGTGCTCTTCTCGGTCTGAGCAACCACCAGCGAGGCTGCGCCAAATCGGTTTTCCCTCTCCATCTCATTGAGAAGAGGCAGGATCAGCCCTCTCCCATAAGGGGGATCCAAGAAGACCAGGTCATAACGCCCTGCAAACAAAGGATGGTGCCCTGGCAAGCCTTCCGTCAGATCTTTCCTTAGAGTAACACCCAAATCTTGCAGGTCGCAGAGTCTTAAGTTTTTCTTGATGATTTCGATCGCCTTCCGGGAACAATCGACAAAAACCGCATGATCGGCACCGCGGCTTAGAGCCTCAATTCCCAGGCTGCCCGTGCCTGCAAAAAGATCGAGCACTCTCATTCCTAAGAGGCTCTGCCGGCCGAGGAGATTGAAGATGGCTTCTCTGACCAGGTCGGATGTCGGCCTGATTTCCAGCCCTCTGAATGTTGCCAGTCGTCGCCCTCGAACCCTTCCCCCTGTAATCCTCATTATCAGACATCAGCTCTTTTAGCCGTTGTCTCCTCCCCGGCCTCAGCCTCTCTCACCGCGGAGCTCTTTGCCTTTCTCAAAGGAAGCCGCCGGAAAAGCCGGTAGAACGTGATCACAGGACCGGAGATCACATAGGCGGAGAGGATCAGAAAGATGACGGTTTTGGGCGCGTATGCAATAATCAAAGAAACTAAGATAACGGAGAGAAGGACATTGAAAGGCTTCTTGTTGTGTATATCAATTTTCTTGAAACTGTAGTAGTGAAGCGTGCTCACCATGAGAAAGGACAGGGTGTAGAACATGGCAATGATCAGGGCCGAGCGTATCTGCAAATCACCGTCCCACGACTCAATAAAAAGAATCATGGCGGCGACAAAGGAGGCGGCGGCAGGGATGGGCAAGCCTTTAAAGTAACTCGCATCCTCATGAGTCTTTTGAACATTGAACCTTGCAAGGCGAAGGGCGCCGCAAATAACGAACATAAAAGAGGCAAGCCATCCCAATCGGCCGAAAGGTTTCAAAGCCCATTGAAAAGCCAAAATGCCCGGTGCGACACCAAAGGCGATAAGATCGGCAAGCGAGTCGTATTCAACACCGAATTGGGTAGTCGTATTTGTTAGTCGCGCAATTCGACCGTCCAGCCCGTCAAGGACTGCAGAGATAATGATGGCTACCGCAGCAGCTTCAAATCTTCCGTCCATCGCCGCCACAATGGCGAAAAAACCGCTGAAAAGGCTTGCCGAGGTGAACAGGTTTGGCAGAATGTAGATACCCCGCCTCCGCCTGCCGCTTTTCTTCTTTTTTTTCTTCATGATAGATACCCGATCACGGTTTCCCCGGCCCTTACTTTTTGGCCGGGTTCCGCTGTGATGCGGCTGTCCGCCGGCAAATATACATCCAACCTGGACCCGAAGCGAATAAGCCCGAACCTTTGCCCGGCCTCCACTTCATCACCCTGGTTGACCCAACAGGCAATTCTCCGTGCAATCATCCCTGCCACCTGAACGATCACCACCCTGCGACCATCATGGGTGTCAAGGGTGACGGCATTTCTCTCGTTTTGTTCCGAAGCCTTGTTAAGGCTGGCGACCAGGAATTTACCAGGGTGATATTTAACTTCCGATACCCTGCCTCCCGCCGGCATTCGGTTCACATGCACATCCAAGATAGACATAAAAACGCTCACCTTGAAAGCCCTTTCCCCTTTGGATTCGGAAGGGTATTCAGAAGGTGTCACCTCCACGATCTTTCCGTCCGCAGGCGTGAGTAAGCCCATCTCGTGGACCTCCGGGGTGCGGGCGGGGTCTCGAAAAAAATAGATCGTAAAAAGGGTCAAGCATCCGAGCAGCAACGCCGGGAAATAGAAAGATAGGACCAAGGAAAGCCCGGTAAGGAAAACCCCTAAAGCTATGAAAACAAATCCCTCCCTAGCTACCGGAAGCCTATTGTGAATTCGCTTGTTGATTGCCGATGGCGACAGCATTAACCCTTCGATCTCCTACTCAAGGTATCTTGAGACCTAATGTCTCTTTTAATTATGCCCCTTCACGGGGCTCCTTGTCAAATCCGGTGTCTGGGGAACCGAATCACTGTGGATCGAATCGGGCCTTTTGCCTGCCCCCGCTTACTTTCCGTAGCTTAAAGTCTTTTCCATGCGTATATCCGGAGGTCTGATATAGAAAGGCACAAGGCTCTTAAGTTCGTCAAATCCGTATTTTTCCGCCTTACCAAGACCAAGCACGGCCACAGCAGACGCTCTAAGATTCCAAAGAGGTGAAGGAGCAATTACCGCCTTTTCGCCCAGTGCATTCCTAAGCAAAGGCGCTTGCCCGGGATAGTCGTTGCCGACAAAAACAGCCTTTTCCTCGATGAGGGTTGCGATCTCTTTGATCTGCAAACAAGTTTCCTCTATCACAATATCCAGTTCCCCACCCGGCGACACACGGAAAAAGGCCATGACAAATTCTCCCCGCCGCGAGTCTATGATCGAGCAAATGGGATAAGTAGTAGCCCGGCACTGCACCGCAAGGGCTTCGAGGCTGGAAACGGCAACAGCAGGGATTCCAAGGCCCCGGCAAATTCCCTTGGCGGCGGCCAGACCCACCCGCAAACCCGTAAAGCTGCCCGGGCCTTTGACCACAGCCAGGGCTTTCAGGTCTTTCGCTTTGACGCCGGTCGATGAAAACTGCCGGTATACCTCCGGCATAAGGAGTGCGAACCCTTTAGAGGATGAACTCAGGAGGGTTTCTGCGATGAGCTCTCCATCTTCTCTCACAAGTGCCGTGCTGAAAGATGTTGTGGCCGTACTTATGGCAAGGATGAACCTGTCCATCACCCAAATATTTTCTCAAACAGTCGCATAACAGATTCAATCCTTGACAGATCATTGATGGTTACAACCACGATAAGAACCGCCAGAAAAAATAGACCTATCTTCTGGGCCACATCGCGCTTCTTGATGCTGATGGGCCTGCGCAAAACCAGTTCGATCATAAGAAAAAGAATCAGCCCGCCGTCAAGGATGGGCACAGGAAGAAGATTCAGTATCCCCAGGTTGATGCTGATCACTGCCAGAAGCGGCACGAGATAGCTCACGCTTTCCTGGGCCACTTGCCCGGTCAACTGGCCGATCATAATGGGCCCGCCTATCGTTTTGATGGACACGACACCCTGAAAAAGCTTGACGATGGTCAGGACAGTCAGCTTTACGATCATCCATGTCTGCAAAAAAGCCTCTCGTACGGCGCCGAAAAAACCGAGATTCACCTTTTCAATCTTCCCGGAAGCGACAATCCCGATCAGAGCCGACTTCACATCCTCGCCGAAGATATTCTTCTCCACCGTCTCTTCAGGCACCAAGCTCATCCTGACAAGGTCACCCGCCCTATCCACAGTGATCAATAGCGGGGTGCCGGCCGAGTCCTGGACGGTCTTTTTGATGTCCGTCCAGCTCGCGATGGGTTTTTCATCAACAGAAACGATCACATCTCCTTTCATCATCCCGGCCTGATAAGCCGGAGAACCCTCCCTCACTTGGCCTACCTCTGCGCTCATGATATCGACTCCGGAAAAAACGTACAGGCAGCAGTAAATAGCCAAGGCAAGAAAGAGGTTGAAGAAAGGCCCCGCCAACACAATCGCCATTCTCTTTAAAACATGTTGATTGCTGAAGGACCTGGCCGCCTCCGAAGGCGGTATTTCACCGGCATCATCTTCGTTTTCTCCAAGAAGTTTAACAAAACCCCCGAGAGGAATGGAGGATATAACGTACTCCGTTTCTCCGATTTTTCTCCCCACCACCTTATACCCGAAACCTAAAGAGAATTTGAGCACTTTGACGCCAAAGTATTTGGCGATCAGAAAGTGGCCCAGTTCATGGAAAAAGATCAGAATACCCAGAACAACGACGAAGGGAAGAACGTAATACAGAAAATAATGCATCATTCGCCTCTTTTCTTATTGGCTTGCCGGTATTGCCGCACCGCCTCTCGCGCCCATGAATCCGCCTCCAACACCTTTTCGATCTTCTCAACACCAAAGGTTCGATGGGCTTCCATTGTTTTTTCAATGAGGACGGGGATATCCAAAAAACCGATCAGTCCTCGAAGAAAAAGATCAACCGACTCTTCATTGGCTGCATTTAGGACGGTAGGCATGCTTTCGCCGACTCGCGCTGCCTCAAGGGCAAGGTCCAGACACCTAAATTTCTTTTTTTCCGGCAACATGAACGTTAGCGGGCCCACTTCATTGAGCTTTAGCGACGGAACGAATGTTTCTCTATGATGGGGATAGGAAAGAGCGTAGGATATGGGCGTCAGCATATCCGGCACACCTAACTGGGCGATCAGGGAGCCGTCTTTGTATTCCACAAGAGAGTGCACAATACTTTGAGGGTGGATCAGGATGTGGATCTGGTCCATGGAAAGATTGAACAGCCATTTTGCCTCAATGGCCTCAAGGCCTTTGTTCATAAGGGTTGCCGAGTCGATAGTGATTTTGCGTCCCATATGCCAGTTCGGGTGTATGAGCGCCTGTGCCGGCGTCACGAATTTCAACTCCTCAAACGGAAGATCCCTGAAAGGGCCCCCCGATGCCGTCAGGATCACCCTTTCTAAATCTTCCCTAGGATGGCCCCGCAGACACTGGAGGATGGCACTATGCTCACTGTCTACGGGAATAATGGGAACGCCTCTCTTTCGGGCTTCCTCCATTATTAAGTGGCCCGCCATCACCAGGGTTTCCTTATTCGCCAGGGCAATTTCTTTACCGGCCAGGATGGCCGCATAGGTAGGCCTCAATCCGGCCGATCCGCTCATTGCGGAAATAACCGTGTCCGTCTCTTCCAGAGTTGCCACCCGGATAAAGCCTTCCACACCGGAATAAACATGGGTTTTCCAAGAGTTCCCAAGCCGCCTTTCCAGGGCTTCCGCCTGTTCTCCATCCCGGAGGGCTACAGCCGTAGGCTCGAAGAGACGAATCTGGCTCATTAAAAGCTCTATATTTCTCCCCGCCGCCAGACCGGATACACGGTATGATTCCGGATGGGCTTGAATCACCTTTAGGGCATTGGTGCCGATAGACCCCGTTGAGCCCAGGATGGTTATTGTTTTCATCGCGCGAAGACAAGCTCCCTGAAATAGTCGGAGGTCTTTTCATGCTGTTCTTTCAGACAGACATTACGCTTACAGGCCGGTTTCTCCCTTTAAAGGAAAATAGTTTACCGAACCTTTGACGAGACACCCTCATCTCAAGGCGTGAACCATGAGATATATAGGTACAGCAAAGGAGAAGCAAAGAGCACACCGTCCACCCTGTCCAGGATGCCCCCATGCCCCGGCAAAATGCGCCCTGTATCCTTGACTCCGGCGTTTCTCTTGATCATTGATTCAACCAGATCGCCGACCTGTCCGCATATTGAAAGAGATCCTGCCAGAAGGCCTACCTGCAACGGGAATCCTCCCAGTCTAAAAAGATACGAGAAAAAGAGACCGGAGAGGACGCCGACTAAAAGCCCTCCAACCGCACCCGCCCATGTTTTATTCGGGCTCACGGAGGGATAAAGTTTGCGTTTACCAAAAAACCGGCCGAAATAGAAAGCGCCCGTGTCGCTTATGAATATAACCGTGAGTAGAAACAAAATCCAGAGATTTCCCTTTGGGTGCCTGTCAATGACCACAAGCAGGCCTAAAGGAAGGCAGATGTAAAGGAAAGCCATAACCAAGCTGCCGGTGACACCTGCGGCTTGTCCCCTAACGGTAGGCGAAGAAAAAAGACAAAAAGACAGGGGGATGATCACCCAGAGGCAAACCATTGCGAAGGCCTGATAAAATAATCCTTGCCAAAGGAAATAAAAGAAAAAGAAATTGAGAATGATGCCGATGATCTTGAAAACGGATGGCAACTGCGGCGCGATCAAGTGGAAGACTTCGAGAAGACCCTTGACGGACGCTGCGAAGAGTAAGGCATAGAAGATCCGTCTTGAGCCGGAAAAAACGATGTAGACAAGGAGCGGAGCCGCGACAATACTGGTCAACCATCGATAAAGATGCATGATTCAAGCGGGCCGGATACAGCCCTCTCTATTGGTCTTAGTCCTCGCCCAAGGCGCCGAATCTCCGCTCCCTCTTCTGATAGTCCCCTATGGCCTCCAAAAACTCTTGTTTTTTAAACTCGGGCCATGGAACAGGCGTTGTATAGATCTCGGTGTAAGCAATCTGCCATAGGAGGAAATTGCTCACTCGGTACTCCCCGCCGGTTCTAATCAGCAAGTCCGGGTCCGGCATTTGAGCGGTATAAAGTCGCTGAGCGATCAGTTCTTGAGAGATCTCCCCCGAGCTGAGTGCACCGGACTCGATCTGCCTTGCAATTTCTTTGAGAGCGTCCGATATCTCTTGCCTGCCCCCGTAGCTGAGGGCGAGGGTAAGCACCATATCCTTATTGTTCGAGGTCCTCTCCGCCGTCTCTTTCAGGGCTTCTTGTACATCCTGGGGTAATTTCCCGATCCTTCCGATAAACCGGAGTCGGATACCGTTGTCGAGCATCTCTCTCAGTTCGGCTGTCAGAAATCTTTTGAGAAGATTCATAAGCGCTTCAATCTCATACTTCGGCCTTTTCCAATTCTCTTCCGAAAAAGCATAGAGCGTGAGCCAACGAATGCCGATCTCACGGCCGGCTCTTACAATTGCCCGGACTGATTCCGCGCCCTCTTCATGACCTCGGATTCGGTTGAGGGCTCTCTTTTCAGCCCATCGACCATTGCCGTCCATGATGATGGCAACATGCCTCGGAAGTTTCGCAGGATCGAGATCACTTGTCATTGGTCGTTGTTCATTTGTCGTAGATCATTTGTCATTGGTCCCTGGTCGCTGCTCACTTTTCACTGCTCAATGTCCATGGACCAATTTTTGTATCAGAATTCCATGATCTCTTTTTCTTTTTCCGCCGTCAGTTCTTCTACCTTTTTTATAAACTCATCGGTAATTTTCTGGACCTCGTCTTGAGCCCGGAACAGATCGTCTTCCGAGATCTCTTTTTCATTTTTGAGCTCCTTCAGTAGTTCGTTCGCATCACGGCGATGATTGCGCACCACGATTTTTCCTTCCTCGGCCATTTTTTTCGCCAATTTAGCCAGTTCCTTCCTTCTTCCCTCGGAAAGGGGCGGGATTGGTATTCTTATTATCTTGCCGTCACTGAGAGGCGTCAGCCCCAGCTCCGACTTCAAAATAGCCTTCTCGATTTCACCAATGATGGTGGTATCCCAAGGTTTTATCGTAATCAGACGGCTCTCCGGAACAGAAAGGGAAGCCACCTGATCCAGCGGCATCTGCGTTTCATAGCAATGGACTTTGATACCGTCAAGAAAGGCCGTCGAGGCCCTGCCGGTCCTGATTCGCATGAAGTCTTTCTTGAGCGACTCGATGGTCTTGCTCATTTTTTCCCGGCATTCGGAAAGGATTTCTTCTTTCATCTCTATCCCCCTGAGATAAGCGTTCCCACTTTTTCCCCCGTAATGACTTTCCGGATGTTTCCCCTTGTCAGGAAATTGAATACAATAACGGGCAATCCTTGTTCCATGGCAAGCACAACCGCCGTAAGGTCCAACGCACGCAAGTTTCGTTCGAGAATTTCCCGGTAGGTCAGGTTCGTATAAAATGATGCAGAAGCATTTTTGACCGGATCGGCACTGTAGACTCCATCAACCTTGGTCGCCTTGAGAAGGACCTCTGCACCGATCTCCAAAGCGCGCACCGCCGCAGCCGTATCGGTGCTGAAGTAAGGGCATCCCGTTCCACCTGCCAGGAGAAGAACTCTTCCCTTCTCAAGGTGCCTCAACGCTCTGGCACAAATATAAGGTTCCACCACTTTATTCATTTCCAAGGCGGACATAACACGGGGTTCCGAACCGGTCCTACGGATGGCCTCTGCCATCGCAATCGCATTGATCACTGTGGCCGCCATGCCCATATGATCTGCGAGCACACGTCTCATCCCATATTCCGAAGCTCGAAGACCCCTGAAAATATTGCCCCCCCCTACAACAAGAGCAACATCAACACCGAGCGAGTGAACCTCATGGATCTCATTTGCCACAGCATTGAGCATCTCAGGATCAATGCCGTAAGACGTTCCCCCCATCAAGGCCTCGCCGCTGAGTTTAAGAAGGATACGGCGGTACTGAGGCCGGCTAACGCTCATCCGATTCCCCGAGTTGGTAGCGCACAAAACGCCTGATCACAATATTCTCACCCGTCTTGGCGATCAATTCATTGAGGAGATCCTGGACCGTGATGTCGGGGTTCTTAACATAAGGCTGCTCCAATAAACATGCTTCGCTATAAAACTTCTTAAGCTTTCCTTCCGTCATCTTTTCGATCACCTTCTCAGGTTTCCCCGACTCTCTAGCCTGGGTAGCGTAGATTTCCCTCTCTTTTTTCACAATATCGCGAGGGAGCCCTTCACGATCAATGGAAAGGGGGGCGGAAGCCGCAATCTGCATGGCTATGTTCCTGACAAAATCCGAAAAATCTGGAGTCTTGGCGGAAAAATCAGTCTCACAGTTCACTTCCACGAGAACGCCGATCTTCCCCCCTCCATGGATATAGGAGGCAATCTGCCCTTCTGAGGTTGCTCGACCTCCACGCTTCTTTGCTGTAGCGATGCCTTTCTTCCTAAGGTAATCGATGGCGCGCTGAATGTCCCCTTCCGCTTCTGCCAAAGCTTTCTTGCAATCCATGATCCCAACGCCTGTCTTCTCTCTCAACTCCTTTACGAGTGCTGCATTAATGTCCAATGGATTAATCCTCCGTGATCAAGTCCGTTTTGACGGAATCTTCTTTCTTGGGAAGAACGATAATCTCAGGTCCTTCTTTCCCCTCCTCCGCCGTTACGGCTTGAGGCTTTATCTCTTCTTGCTTTTCCAGCTCGCCTTGCGCTCTCAGCCTTTCCTCGGCAAGGTTGTGTCCCTCGATACAGGCGTTGGCAATTTTTGAGCATATTAGCCGGATAGCGCGAATCGCGTCGTCATTACCTGGAATGATATAGTCAATGTCATCAGGATCACAGTTAGTATCGGCGATGGCCACTAGGGGAATACCCAGCTTTTTCGTCTCCTTTACAGCGATATGCTCCTTCTTTGGGTCTACGATGAAGACGGCGCCGGGCAATTCATCCATATTCTTGATACCGCCAAGATTTTTCTCCAGTTTCAAAAGCTCCTTTTCAAGTCTCATAGCTTCTTTCTTGGTGTAGCGATTGATGGATCCGTCCTTTTTCATGGTATCAAGCTCTTTCAAACGACTCACGCTCTTGCGAATCGTTTGGAAGTTGGTGAGAGTCCCTCCAAGCCAGCGGTTGACGACAAAAAACATACCGCACCTCTCACTCTCTTCCACAACGGCTTCATGGGCCTGCTTCTTCGTTCCCACAAAAAGCACCGGATAGCCTTCCGTCACCGTGCGGACAATAAAATCGTAGGCGGCGGCGAAAAGGGAGACCGTCTTCTGCAGGTCGATGATATGAATGCCGTTTCGTGACCCGAAGATGTAAGGCTTCATCTTAGGATTCCAACGTCTCGTTTGATGTCCGAAATGAACCCCTGCCTCTAAAAGTTCCTTCATGCTGATAGATGCTGCCATTCCTTCCTCCTCGTTTTATCGGGACCCGAAAGGTCCCTCCCTCGGTTTGTTCCTCCGCCCGGGGTAAAGCCGCCTTTTTCCGTCACCGGGGGCCCCGGACGTGCTGATTTTCCTGCCTAAAGTCTTCCAAAAATCCGGTGAAATGGTTTTTTCTAAAAAGCAATAAACGATAATTTTTACTCTCTTCTATTGCTTTTTTCAAGAAAAAAAGGAATCATATTTTTCAGGAGGGTTTGTTAGGGTGAGTAAAGCAGATCGACTCAGAGAAATCAGGGTGCAACTTGACGACGCAGAAGAGAGCAGGCTGGCACCTTGGGCTTGCAGGAGCCGGGACGCTCTTCGAAAGAAAAAAGAAAGCGCAATTGCACAGGGCCACAGGCAGAGTTTTTCCCTTGATGCAGACCGAATTCTTCACTCCCACGCCTATTCCCGATATATTGACAAGACTCAGGTTTTTTACCTGATCAAAAACGATCACATCACCCATCGCGTCCTCCATGTTCAACTTGTTTCCAAAATCGCCCGGACCTGCGGCCGTCTTCTTTCCTTGAACGAAGACCTTATAGAGGCCATAGCCTTGGGCCACGATATAGGACATTGTCCCTTTGGGCACGATGGAGAAAGGCTTCTCTCAGAGCTTTCATTGGAACACGGCCTGGGCCATTTTCTTCACAATATCCAGGGGGTGCGCTTTCTTCAGGAAATCGAAAGAAAAGGGAAAGGATGGAACCTATCTCTTCAGGTGCTCGACGGAATTTTGTGCCACGACGGAGAGGTCCACAACCGGGCCTTGCGACCTCACCAAGGCAAGACCTTCGCCCGGATGGAGGAGGAGATCAAAGAAAAGCAAAGGGAGCCCATGAAGGAAATATGGCCGGCCACCATGGAGGGTTGCGTGGTCAGGATGGCGGATACCATCAGCTATGTGGGCCGGGACATCGAGGACGCCATCCGCCTTGGTATCGTTACCAGGAAGGAGGTCCCGGAGGAATGCCGTCGCGTCCTTGGAGAAACGAACGGCACCATCGTGTACATCTTGGTCGAGGATCTCGTATTCAACAGTCTTGAAAGGAACCATGTTTGCTTCAGTAAGGACGTCTCTGAAGCACTCAGGAAGCTCAAAGATTTTAACTATCATTCTATTTATATGAGCGAGAGGGTCAAGAAACAAACTTCTAAAATCAAGATCATGCTGCGACTCTTGTTTGAAAAATATCTTAACGATCTTGAAACAGGCAATCAGTCCTCGGACATTTACACAGAGTTTCTGGAAGGCATGATCCCGGAATACGCGGATCGCACCTCCCCTGCAGAAATTGCGCGAGACTTTATTGCCGGCATGACGGATGAGTATTTCCTTTCTCAATGCCGGAAACACCTCATCCCACAAGTGCTCCCCGCCGCGCTTTAGCGCCGTCTCTCAAAGGTTCCGTCTCCAAACGCGGCAATGTTTAATAGAGAAAAAACGCTCACTGCTTGACATACT
>JAFGDM010000170.1 GCA_016932115.1 Deltaproteobacteria bacterium | reverse complement strand
GAAAACCGTCTCGCCAGGAAAGGGAAAGCAGGCAACGGCCGGTTCCACGGAAGAGATCTGGCATCTCCGGTTATATGTCGCCGGGCAGACCCCGAAATCGATTACGGCCTTTGCTAATCTGAAGAAGATCTGCGAAGAGCACCTCGCGGGGAAATACACACTTGAAGTGATAGACCTTTTACAGAAACCCCAGCTTGCCAAAGGGGATCAGATTATTGCCGTACCGACACTGGTGAGGAAGCTTCCGGAACCGCTTAAAAAGATCATCGGAGATCTGGCCAATACGGAGCGCGTCCTGGTGGGCCTCGACATTCGTTCCGGCTCCGGATAATATAGGTTTTCAGATAATGATTTTTGCAAGGCAGAGGGAGGAATCGGAGTAAGTCGTACCAATAGTACGCCGTCGACGAATCCGAACCGATAACGCAGTCCAAAATGTTTATAAGGAAGCCTGTAGATTCACTTTTGGAGCAACAGAAATGGCGGTGAAAAGAGGGAAAACCCGCGCCGAGGCCCTCGAAAAGGCCACAGGGTGGCACAACGACGAAGCGTATGTTCTTCGGCTGTATGTTACCGGATTGACCCCACGGTCAACCCTGGCCATCACCAATATCCGGAAAATCTGCGAAGAACACCTGGCGGGCCGTTACGAACTCGAGGTGATAGACCTCTACCAACAGCCCGAGCTGGCCAAGGGAGAACAGATTATTGCCGCGCCAACGCTCATCAAGACACTCCCCCTGCCACTCCGCAGGCTCATCGGCGACATGTCGGATACGGAGAAGGTTCTGACAGGCATGGATCTGAAACCCCGGACATCCTGAGTGAGCATTTATGAATAAACCGGATAAGACACGCCAACACCTTTTGGATGAGTTGCGGGAACTCACATCGCGGCTGATGGAAGCTGAGGAGACCCTGCGCGCCATCTATGGCGGTGAGGTGGATGGTCTGGTTGTCTCGACGGCGGAAGGAGAGCGCGTCTTTTCACTATCGGGCGCTGATCATCCTTACCGGGTCATGGTCGAAACCATGAACGAAGGGGCCGTCACCCTTGCCCCCGACGGCACGATCCTTTACTGTAACCAACGCTTTGCGGATATCGTCAACGTGTCTCTGGAAAAAGCGATAGGATCTTCAATCCACCAATACATTTCAACAACAGACCTTCAGTTATTTGAGGTATTAATTGAGCGGGGATTAAAGGGGAACAGCAAGGGAGAACTGACCTTACAGGGCGCAGGTGAAATTTCCGCACCCGTCTTGCTTTCCATAAGCGGCCTTCGGAACACGGATATGCCCGGTGCGGTGTGCGCCGTCATGGTGGACATCACCGAGCAAAAGGAGATGGAGGAGGCCTTAAAAAAATCCTGCAACGATCTGGAACGACAAACCGTCGAACTTCGGACGGCTCTCTCTGAAATCAAAATATTGAAAGACCGGCTCGAAATGGAGAATATTTACTTTCGTCAAGAGAGTAAAATGAAACATTGCCTCGACCATATTCTCGGGGAAAGTGATGCGCTCAAGTATGTTCTCTTTCGAGCGGAGCAGGTCGCTCCTGCGAACACAACGGTCCTCATCTTCGGCGAGACCGGTACGGGAAAGGATCTGATCGCCGCCGCCATCCATGACATGAGCCCTCGCAAGGATCGGCCGCTGATCACCGTCAACTGTGCGGCCCTGCCGGCCAATTTGATGGAGAGCGAATTGTTCGGCCGGGAGAAAGGGGCATTTACCGGGGCCGATACCCGCCGGGCAGGCCGGTTCGAGGTCGCCAACGGTTCCACCATCTGCCTTGACGAGATCGGGGAACTGCCGCTGGAGCTTCAGGCAAAGCTCCTTCGGGTCATCCAGCATAATGAGTTTGAGCGCCTGGGTTCGTCTCATACCATCAAGGTCGATGTGCGAATCGTGGCGACGACCAATCGAAACCTTGAGGAAGAGGTCCGCGAAGGGCGATTCCGGAAGGACCTTTACTATCGGCTCAACGTTTTCCCCATCACTATCCCTCCCTTGCGGCAGAGGAAAGAAGACATCCCGTTGTTGGTCAAGACCTTCCTGCCGCGATATGTCAGGAAATTGGGGAAAAACATCACGTCGATCCAGAAAGAGACGATGAAGACCCTGCAGGATTACCCGTGGCCCGGGAACGTCCGGGAGCTGGAAAGTGTCCTTGAACGGGCCGTTATCCTGTGCCCCGGGCCTGTTCTGCAGTTGGCGGATAAACTGGAGTTTTCCTTCCTCTCCCCGTCATCCGACGTAAGAACCCTCGAAGAGACGGAGCGAAAACAAATCCTCAAGATCCTTTCGGAATGCCGATGGCGCATCGAGGGAAAGAGCGGGGCCTCGGCGATCCTGGGTCTCCACCCGAGCACCTTGAGAGCGCGGATGCGTAAGCTCGAGATCGTCCGTCCGGAGGCCAGCGAGTGAGATTGAGAACCGGCTCTCCTAAAGAGTCCCCTCAATATATGGAGGTTCCACCAAATATTGAGGCCAAACCATCGGTTCATCCTTCCCTGCCCTTTTCACCATTCATCTAAGCAGCTGTTATTACATAATTATTCCAAATTGGTCCCTTTCCAGATTCCTGGCAGGCCATTTGCAGTGATGATCGGCATGATCCTGGTTATCAGTAGCGGGCAAAAAGAGGCCGGACGCGCGGTCCCAGCCAGCAGTTGAGTGACCACGATGACCGGGGCCATCGCACCATTACTCAAACAAATTGCGAAAGGAGGAATACCATGAAATCAAGCACAAAGGACCAAGCGGAAGGCACGTTTCATAAAGTGAAGGGTATGATCAAGGAGATCGCGGGAAAAGTGAGCTCGAATGCTGACTTGGAAGGCAAAGGCAAAGAGGAAAAGCTTGCCGGAAAAGTTCAGGAAAAAATTGGCGAACTCGAGAAGACCCTGGGTAAGTAGAAAGGCGTCGTGGGATGGGAGAGGCCAAGAAAGAGGCGAAAGATGATGCAGCCCCGAACCTAGGGCAAGCCATATCCGGACGTATCCTGGTGGCTGAGGATAATAAGGCCATTAAGAATATGGTTTCCAGGTTCCTTGAGTTCATCGGATTTGAGGTTGTCCTTGGCGGTAACGGTCTCGAAGCACTCTCTCCGTTTCTCAATGCCTCTTTCGATCTGGTTCTAACAGACCTTGACATGCCATTCATGGACGGTTGGGGCTTGACAAGCTGCATCAAGGAAAAGTCGCCTGATACTCCGGTTGTATTGATGACGGGTGAGGATAGGGAGACCGTTTTTAGAAACTTAGAAAGACGGCCTGTTGACTCGGTCATATTCAAGCCCTTTGCACTGAAAGATCTTCAAAGCACCATCCAAGGAGCCCTGGAGTTGAGGAGATGAACATAAAGTGCCTTTCGTGCCGCCAACCGGATAAAATGGACCCAATTGGAGGGAGTTCACGGACCCACCTCTACTGACTCAAGCAGCAATAGAAAAACCTCATGTGTCATTCCTGCCCAAGGTCTGGCAAAACCCATAGACTCCGGATCGTATTCCACATGGATTGGGGAAATCCTGGCTCATGCAGAGCTGAGAAAGGAGGACCGATAACATGCAATTCGATATATCGCCACAGCCGGTGGTTGCTTTAATCGCGGGGATAGCGATTCTCTTTGCCCCGAAGCTATTGAATTACATCGTTGCCATCTATCTCATTATATTCGGAATTCTCGGGTTGTTACGAATTTAAGTGGAGACGCCGTTTAGGAGGTGTCTACCGATAGGAGTACGAGATGAATACAGTCAAAATTCTGGCAATTGTGCTTATCATTGCCGGCATCCTCGGGTTGGCGTATGGCAGCTTCAGCTACACCAAGGAGACCCATGAGGCCAAGCTGGGCCCGATCGAGCTGTCGGTAAAGGACAAGCAGACGGTCAACGTGCCCGTGTGGGCCGGCGTGGGGGCGATCGTCGTTGGCGGCGCGCTCCTGTTTGTTTCGAGCAAGAAGAAATAGACCAAGAAAATGAGTGATCTCAGCCTAAGGAGTAGTGCGTGAACGAAAATTTCCGTTCATGCAAAATCCAAATATCAAAATGCTGTTGGGAATCTGAGGCTACGCCACAAATTTTGTGACGCCCTGATCCTGTCCCTGCCCTAATAACGCAGACTATCTGTGAGTCTCCACCCGAGCACCTTGAGAGCGAGGATGCATGATGTCGGGATCGTCCGGCCGGAGACCAAGGAGCGAGATTGAGAACCGGCTCTCCATAAAGACTCCCTCAATATGTGGAGGTTCCACCAAATATTGAAGCCAAACCCATCGGTTCACTTTTCCCTGCCCGTTTCCCCCATTCATCTAATCCACTGTTATTATAGGATGATTTCACCTTCTTGCTTTTTCCGGTTCTTGGCAGGCTACTTGCAGTTACCATATGTATGATCCAGGTCATCATACGAATGACAGGGGTCAACCTACCATTACTCAGACCAAAACAAACTTTGAAAGGAGGAACACCATGAAATCAGGCACAAGGGATGAGACAGAGGGCACATTTCACAAGGTGAAGGGTAAGATCAAGGAGATCGCCGGGAAAGTAACCATGAATGATGACTTGGAAGCCGAAGGCAAAAAGGAAAACAAAAGCGGCAAAGTCCAAGAAAAGACTGGCGAGATCAAGAAGGTTTTGGAGAAGTAGTGATACCTGCGTATCATGTACCAAGGTTGACAAACAATGGGCGAGATCATCGACAAGGCCGTAGGCAAGATCGAGCAAACTGCAGGCGACCTGACAGGCAAAAAAACTCAAGCGAACGAGCGAGCGGGACGAACGTAAGGCCAAGTCGGGGGGTGGTGAAACATGGGAAGCGCGCGGCAAACGGAAGAATCCGAGTTTAATACGGATATACAACAAAATGAAGGGAGGAAATTGGAATGAGTACTACAACGCTTATCATCATCATTATCGTGTTGGTCCTATTGTTCGGCGGCGGCGGTTTCTATTGGCGTAGAAGACGGTAGGATAGTGACGGTGTATTCGAATGATTGCAGCGCCAGAACGGGAATCTCTCTTTGCGGAAGTGGGGCAGGGAACAAGGTGACTTGAAATTAAGTTTACCAGTTTTCGTTCAGACACTATTTAAAAAAGAGGAGGAGAGAAATGAAGAACGCTATTCTATTGATAGTGCTAATGGTTTTTGGGTTAGCCTCGTTTTCGGGCTGTGCCACAATGCCTCAAACATGGCCGGATTATGAAAGAACTGCAGAGACTAAGATGGTTGTAATCCAGGAGAAGATTGGAGACGGTCTAAAAACCGGCGCGCTTAGCCCTGATCAGTCACAGATGTTTCTGACGACGCTGAAGGGTATTCGAACAGACTACACGGAGCTGAGAGACAAAAGGGTCTACCGGGACGACTGGGACAGGCTCAATGGAAGACTTGATGCGCTTGCGGAGGAGATCAACAGAGGGCTTGCCCGGCCTACAAGGATTGAACAACCAAGGAATGGGGACCGGATTGTGGCACTCCAAAAAAGGCTGGATGATGCAAGAATCAGCAGGCGTTTGCCCCTGACAGAGGAGAGAGAATTTCAATCAAGACTGGACTCTATTCGGCATGAATATTTACGGATCACGGAAGGAGGCAGGTACGCCACGATCGAGGAAAGCGGAGACATTTCCCGCAGGCTCGATTCATTGGAAACGGAGCTAAATCGGTTCCGGTAGGATTGTCAAGATAATCGGCTGATGGGGTTGAAGGTGTGTGTAATCCCCGGTGCCTAACCATCTCAACTGCAAGAAATGCGAAAGAGAACTCTGAACGATATGGCGAAACGGGGGGAAGACATGAATGAAGAGAGCAAGAACTGCAGTTCGAAAGATGAGGTTATGAGATGTGCCGGTATTGGGCCGGAGCTTGTTGAGTTCGTGATGGAGTTTATCAAAAACCCCGATATTTTCTTTGCAATGTCTTCTGAAAGACGCTGCGAACTTGAAAATCAGATGGACGCAATTCTATCTTCTTTTGAGCCGTGATAAGTCATACACCACACAACCTTCAACCGTTTTGGTCAAAGAGCTTCCAGGAGAAACGGCTAAGCCATCGTCATAAAGCAAAGGGGTTTACGCTAGGAGTGGGGTCATGCCGCCGTTACGCTTTTTCGCAGGTATCACATGGTAACCAAAAAAAAGGAGAAGATCAAGGCGCTAATTGAACGGACGGTGGATCAGCAAGAGGAGAGGTGAAAAACAAAACCAGTCCTTCGAATCTCGGTGCGGTGGTCTCGGTACGCGGCAGTGTCGTAGATATGCGTTTCGATGCCCATTTGCCGGCCATCTACGCGTTGCTGCACGCGAAGGAGGGGGAAATTGCCATCGAGGTCCTGGCTCAAGTCGACGCGCATCGCGTGCGCGGCATAGCGGTGACCCCCACGCAGGGTCTTGACCGAGGCATGGTGGTTGAGGACACGGGCGGGCCGTTGAAGGCGCCGGTGGGCAAGGGAATTCTCTCGCGAATGTTCGACGTGTTCGGCAACCTGCTCGACCGCGAAGGGGAAGTTTCGAACGTGGAGGAGTGGCGCACCGTCCATCGCGCCCCGCCGCCGGTGGCCCGACGCTCCACCAAATCCAAGCTCTTCTAGACGGGCATCAAGGTCATTGATGTGCTGATGCCGCTCGAGCGTGGCGGCAAGGCGGGCCTGTTCGGCGGCGTGGGCGTCAGCAAAATCCTCCCGCTATTTATTTTTGTGTCCTTGCCCCATATCAATATTAGGGAGTGGTGACCTTGGGTCACCCCTCCTACTGCCTTACCAAGGGGGGACGGGTATTGGTTTATGCGACCCTGATTCCTCACGTTTATTATCTCGGTCCGATACTCCGCATCCGAGGCGTGCTCCTCCTGACCGAGAAAATAGTCCTGCTCCGGGGCCTTAAACTGGGCAATCAACTCTTGTCGCCGGATGCCAAAGGCATCCGAGACATATTTGACGAACAAGAGCCCCAATACCGCATGCTCTAACTAAGTTGTCTGGACCGAAAGCTCGGTGACGTATTTTCACGCAGCCATTTTCTGGGACTGCTCCTGGCCACTTAGTTTTTCAAGTAGTGATTTGAGATCCTTGCGAGAAAACTTCCAAGCGAAAGGCTTTGCTGTTGACTCGTAAATTGACTGAAATG